>NZ_WASP01000006.1:256938-350437 GCF_009712225.1 Desulfovibrio sp. | reverse complement strand
GCGCCGCCCCGGGGCGGCGCAAGTCTTAAGCTTGAGTGCGTCAGTTCCGTGGCCCAAAGGGACTTGGCCGCCCGCCAGACAATTCTGCTGGCGGTTCGCTGCCCGCGCTGTTATCCGCAGGCTTGGCGCTGGCATCAGCGGGTTTGGCACTGCTGCTGGCAGGCTTGGCACTGCTGTCAGCAGGCTTGTCGGCGTCTTCACCGTCCTTGGGACCGAAGGGGCTGGGGCGGCCACCGGGCAAGGTAGCGGCATCCTCATCAGGCGCTATGCCAAGGCCGGTAGGCGGCGTTTCCTTCTTTGCCTTGGCAGGACGCGGCGTACGGTCAACAGAAGCATTTTCACCTTCCAGCTGACGTTCCTGCACCTTGCGGCGTTCGGCCTTCTTTTGGCGCAGCAGCATACTGTCGTGGCTGCCGGGCTGAATGTCCGCGCCACCAGCAGGCTTGCCGGAGGCCTGAGCGGGTGCGCCAGCGGCCTGTTCGGGCGTTACGTCCACATTCTGGCTTTCTTCAAAGCGGTTCTTGTTCTTGCGCTCAACATGCGGCGGAGGAGTGAGTTTGGGGCGTTCCTTGGGGAAGAAGGACAGGCCCTGATCAACGCTGCCATTGCCCTGCGGGAAGTTGCCCGACTCTGCCACGGCAAAGATAAGAGGCACATTACCGAGGTAGCGCACGTTAAAGTAAAACTTGCCATTTACGTTAGAGCAGGACCCCGAGGAGGTCTTGGTGACAACTTCGTCCCAGTTCACACCAGCAAGAGGTGTGGAGGCAAAGTCGTACTTGCCGGGCCAGAGCAGAGCCTGAGGCGAAAGAATGACCACATCCTGCGGGGTGTGCGAATACTGCATGAGCGAACGCATATCAAAGTTGGCCACAACCACACCCAGGAAGTCCACGCCGTCATAGAGCGGCGAGGCAAGCAGCACTTCGGGCCCGTAGGGCGAATTCTGCACATCAGCACGCAGGGCGCGGGTGCTCTGCTTTTTGTCTTCATAAAGCAGGGGGATGAAGTCAAGCGGCTTCACAGGATTGGCGGGTTCCTGCCCAAGGATGGTGCCGTCGTATTTCACACCGGCAAAACCACTGATCCAGGGGAAGGATGTAAGGAACGAATTCAGCCATTCACGCGTCGGCGGCTTGTCGGCATTAAGCATAACCCGCTCCAGGCGCGTGAGCTCAACGTCAATGCCCATCATGCTGTGCGTGAGGGAAAGCGCCTGGGGCGAAAGGTTGCCTTTTTCATCAAAATCCACGCTAGCCGGAGGACTCACGTAGGTGTTCCAAAACGACTTTGTGGATTTCCAGACGTTCTTGGTAGGCTGATATGAACTGCAACCCGTTACAAGCGAGGCAGCAAACATCAGCAAAAAGATGTAACGCACATATGATTTCAACACAGTGATCTCCCTCATTAACTGTGCGCCCTGGCTTCAACTCGTTCAGCCAAGGCTTCAAGCATGCTTATGAGCTTGTCCTTACCGCTGGCTGGTTCTGCCGAAGCTGCGGGCTGGACGGTATCCAACGTCTGGACATTGCCCAGGCGGGCGGTCAACGTAGCAATGCGCTGGCGCAGGTCGGCGCTTTCTTCAGGGTGCACCGCCGCGGCTGCAAGTTCATGATAAATATCAAGCGCGCCCTTGATATCGCCCTGTTCGGCCAACACTTCGGCCATGGAACGCGTGCGCAGTGAAAAACGCTCTTCGGCTTCGTCCGCATCTTCCACAACCACAGCCTCGGTTTGCGTAACCGGAGCGGCATAGGCAGCATAGGCATCTGCCCCATGGGCCACCATGGGGGAAACACCTTCTTCGACCTCGGACGGCAGCGCGTCGTCTTCGGCCATGGCGAGATCAGGATCAAAATCAATGGAATCGTGGGAAAGCTCTTGGTCAACAGAACCCTGGTTACCGCCTGCACTGTACGCAGCATCGGATTCCCTGGTGATATCATCTGCAACCGGTTCGGCCACAGGTGCGGCGGCATGGCTGGCAGCCATCTGCCCCGCGAGGGCTGCGGCTGCAGCCACAGAAGCCGCAGGCGCAGTTTCTGCAAAGCCGGGTACTACATCATGTGATGCCTGAACGGCACGAACGGCTAGTTCCGCGGGCTGGGCAACGCCAGCAGGTTGCGTGTATGCCTGCCCGGCAGTTTCTGCCCCGCCGCCAGCCATGGAGGCAAGCCCCTGATTGATCACATCATGCAGCGAAACTGGCCCCTTCGAAAAATTGAGGGCCAGAAAACGCAGCACAGCCGCAGTATCCGGGGCATTGCCAGCGGCATTGATGCACGCGGCCCACGCCTGCCAGAACCCGGCATAGGTAGAAAACATCTTGGTCAGCCGACCCACCTGCTTTTCGCAGGCTTCCAGCTTGTTGGCAGAGTGCAGCAGCTCTATGAGGTAGAGACGGGCTTCCAGAAATTCTTCGTGCCGGGCAAGGCCCTGCTCCAGAATTTCAACTGCCTCGTCAATACGATTGGCCTCGGCCAGCAGACGGGCCAAAGGAAAAAAGACCTTGGAATTGGGCTCAAGCTCCAGGACTTCTTTATACCATTCAATTTTTTCCGTCATGGTTTCTGCTCCCGCCCCGGTTTCGCCACGTCGCCGAAAAGATAGAGCACCTCGTTGTCGCGAACATAATGGAGGCGCTGACGAATGACTTTTTCCATATACTGGCTGTCTGACTGCAAAAGGCGAATTTCACGGCTCAGAGAGAGGTTTTCCGCATCAAGGCTTGCAATCTGCTTTTCAAGCTCGGCATACTGGTGCTTGAGTTCGCGGTACTCGATAAGCCCTGTGGGGCCCCACACCATGCGTGCAAAGAGCACCACGTTAACAAGGCCCAGAACAACCAGAATGAACGTACGCCAGAACATTACTGCAGCAGCCGTTGTGGTTGTGAACCGTTGCCAGTCGAAAGCCGCAGCTCGGCCAAAAACGTGGCCGTAGCTTTTTCCAGCCGCGTAACATCTTCCTCCGCAAGGTTCATCTGATCGACCTGATGCAGATAATCCTTGAGAGTACTCAGCTCCTCATCAAAGTGACGGCCCCAGACCCCGGCACGCATGTCGGGCTCCAGTTCCAGAATGGTCTGGATGCAGTTTTTCAGGCGGATCTGCAACGTACTCATGCGTTGTACCCGTTAACCTGCCTGTTTACGCGTATTGCGGTAAAAATCATAGCAATAGTTCGAGCCTGAAACAATGGCCAGCACCAGAGCCGTATAAAGCAGCCCCAGACCGAGGGGCTGCAAATCCATGCCCCACAGAGGGTAATGCAGGGTAAGCGGCACAATGGCAAAAATCTGAAGCACAGTTTTTGCCTTACCGAACTTGTCGGCAGCCAGAACAATACCCTCGTCAATGGCAATGGCGCGCAGGCCTGTAACCACAAGCTCGCGGCATACTATAATAATGACCACCCAGGCAGGGGCCCAGCCAAGCTTCACAAACATGATCAGCACCGAACAGATCAGCACCTTGTCGGCCAGCGGGTCAAGAAACTTGCCCATGCTGGTAACCATGTTGGAGCGGCGGGCGATATATCCGTCTGCCCAGTCGGTGAGAGAGGCAAAAATAAAGGCCAGTGTAGCCAAAATACAGGCGACAGGCCCTTCAAAATAGAGCAGCAAAACAACCAGAGGGGTCATTAAAATGCGTAACAGTGTAATTTTATTAGCAAGATTAAGCATTCTTCCTCTCAGGCGCTCCGTGCGAATTTTTCAATGCGTTACCATAAAAGAATACGGGAGAAAAGGAGAAAAAAAGCTCCCCCGGCGACCGGTCCCGACCGCCAGGGAAGCCTGCATTTCTACCGAGCCACGCTCGCGATGCCTTTAGCGGTGGGAGCTGGCAAGGGCTTCCAGGCTGCCGTCGGCAGCGTTGGCAATGGAATCTGCCAGGTTAAGGAAGGCCTCCTTGGCCGCGCTCTCCGCTTCAAGGTACACCACAGGAATACCTTTGTCAGCCGCAACCACAGTGGTGGGATCGAGCGGCACAGCACCAAGAAACTTGAGGCCGTAGCGCTTGGCAAGCTCTTCGCCGCCGCCCTTCTTGAACAGGTCGATTTCCTGGTGGCAGTGGGGGCACACAAGACCGCTCATGTTTTCCACCACGCCAAGCACGTTGGAGTTGGTGTACTGCAAGAAGTTGATGGCCTTGCGCACGTCTGCCAGAGAAATTTCCTGAGGGGTGGTCACAACCACGCACAGGGCATCAGGAATGGACTGCATGACAGTCATGTGTTCGTCGCCGGTTCCTGGAGGGGAGTCGATGAGCAGAAAATCCAGTTCGCCCCACTTCACGTCTGCAATAAACTGGCGAATGGCCGAGGTTTTTTTGGGCCCACGCCACAGAATGGCCTGGTCCTTGTCCTGCAGAAACGTATCCATGGAGATGACCGACAGGTTTTCGTTGTACGCCGCCGGAATCATCAGCTGGGTGGGTTCGTCGATTTCAACCGTGCTGGTAAGACCAAGCAGATTGGGCACGCTGGGGCCGTGAATGTCGACATCAAGAATGCCGACCTTGAACCCGCGCCGTGCCAGCGCCGCAGCAGTATTGACGGTTACAGAGCTTTTGCCCACGCCGCCCTTGCCGCTCATAACAAATATCTTGTGGCGAATATGGCCCAAGCAGTCGGCTATCGCGCGGTCCTGCTTGGCCATAGGGTCATTACATTCTCCGCTGCCGCCATTGCCCTTTGCACTCGAGCAAGTAGACGCAGAAGAACAGGATGAACAGGATCCCATGACAACTCCTTCAATTACGGCGGGCTTGGCGACGGTGTATCTACCAGCCGTGGTCGCCCACCAGATCCACAAAAACTACCGGCCCCAGGTCTTCGCTGCTAACGCGCCCCTGTTCCTTGCACACGCGCACAAGGCGCTGAGTACGAGGCTTTGACCCTACGGGAATAAGCATTATGCCGCCCTCGTCAAGCTGTTCAACAAGGGGGCGCGGCACTTCCGGCCCGCCGGCTGTGACAATGATACGGTCAAATGGCGCGGCCTCGGGCATGCCAAGCGTGCCGTCACGCCGCTGCATGTGGATACCCCTAAGTCCCAGTTGTCGCAAGAGGCACGAGGTATTTTGATACAACTCGCGCATACGCTCAACGGTAAATACCGTGCAGCCCATGGTGGCAAGCACTGCGGCCTGATAGCCAGAGCCCGTGCCTATTTCAAGCACCCGCATGCCCCGCTGCACTTCAAGCAGCTGGGTCATCAGGGCAACGATATATGGCTGTGAAATGGTCTGCCCGTAGCCGATGGGCAGGGGGGTGTCTTCGTAGGCCTGAGAGCGCAGGGCTTCCTGCACAAAAAGGTGACGCGGCACGGCCATCATGGCCCCAAGCACCCCGGGGTCGTTTATGCCGCGCGCTTCGAGCTGATCGCGCACCATACGACGCCGTAGACGTTTGGGATCCACGGATGGAGAAGGCTCGCGGGGCGGGCCCCCAGCCGTGGTATATTTACCGTACTGCATACTGCGGAAGTGAAAACAGATTTTTTACGCCAAGTCAATGTGCACAGCGGGGCTTTGGGGCAGATCAAGAGAAGTTCCAGACTTTTCCTTGAAACTTGCCTTTCTTTATGCAACGCTTCGGGAAGCGAGATTGAGGAGTCGGAAATGCGTAAAAGAAGTTTGTTTTCATCGGTACTAGGTATTTTAGTGGTCGCCCTGCTGGTAGTTGGTGGCTACGTTTTTTTTAAGGATCTGGACGGCCCGGTTGTGGATGTGACGCCCAACACCGGCAAGGTTTCTCCTGCCAGCGTGCTCAAGGTGCGCATGAAGGACCCTTCCGGCATTCGCTCCATCTCGGTGGGCGTGCGCAAAAACAATATTCTTAATGTCATCTACAGCAAGCATTTTGACAAATACATTCCCGAGCGCGAGGTAGAAGTCCCCATGAAGGACGCCAACCTGCGCGAAGGGGCGTTTGAACTTGAAATACGCGCCACAGACGGCTCGCTTGCCGGTTTTGGTCAGGGTAACACCCGCACGGTTCAGCTGCCCATGCGCCTCGACACGCAGCCGCCGCGCATTTCTGTAAAAACCCTGCCCCCCAACGTTCGCCGTGGCGGTACCGCCGTGGTGCGCTACACCATTGACGAAGAAGTGAGCAACAGCGGTGTGCTGGTTGCAGGCTATTTTGTGCCCGGCTACCTGCAAAAAGACGGCAGCTATATCTGCTTTTTCCCCTTCCCCTACACCATGACGGCCCGCGATTATAAAAACAGCGTGGAAATCACCGCTACCGACCTTGCGGGCAACGTGACCAAAAGCCACCTGACTGTCATGACCTTTGAACGGGTATTTAAAAGTGACAGCATTGAAGTGACGGACAACTTCCTGCTGGCTGTTGAAAGCAAGCTGCGCGATCTGGCCCCTGACGCGGCCAACCCGCTGGAGTGCTACCTGTACATCAACAATCAGGTGCGCAACGCCAACGTGCAGGCCCTGCGCGAAATCGGACACGACTCTGCTTCGGCCATGCTGTGGAGCGGCGCGTTTGAACGCCTGCCCCGCTCTGCCCCGCGCGCCGGTTTTGGCGATCACCGTTTCTTCAGCTATCAAGGCAAGCCCGTGGGCGAATCATACCACTTGGGCTTTGACCTTGCCTCGGTGCGCAATGCAGAAGTGCCCGCCGCCAACAGCGGACGCGTGGTTTTCTGCGGCAACCTTGGCATTTATGGCAACCTGATTGTTATCGACCACGGCCTTGGGCTCATGTCGCTGTACTCGCACCTCAACGACCAGCTCGTCAAAGTTGGCGATGTTGTGCAGAAGGGGCAGATTATTGCCCACACCGGCAGCACGGGGCTTGCCTTTGGCGACCACCTGCATTTTGGCATACTTGTAGGCGGCGTGGAAGTTACCCCGCTTGAATGGCTTGACCCCAAGTGGATCCGCGACAATGTCACCGGCCGCATTGAGGCCTCAATGGCCCAACAGTAGCCGTTTGACAGAATAATGACAGTGCGCTGAATACGCACACACAGGCCAGTAAAGTCGGCCCGGGCAACGCCAAGCTCCCTGCGGGGAGTGAAGAGTTGCCCGGGCCGACTTTTTTTTGCAAACAAGTCTTGTGTTCTGGTCGCGTTCAAGTGTAGCCTGAATTTATGAAAGAATGCCAATGATCTCTGACATGGCTTTCACGAAGACATCAGGCCCAAATCACATAAACCTGTTTCATGTGAGGACTTGTACGTGTCTCCACCACTACTATACCTTGGTCTGGATATCGGCTCCACCACCGTCAAACTGGCGCTGCTGCACGCAGACGGCGCCATAGCCGAAACACGCTATTGCCGCCACGGCACGGCCGTTCGCGCCACACTGGCAAGCCTGCTTGCCGAAGTCTCCCAGCTCTATCCCTCCGCCACCGTGCGCTGTGCCATGACAGGCTCGGGCGCTCTTGATCTCAGTAATCAGCTCTCCATCCTGTTTGTGCAGGAACTGCTGGCAACCGCACGCGCCATTGCACACGGTGCACCCGACACTACTGTGGCCGTTGAGCTGGGTGGTGAAGACGCCAAGCTGCTCTACCTGGGGCAGGATGTGGAGCTGCGCATGAATGAATCGTGCGCAGGTGGCACTGGGGCCTTTATCGACCAGATGGCCCGCCTGCTCAGTACAGACGCGGGCGGTCTGAACGATCTGGCCTCGCGCCACACGACCCTGTACCCCATTGCCTCGCGCTGCGGCGTTTTTGCCAAGACCGATATCGTGCCCCTGCTCAACGGCGGGGTTTCGCGTGAAGATATCGCGGCTTCCATATTTCAGGCTGTGGTAGAACAGACCATAGGCGGTCTTGCCTGCGGCAGGCCCATTACGGGCAAGGTGGCCTTTCTGGGCGGGCCGCTGCACTTTTTGCCAGAGCTGAAAACGCTGTTCATCAAAAACCTCGACCTTTCACCCCAGCACATAGCCCATCTGCCTCATGCGCAGTGCACGGCGGCCATTGGCGCGGCCCACTGCGCCATTTCTGCCGAAGACTCGGCTCAGCCCCACAATCTGGCAGACCTGGCCGTGCTGGCGGGCAGCCTTTCACACACGGCCAAGGTGAGCACAGACAAGATACTGCCCGGCATGTTTGCCGACAGCGACGAATACGCACGCTTTTGCCAAAGGCACGCCACCACAAGCATGCTGCCCGGTGCCGACATCAGCCAGGCGCGCGGCCCGCTGTACCTTGGGCTGGATCTCGGTTCAACCACGGTCAAGGCAGTGCTGGTCGACAGCGAACAGCGCGTTCTTGATTCGTGCTATGCCTCCAACGGCGGCAACCCGTTGCAAACCCTGCTGCCGCCCCTGTCCGACATGCTCGACCGCATACCCGAAGGAGCGTGGCTTTCCGCATCCGGCGCTACCGGTTACGGAGCACATCTGGCAGAATCTGCCCTTGGTGTGGACAGCGTGCTGGTGGAAACTTTGGCGCACTTCAAGGCGGCCACACGGCTGGTTCCCGAGGTCAGCTACGTTATCGACATTGGCGGCCAGGACATGAAGTGCCTCAAGATCGATAACGGCGTCATCAGCGACGTGAGCCTCAACGAAGCCTGCTCTGCCGGTTGCGGCGCGTTTCTGGAAAGTTTTGCCCGTGGCCTTGGGTTGAGCATGCAGGAATTTGTTGATATTTCGCTGTATGCGGCGCACCCGGCCGACCTTGGCTCACGCTGCACGGTGTTCATGAATTCCCGGGTAACGCAGGCACAAAAAGACGGCCTGCCCATCGCCGACATTGCCGCCGGCCTGTGCTACTCTGTTGTGCGCAACGCTCTGGACAAGGTGCTGCGCATCAAGAACACGGCAGAGCTTGGCGAACATGTGGTGGTTCAGGGCGGGGCCTTTCTTAACGACGCCCTGCTCTGCGCCATGGAGCGTACCCTTGGCCGCCATGTGCACCGTCCGGCATCATCCGGCCTCATGGGGGCATACGGAGCGGCGCTTGAAGCGCTTGAGAAATCAGAATGTACAAGCCTTCGCTCGTCCATCACGGCCTCGCTCATACGCGGTCTGGCCATGCGCACGCGCAGCTTTCGCTGCCGCGACTGCGGCAACAACTGCCTGCTTACTGAAACGCGTTTTTCACACGGCTCGCGCCATATAGCGGGCAACAGGTGCGACAGGTTCAGCGAATCGCGACGCGGAGCAACCGTTACCGCACCCAACCTCATCGCCTGGAAAAACCAGCGGCTTTTCCGTTATGAACCGCTGTCGCTCGAGTCTGCCCCGCGCGGCAGGCTGGGTATCCCCAGAGTGCTCAATGTCTACGCGCACTATCCATTCTGGTTCACCCTGTTTACCTCGCTGGGCTTCAGGGTGGAGGTTTCGCCCCCCACCAGCCGGGCACTGTTTGCGGCGGGGCTGTCGTCCGTTCCATCGCAAAGTGTCTGTTACCCTGCCAAACTGGCGCACGGGCATGTGCTGTCGCTGCTTGAAAGCGGCATAAAGAGCATATTCTTTCCCTGCATACCTCGCGAGGCGCAGGAATTTACCGAAATGTGCGATTCCTTCTCCTGCCCGGTGGCCTGCGGCTACCCGCAGGTGGTGCGCGAAAACCTGCCCGAGATCAAGGATGCCGGGGCCGTGCTGCATGCGCCCTTTGTGAACCTGACCCACACGGCATCGCTGGTGCGCAACCTGTGCCGCGAATTCAACCTGCCCAGAGGCGAAGTGCGCGCCGCCATGCGTGCCGCCCGGCACGAGCAGGCACACTATCTGCGCGAGCTGCGTGCAGAGGCAGAGCACATCTATAGCGAAACCCTGCGCAACAAGGGCACCATGGTGGTGCTGGCGGGCCGTCCCTATCACACCGATCCGCAGGTGCACCACGGCCTGCCCGACTTTATCGCCTCGCTGGGCGCTGCCGTGGTGAGCGAGGACGCCCTGCCCCGCAGCTGGATAAGCCACCGCATGAACTTTACCCTGCGGGCGCGCAACCAGTGGACATACGCAGCGCGCCTTTATCGCGCTGGCCTGTGGGCCTGCGAGGCCGACCACGGTAATGCTCGGGTAGAGCTTGTGCAACTTACCTCGTTTGGCTGCGGCATTGATGCCATCACCGCCGACCAGATGCGCGAGCTCATGCGTGCCCACGGCAAGCTGTATACCCTTATCAAGATGGACGAGGGCAATGCGCTGGCCTCGGCGCGTATCCGCATACGTTCCCTGCTGGCGGTCAGCAACGGCAGCAAGACAAAAGGGCAACCCTCAGCCACAACTGCCATGCCTGTGTTCAGCAAGCGCGATGCGGGCACACACACCATTCTTGTGCCGCAAATGGCCCCCCTGCACCTGCCCTTCATAACCGAGGCCATTGCGGGCAACAGCCACACGGTGCGCCTGCTGCCCACCGTAAGCGCCGAAGCCGTTAGCCTTGGGCAGGCCTACGTGAACAATGACGCCTGCTACCCTGCCATCGTGGCCATAGGCCAGCTGCTGCACACTCTGCGCAGTGACGACCTTGATCCCCGCCGCACGGCCCTGCTGCTTTCGCAAACCTGCGGGCCGTGCCGGGCGAGCAATTATCCGGCTCTGCTGCGCAAGGCTCTGCAGGAATGCGGCTACGACCCCATTCCCGTGCTCACCATCAATTCATCCGGCACAGAGAGCCAGCCGGGCCTGCGGCCAGACAAGGCCATGCTCTGGCGCATGCTGCTTGGCATGCTTGCAGGAGACATGTTGCAGAGGCTATCGCTGTTTACCGGCACATATGAATGCACCGCTGGTCAGACAGAAGACCGCGTACAGCACTGGCTGCAGACCATGTCGCCAGTAATCCGCAAGGGGGATGAAACCGCCCTGCGGCAGCTGCTGCCGCGCCTTGTTCGCGACTTTGCCAGCATTCATACCCATCTGACGCCACGCCCCCGGGTCGCGGTGGTGGGTGAAATTCTGCTCACCTACCACTCGGATGCCAACAATCATATTGTTGAACAGATCAGGCAGGAGGGCGGCGAGCCCCTGCTGCCCGATTTTACCAACTTTATGCTCTACTGCCTGCGCGATGCAGTGTACGACTGGCGGCATCAGGGCGGCAGCGCATGGTCGGCCCTTGGCAACAGCCTGGTGATGCGGCGCATAGAAGGCGTGCGGCGTTACATGCGCGGTGCGCTCAACACCTCGCCTCTCAGCGCAAACGTCATGCCCGTGGCCCACATCGACGACCTTGCCCGACTTGGCGAAAGCGTTATGTCGCTTGGCAACAGCGCGGGTGAAGGCTGGCTGCTGCCCGCAGAAATGCTGGAATTTCTGGAACACGGAACCAGCAACATTCTGTGTCTGCAGCCCTTTGGCTGCCTGCCAAACCATGTGGTGGGACGCGGTGCGTTCAAGGCCGTGCGGCGTCAGCGTTCAGAGGCCAACATCATGGCGCTGGATTATGACCCCGGCAGCAGCGAGGCCAACCAGCTCAACCGCATACGCCTGTTTATGGCCATAGCCAGAGAAAAGGAAAAAGAAAGGGAAGAAGCCGCCCGCCATGCCCGGCATACCTACACTGGCGCGGGCGGATACTGCCCCGGAGATTACTGGCAATAAAAAAATGCGGCAAATCAAAACCACCTGCTCTCGGGTGGTTTTGATTTGCCGCAGAACATACGCACACCATGCCCCTGCCAGTCTGCCCCGGCTCAGAAGCCAAAAGCAGCAAGGAAGCACAAACGATGTTCGTTAAGCCAAAAAACTATTCTTCGCGCGGGGGCAGTTCCCTGCCGCCTTCCTGCAGGCGCTGCAAAAATTTGTCCCGGCATTCGTAGCTGCAAAAACGGTGCACGGTGTCTCCGTCGCGCACAGAGACAGAACCGTCAACGGCAACATACGCGCCGCATTCCGGGTCTTTCACCAGCTCGCCAGCAGCAACCTTGCGCTCGGTTTCAGCGGCACTTTCCTGCTTGCTTTCCTTTCTCTTCTTGTTCAAATCATTGGCAAAAAGGCGATATAGGGCGTAGCCCGCCAAAATCAGAATAAGCCACTTTACCATCTGTTATGCTCCTTAATCCCGTGGCACGGGTCACATGCGGCTAGGGTGCAGCCCTTTCAGGCATCTGTAAAAGCCGTGGAAGACAGTATCATAGAGGGCAGCACCCGTCACTGAAAAATTCTGTCCCCATCCACGCGGCAGTCAAGCCGCTCTAACCATTGACTGACTGGCACTCCATCAACCTCAAGCCGGGGGGCCACATCAAGCAGTGGACGCAGGGCAAAAGCCCTGCCTGTAAGGCGTGGATGCGGCACAAGACAGTGTGGGTCGGTGCTGCGCAGCTGTCCAAAAACCAGCAGATCAGCATCAATCACGCGAGGCCCGTAGCGCAGGGCGGGGTCTGCGCTGCGTACCCGCCCAAGCATTGCCTCAATGTCCAGCAGCGCATCCACAAGGCTGCACGGCTGCCAGCTCTCGCCGGGCAAAAGTTCAACCACCTGATTATGAAACCATGGCTGATCGGCGTATTCCTGCGGTTCTGTTCGATAAACGGGCGATACCGCGCCCATGCGCATATCCGGCAGAGCCGCAAGAGCGGACCGGGCCGCATCAAGCATGGCCGTCGCTGATTCACAGTTGGAGCCAAGGCTTACATAGGCCCTCAATACTGGCTGGTCTGCCATCGGAACTTCCCGCGCTTTTGAAACATTGTGAACTCTTATCAGCACAGTATATCTTTTTTGCCTGCAAGTATAAAGCCTCATCACACAGTACGCCTGATTGCGATATATCTTGGCCGGTTCCGCCCGGTGAAACAAAGCAAAGCACTTGCTCCCTTGTGCCAAGGCGGCTAGCATGCAGGCATGGCACAACCACGCACCAAAGCCCCCGCCCTGGCATCCATGCTGCCCCTGTGGCAGGATTTTCTGCTGGCCCAGCGCGGGCTTTCTTCCAACACTGTTGAAGCCTACGGGCAGGATCTGGAAAGTTTTTTTCTGTACCGGCAGGAACTTGCGCAGGGGGCAGACCCGCAGACCCTGCGCGACCCCGACGAACAGGAAATTTTTTTGTACCTCGCGTGGTTGCGGGCGCGGCAGAACACAGGGCGCACCCTGGCCCGGAGGCTTTCGGCCCTGCGGGCGTTTTTTGCCTTTGCCGTTGATGAAGGCAGGCTGAAAAAAAATCCGGCAGAGCTGCTTGAAAACCCCAAGCTGCCCCAGCACCTGCCCGAGGTGCTCACCCGGGAAGAAATGGACGCCCTGCTGGCCCAGCCAGATCTGCGCGACAAAAGCGGCAAACGCGACCGCTGCATGCTCGAGCTCTTGTACGCCGCGGGCTTGCGCGTGTCTGAGCTGTGCGCCATGTGCGTACCCGATCTTGATTTGCAGCGCGGCCTGGTGCGCGTTTTCGGCAAGGGCTCAAAAGAAAGGCTTGTACCCCTGCACGACCAGATGCAGCAGATGCTGGCCCAGTACCTTGCCTCATGCAGGCCAGACTTCACACCCTCGGGCAGCCAGCTGTTTGTGAACCGCTCAGGCCGCAGCCTTACGCGGCAGTACGTGTGGAAGATGGTAAAAAAATACGCGCTCGAGGCGGGCATTCGCCGGGCCATTTCGCCGCACACGTTCAGGCATTCGTTTGCCACGCATCTGCTTGAAGGTGGCGCAGACCTGCGCGCCGTGCAGATGTTGCTTGGCCATGCCGACATAAGCGCCACCGAGATTTACACCCATGTGCAGGCTGACCGCCTGCGGGGCATACACCACCAATTCCATCCCCGGAGCCGCCAGTGATTCCTGCGCCGGAAACTCCGCCACAGGCGGCATCTACCTCCACGGCCCCAGCCGCCCCAGCTGTTCATAAGGGCGCCGCAGGCCTGACTCTTGTCACCTGCCACGCCAATGCCGATTTTGACGCATTCGCGGGCATGCTGGCCGCGCGCTTTCTGTATACCCCTCACGTGCTGCTTTTTCCCGGTTCACAGGAACGCGGCCTGCAAAAGCTGGTTGCCGGGCTGGATCTGGCGGCGCTGGGTATTGTGGAAACTGCGTCTATCCCGTGGAACGACATCACCCGGCTTGTGGTTGTAGATACCCGGCAGCGTGGACGCATAAGCCATGTGGCCCAGCTGCTTGACCGGGCAGACGTAACCATAGAGCTGTGGGACCACCACCCGGACTCTACAGACGACATTTCATGCCCACACACCCACATGGCCCACATTGGCTCGGTCACCAGCCTTATCGTGCAGGCCATTGCCGAGCGCGGCCTCACCATGAGCGCCGACGACGCAACCCTGCTGGGCCTTGGTATTTACGGCGATACGGGTTCGTTTACCTACTCCTCCACCACACAGGCCGATTTTCAGGCTGCCGCGTGGCTGCTGGGCATGGGCATGGATGTGAACCGTATCGACGCCCTTGCCGCCCACGAGCTCACAAGCCTGCACATTCAGGCGCTCAACAGCCTTCTTGAGTCTACCCAGACCTATACCATCAACAATGTGCAGGTGACACTTTCTGAAGCGGCCATGGAGCATTATCTGGGGGATTTTGCCTATCTGGCGCACCGGCTCATGGAAATGGAAAAATTCCCCGTGCTGTTTGCCATCGGCCTCATGGACGACCGCATTCAGGTGGTGGCCCGCAGCCGAAACGAATCCATCAACGTGGGCGACATTTGCGCGGCCCTTGGTGGCGGCGGGCACGCCTACGCGGCTTCGGCCTCTGTGCGCACCATGACCGTGCACGAAGTACGCGATGTCATACTGCGGCATCTGTACGCCCAGGCCTACCCGGACAAAACAGCTCGCGAATACATGTCTTCGCCTGCCGTGGGGGTGGAATCAACCGCCACCATCCACGAGGCTGACGAACTCATGCTGCATTTTGGCCTCAAGGCCGTTCCGGTGTTTGAACCCGGCACGCGGCAGTGCACTGGCCTGCTCGACGCGCTCACGGCCTCGCGGGCCAGCGCACACGGCCTGGGTGCGGCCACGGTAGAAGACTACATGACCCGCCGCATAACCACCCTGCCACCTGATGCGACGCTCAAAGACCTCACGAGCACCATTGTGGGCGGCCGCCAGCGTCTTGTGCCTATTGTGGACGGCAGCAAGGTCATCGGCGTTGTCACGCGCACCGACCTTATCAACGTGTTTGCTCAGGAACCGGGGCACATGCCCGAACCGCGCATTACGGGCAGCAAGGAACGCAACCTCGGAAAGCTCATTCAGGACAGGCTGCCCCGTGCCAGCCGCGATATGCTGCACCTTGCGGGCAGGCTGGGCAGGGAGCTTGGCCTGCCGGTGTACACGGTAGGCGGCTTTGTGCGCGACCTGTTGCTGCAACGCCCCAATCAGGACATAGACCTTGTGGTCGAGGGCAACGGCATTACGCTGGCCCGGGCGCTTGCCAAGGAACTCAACGGTCGCATACGCGAACACCAGAAATTTTTGACCTCGGTAGTCATTTACAATGACGAAAATGGCGCTGAAGCGCGCATAGACGTAGCCACCGCACGGCTGGAATATTACGAATACCCGGCGGCACTGCCCACAGTTGAACTTTCGTCCATCAAGATGGATCTTTTCCGCCGCGATTTTTCCATCAACGCGCTGGCAGTGCGCCTTGACTGCGAGCCATTTGGGCAGCTTGTAGACTTTTTTGGCGGTCAGCGCGACATCAAGGAGCGCGTCATACGGGTTCTGCACACCTTGAGCTTTGTGGAAGACCCCACCCGCTGCCTGCGGGCCGTACGCTTTGAGCAGCGCTATAACTTCCACATTGGGGCAGGTACGGAAAAGCTCATCAAAAACGCCCTCAAGCTCAAGCTTATGGACAAGCTCTCGGGTTTCCGGCTGTTCCATGAATTTCAGCACATCTGCGACGAGGAAGACCCCACGGCCTGCATTGCACGGCTCGACCAGCTTGGTGTGCTTGAAGCCATATCGCCCCTCCTGTCGCTTACGCCAACAAAAAAGAATCTCCTGCTGCGGCTTCAGGAAACCCTCACGTGGTACAGGCTGCTCTATTTTGAGCAGGCACCACAGCCGTGGCTGGTCTATTTTCTGGCCCTCAACCACAACATGAGCTATGCCGACACCGCCGACCACTACCAGCGCATGGGCCTGCCCGAACCCCAGCGCGCAGAGGTTTTCAGGCAGCGCGAACACATGCGCAACCTGCGGGGCAAGATTGAATCGTGGCAGAAGGACCACGAGGCCAGTCAGGGTAAGGTAAGCGCACTGTGCGCCATGTTACGGCCCCTGTCGCTCGAATTTCTGCTCTACATGATGGCGGACGTAAGCGATGCCGCGCTGCAAAAAAACATATCGCGCTACATTACGCTGTGGCGCAGGGAAAAGGCCAATGTGGGCGGTGAAGACCTGCGCGCCATGGGGCTGCACCCCGGCCCTGCCTTTGGACGCATACTTGAGGCAGTGCTTGCGGCCAAACTGGATGGTCTTGCCACAAGCCAGGAACAGCAGCTGGAACTTGCCCACAGCCTTGTGCAGCAGGAGCTGAAATCCGCCGCTGCCGCATCTGAAGCCCCAATTTCAGCTTCTGATAAAGAAGTACAAGCTGATAGGAATTCTTCACTTGCCCAGCGTTTATAAGAGGTGTATAGAAAACAACTATGAAACAACTTTGGGCTCCATGGCGCATTGAGTATATTCTTGGTCCCAAGCCAGATTCCTGCGTGTTCTGTCTGCCGGACCATACGGATGAGGACGAGCAAAGGCTTGTTCTGTACCGGGGGCAAAGGGCCTTTGTAATCATGAACAAGTACCCGTATAACAACGGGCACATCATGGTTTGCCCTTACCGACACGTGATGATGCTGGCAGACCTGAAGCAGGAGGAAACCCATGAAATCATGGATCTTCTCCAACTTTGCGCCACAATCTTAAAGAAACACTTTAACTGTGAAGGCATCAACATCGGCCTCAACCAGGGGCAGGCAGCGGGCGCGGGTATACGCGAGCACCTGCATTTTCACCTGGTTCCGCGCTGGAACGGCGATTCATCATTTATGGCAGTATTTGATGAAGTGCGTACCATGCCCGAACATTTGAGCCGCACCTATGCGGCACTGAAACCGTATTTCACGAATGGCGCGGCTATCGGCAACCGCGTCGCTTCCACGCCAGGGCAGGAAGGTAGCAGCGTATAACGTGCTGTGTGACCCGATGGCGGGGATTGTCTTTTTCGCTGGGGGCGACAAAGACCGGCTGGAGAGCGCGATGCTGTGCCCTCTTGGGCGATGCGGCATTCTCAAAAAGCCCGTGAAGTTTTTTTGAGATAGCTTTATTTAGCCTGAGGAGTATGTCTATGCGGTATATCAAGGTATTATTGCTCGCGGTCGTGTTTTTTCTGGCGCTCGTGTTCTTTTTCCAGAACCAGGGTGCCCTTTCCCAGAGCATGGTGCTCACGCTCAATCTGTTCTTTATTCCCGCCATGTCTTCCATCGCACTGCCCTTCTACTTTCTCGTCATTGCGGCCTTTGCCTGTGGCGCGCTGATGACGCTGGGCTTTCTGGTGTGGGACAAGGTTAACCTCACTGCCCGCCTGATGAAGCAGAAATGGCAGATTAGCAGCCTTGAGCGCGAACTGGAAAAAACCAAGAAAAAGCTTGGTGCAGACACCGCCCGCGCGCAGTTTCTGAGCAAGAACGGCAAGACCGAAGCTTCGGCCCCTGCTGCCGCTCCTGTTGCCGCTGCAGAAGAAACTCTGGTTCCCGACCCGGACAAGAACTAGTTTTTCCGCAATCCGTTTTGTGGCGCTGTTCGGCTGATGTCTGGGCAGCGCCACCATTTTTTTGTGGCCGCGCACACGCGGCCTTCACCGTCACCCCCACGAATCCATATGTCTGAAGCTCCCGTAAAGTTGACCCCCATGTTTGAGCAGTACATGCGCATCAAGGCAGAGCACCCCGATGCCCTGCTTTTTTACCGCATGGGCGACTTTTATGAACTGTTTCTCGACGACGCCAAGGTGGCGGCGCGCGAGCTTCAGATTGCCCTTACCAGCCGCAGCAAAGATACGGAAAACCCCATTCCCATGTGCGGCGTGCCGTGGCATGCGGTTGAGGGCTACGTGGCCCAGCTCATCGACAAGGGTTACCACGTTGCCATCTGCGACCAGACAGAAGACCCCAAGGCCGCCAAGGGGCTCGTCAAACGCGCCGTTACCCGCGTGATCACCCCCGGCACGGTGCTTGAAGACGCCAACCTTGCCAGCAAGAGCCACAACTTTCTGGCAGCCTTGTGCTCTTCAGCCACGGGCGGTGCGGGTGGGCTGGCCTGGGCCGATATTTCTACCGGGCAGTGGTCGGGCGTTGAATTCAAACGCGAGGCCGAGCTGTGGCAATGGGCGCAAAAACTTGCCCCCCGCGAGCTGCTGGTTCCAGAAGGTACAGAACTGCCACAGCGCTGCATTCTGGAAGGCATAAGGCTTGTGCGTATGCCAGCACACCAGTTTGAGCTCAAACGCGCCACAGAGCGCGTTGTGGCGGCTCAGGGTGTGCGTGAGGCTGGAGCGCTGGGACTTGAGGGCAAACCAGAGCTCATGCGGGCCTGCGGCGCGCTGCTGGCCTACCTGAGTCAGACCCAGATGCGCAACCCCGATCACCTCATGCCTTTTGCTCCGCTTGATCTGGGCCGCCGCCTGATCATTGACGACGTGACCGAGCGCAACCTTGAAATTTTTGCCCGTCTCAATGGCCGCAAGGGCAAGGGAACCCTGCGCCACGCGCTGGACGACACCATGACCCCCATGGGCGGCAGGCTGCTCGAAGACATGCTGCGCCACCCCTGGCGCGAGCTTGGCCCCATCACGCGCATACAGGATGCAGTGGCGTATTTTTACGCCGATGACGCCCGCCGCACCGCCCTGCGCGAAGCTCTCAAAAACGTCTATGACCTTGAGCGCCTCTCTACCCGCATCAGCCTGAACCAGGGCGCACCGCGAGATTTTATCGCCCTGCGCAACAGTCTGGCAGCTCTGCCCGATGTTTTTAACGCCCTGAGTGCGCCCGATGCCGTGCCCGACGCTTCGGCTTCCGCTCCTGCCATGCCCAGGAGCATCACCGATGTGCTCAAATCCTGGGACAACATGGACGACTGCGCGGCCCTTTTGCAAAGCGCCCTTGTGGACAGCCCACCCGCGGTCATCACCGATGGCGGCCTGTTCAAAAACGGCTTCAATGCCGAGCTTGACCGCCTGCTCGACCTTGCCGAACACGGCGAGCAAAAACTGCAGGCCATGCTGGCAGACGAACAGGCAAAAACGGGCATCAGCAAGCTCAAACTGGGCTTTAACCGGGTATTTGGCTATTATTATGAGGTGACACGCGCGGCCCACAGCGGGCCCATTCCTTTCCATTTTATCCGCAGGCAGAGCCTTGCCAATGCAGAGCGCTTTACCACTGTGGAGCTCAAGGAACTGGAAGAAGAGCTGCTGTCGGCCTCTGACAAACGCAAAAGCCTTGAATACACGCTGTTTCAGGAGCTGCGCAGTCACATGGCCAGCCAGCGTGAGCGTATCGTGCACGCAGCTGACATGGTGGCCCAGCTTGATTATTGGCAAAGCCTGGCTCAGGTAGGCCGCACCAACAACTGGTGCAGGCCCGAACTTGATCAGGAGGCCAACCTCGACATCCGCGAGGGACGCCACCCGGTGGTGGAGGCCATGCTGGGACGGGCCAACTTTGTACCCAACGATTTCAGGCTTGATGCCGGGCGTCGCCTGTGCCTGCTCACCGGCCCCAACATGGCCGGTAAATCAACCGTGCTGCGACAGGTGGCCATAATCTGCCTGCTGGCGCAGATGGGTTCCATGGTTCCGGCCAGCGCCGCCCGCCTTGGGCTTGTAGACCGTCTTTTTTCGCGCGTGGGGGCCTCTGACAACCTTGCACAGGGTCAGAGTACCTTTATGGTCGAAATGATGGAAACGGCCCGCATTCTGCGTCAGGCAACCCGCAGAAGCCTTGTGATTCTCGACGAGATTGGCCGCGGCACCAGCACCTACGACGGTGTGGCCCTTGCCTGGGCCGTGGTGGAAGACCTTGCGAAAAGGGCGGGCGGTGAGCTGCGTACCCTCTTTGCTACCCACTATCACGAACTCACCGCGCTTGAAGCCCGCATCGCTGGCGTGTTTACCATGAACATCGCCATACGCGAGTACAACAACGACATCCTCTTTTTGCACAAGCTGGTTCCCGGCCCCTCTGACCGCAGCTACGGTGTGGAGGTAGCCCGCCTTGCCGGGGTTCCCGGCCCTGTGGTGCAGCGGGCACGGGCCATTTTGCAGGGGCTGGAACGTGGGCGTGAGAACGCGCGCAAAACTGTGGTTTCTGCGGTTTCGCTGCCTGGGCTGAACCTGCCGGAACCAGTCAAAAAAGAGCCAGAGCTGCCAGAAATCGCCGCTGTGCCGCCGCGTACCGAGCATCCGCTTATTCTGCTGCTGCGCGATCTCAATCCCGACGAACTCAGCCCGCTGGACGCGCTACGTCTGCTCATGGAATGGAAAAAACTGTGGAGCGACAACCCCGAAGCCGAGCCGCAGCAGCCAGCCGATGAACTTCAGGATAAGAACAGCCATGAGTGAAGCTAATCCCTGGTCTGTGATCCAGCTGGTGGCAGAACGCCGCATTGAGGAAGCCCAGTCGAAGGGACTATTTGACAATCTGCCTGGTGCTGGCAAACCGATGGAACTTGAAGATCTGAGCCACGTGCCGGAAGACATGCGCATGGCCTACAAAATTTTGCGCAATGCGGGCTGCCTGCCCCCAGAGCTTGAAGAACGCAAGGAGATCAACCGGCTGGTTGACCTGCTTGAGCACTGCGAGGACGAGCAGGAGCGCGTGCGCCAGATGCAAAGGGTGCGCTTTATGGTTACGCAGGCCAAGATGCGCTTTCAACGCCCCTTACATCTGGAGCAGGACGATCCCTACTACGACCGCCTGCTGGACAGACTTTCATTCATTACGCGCAAGGCGGGCTGAGAGCGACAAAAACCTTCGCCACCCATAAAAGCAAAATGGCCGGGAAACCCCGGCCATTCTCATTTTCAGATGCTAATACAGGTCAGAATCCGCTGGCATTCTTTCCCAGTAAATGCGGCCTTTCTTGCGGTATTTGCGCAGCAGCACATACACGCTGCCGGGGCCGCCGTCGTGCGGCTGGGCAGTGCAAAAAGCCAGCACCACCCGCTTGAAGGGGTCCTGCGTCAGCCAGCTTTGCAGCTTTTCGCGCAGAATGCCAAAACCGTCTGGCGAATTGCGGCCACGCCCCGGCACCACCAGTACCGTACGCAGGCCCTTGTACCAGCTGCCCTTGAAAAAGCCGCGCAGCGCCTCAAAGGCCTGCATGGCGTTGAGGCCGTGCAGGTCAAGGTGTGCCTCCGGGCTCAGCCCACCTGCGCGCAGCTTGTTGAGAATCATCTGGTCAAGGCCCACAACATGGCCTTCAAGGTATTCGTCCGTAAAGCTCAGGGCAAACTCAAGCTTGCCGTCCAAAAAGTCCTGCAGGCTCGTATCGGCGTGAGGCGGCGGTGTGGCTGTCGCTGGTTCGGGGGCCACATCGCGTCCACTGCCCGTAAGCGGGCTAACAGAACCCATGGCGGTCAAAAAGGCGGCAGTTTCATCGTCCAGATCGCTCTGGGCGGCAAAATACTCCTCCGGTGTGGAGGCTGCGGACTGGGCTTTTTTGACATCCCTGACCTGCTTGGCCTGTGGCGCGCTGGGGGATGCATTTGATGGGGCAGCGCCGGATGCAGCAGAGCCAGCCTTGCCCTTACCGGCCGCGCCCGTTTTGCCCTTGCCGCGTTCTTCTCCCAGGGCGTCAGCCATGCTGGTCAACGCCCCGTGCTCTTCGATCGAAAACCCCTTGGAAGCGCCAGATTTCTTGGAACCTGCCCCCTTGGTGGGCTTAACACTGCTGACAGCGTTCAAGAACAGCTCGCTGTCTTCATCCGAAACCTCAACATTCTGCACAGCGGCAGACGCGGCAATCACGCGCTTGCCATGGCCCTGGTGCACTGGCTTGCGCTGTGTGCCGCCCTGTTTCTGCTTTTCAGGAAACTGCTTGGTATTGAGTGTGCGGAACGGATTTGCACCAAAAGCGTCTGCATCAGACATCACAGCCCCACCCTTCGGTTAAGCTAATAAAAAAAGCCGCAGCACAGGCCGCGGCTTTGACAGTAAACGAGTGCTGCGGTTATTGGGCCGCAGGCGCCGTGGCTTTCTGCTCGGCAGGGGCGGCAGGAGCCGCCACAGGGGCCTGGGTTGCATCCGCGCCGGGCTTAACGGCGGGGGCTGCGGGCCGGGGAGCAGCAGGCTCTTCAATCTTGACGTCAAGAATCGTAGACTGACTGGAAGGACGCGAGCTGGTCACCATGGTGTAGCTGATGGAAGTGATGACAAAGATCACGGCCAGCAAAGCGGTAAGCTTGGCAAGAATGCCGCCCGCGCCGCCGCTACCGAAAACAGAGCTGTTGCCACCGCCAAAAATCACGCCCATGCCTTCCTTGCCCGCCTGAAGCAGCACAAGAATAACCAGCAACACGCACACAATGATATGCAGCGTAAGAATGAGAGTCTGCACGAATTCCTCCTCGCCGTCCGGCCACTGCCCGATGGCGCGCCCGAAGTGGGGTTAGGCCCCGATAATTTGTAAGAAGCTTTTTGCTTCTAAAGACGCTCCACCTACCAGAAGGCCATCCACATTGTCAAGGGCCATAAGCCCTGCGGCATTGTTTGGCTTCACGCTGCCGCCATACAGAATGGGCAGCCGGTTTGCGGTTTCACCCACAAGTTTTTGCAGCAGTGCCCGCGTTACGGCGTGGGCATCAAGCACTTCTTCCGGCCCGGCAACCTTGCCCGTGCCGATGGCCCACACGGGTTCGTAGCCCACGGCCAGCCTGCCCACCAGGGCATCGCCGCGCAGGTTCCCGGGCATGGCCGAAAAAACGGCAGAAAGCTGCTTCTCAAGCACGGCATTGAGTTTTCCGGCCTCACGCTCATCAAGGGTTTCGCCAATGCACAGCAGCACATTCAGGCCGTGTTCAAGGGCAAAAATGGTTTTGCGGGCCACCAGGGCATCGTCCTCGCCCATGATGTGGCGGCGTTCGGAATGCCCGGTGAGCACCCAGCTGGCGCCAGCATCGCGCAGCATGGCGGGCGAGGTCTCGCCCGTAAACGCGCCTTCTTCCGCCGGGTAGCAGTTTTGTCCGCCGGCAGAAAGGACGGGCTTGCCGTTAAAGGCGTCTGCCACGCAGCTGATGCTGGTGAAAGGCGCAAAAACAACAACTTCGTGCCCAGCTGGCAGCTGACCAAGGCCGCTGGCCAGTTCACCTGCGCCCTGGCTGGCCTGGGCGCGGGTTTTATACATCTTCCAGTTGGCGGCAAATATCTTTTGCATGGCTTCCCCAAATATCAGATGGAACAAAGATAGATAAGAGCGTCTTCGCCAGTATCGGTATAATACTTTTTGCGAACGCCCTCCCGCTTGAAGCCGCAACTTTCATACAGACAAATGGCGGGCTTGTTGCCCACCCTTACTTCAAGCAAGATTTTACTAATAGCCATTTTACGCGCAAGGCGCAAGACCACGCCCAAAATACGCCGTCCATAGCCGCGCCGCCGCTCGTTCGGCAACACTGCCAGATTGAGTATTTCCAGTTCATCGAGCGTGTGATATACTGATATATAGCCAATCAGCGCCTCATCGCGGAACAGCCCAAGGGCTGAAAACGCCTTTTGCCCAAAGGCAGCCGCGCACTGCTCTTCTGACCAGGGCAGGGGAAAACACTGGCGCTCAATATCGTACATGGCGGCGGCATGCTGCGGCCCCAGCATCTGGAGGCGTTCGTCGCGCTCTGTGGAAGCTCTCATGGAAATCAGCCTCTATCCTTCATTGAACAACACTCCCGATCTGCTGGAGGTTGTGGACAAAAACAACACGCCCCTGTGCGTCATGCGCAAGGAAGATGTACTGCGGCAGGGCCTGCACCACAGGGCGGTAGGTCTGCTTGTGCGCGACCGTCTGGGCCGCGCCCTGCTCACCCACAGGCCGGGGCTTGGCTGGGGCATTTCATCCTTTGGCCGCCTGCTGGCCGGTCAGTCGAGCGAACGCAGGGCACAACAGCTTTTTTTTGAAGACTGGGGCCATGATGGCCGCATCCTGCCGCTGGGTGTCTCCGCCCCGGGGCCAGAAAGCTTTAATGCCTTTGTTGAACTTTATGAGGGGCGCATGCCAGTATCGCTGGCATCGGCTGTGGTGCGCGATCCCGACCGCCACATGCTGGTCGACTACGACGAGCTGCGTGGCATCGGCACGCACTTTGGCGAGCTGCTGTCGCCCTTTTTGCGCACGGTTGTGCAGGCAGGGCTCGTGCGCCCGCGCTGACCGCGAGCCATTTGCCCCCTATGATACGTCTGTGGGGCCAAGCAGCTCAACGGCTTCAGCGTGCACCAGCCCGTTGGAGGCAAGCAGTACGTCGCCAAAACGCAGGGGCTCGCCGCGCATGTTGGTTACCCTGCCGCCCGCTTCTTCCACCAGCAGCAGGCCAGCGGCAAAATCCCACGGCTTAAGCCCTTCTTCATAAAACATGTCTACCCTGCCGCAGGCCACATAAGCCATATCCACGGCAGCAGCACCCATGCGCCGCATGCCCTGGCTCTTGGGCAGCATGATGGCAAGGCGCTCAAGTATCCTTTCAAGCCGCCCCGTAAAATCGTAGGGAAAACCCGTGGCCACAAGGGCATTGCCCATGGGTTCGGCCTTGCTCACCTCTATGGGCTTGCCGTTCAGAAAGGCCCCCTGCCCGCGCTGGGCGCTGAAGCACTCGTTCATCATGGGAATGTTGACCACGCCAAATTCCACATGATCCTTGTTCCACAGCGCCACCGAGGTTGCCACCTGCGGAATGCGGTGCACAAAGTTGGTCGTGCCGTCCACCGGATCGATAATCCAGCACAGGCCATCGGGCTCGCGCTCGCTCTGGCTGCTTTCCTCGGCCATAAAAACCGCGCCGGGCACGAGGTCGGCAAGCTTTTCCTTCAAAAAGGCTTCCACAGCCAGATCGGTCTGGGTGACCAGATCAATGCGACCCTTGTGGCGCACATTGCTGGGCTTGGCCCAGTGCTCGCGTATGATGTCGCCGCTCTGGCGAACAATTTCCATGCAGTCTTGCAAGATGCTCTGTGATGAAAACATGGCTATTCCTTTGCGCGCAACGGCATGCCCGCAACGCGCAGATGCCGCAGGGCTGTTACCCCGCAGCGGGCAGTGGTCTGAAAGATGGATTGACACGCCCTGCTGGCAGACGCCCGTGGGGTGACCGAAGAGTTACCATTTCATCTGGCTAAACATGTTGTAGTTTTGTTCTCTGGCAAGGCAGACAAGCCTTTTTTCGAAGGAAACGCAGGCTTACGGTACCCGACCACAGCAAAAAAGACTTTTAACGCAGCCAGACGGCAAAAGAACAATACGGGCAAAGGGCTAGTTGATAAAAACGGAGTGGTACAGCTGCCTGTCCAGCATGGCCCGCGCAGTGCCGCGCAGCACGGTCGTGAGCGGGTCTTTGTCCACAAAGACCTTGAGGCGCGTCTCGCGGGCAATAAACTGGTCCAGCCCCTTGAGCAGCGAGCCGCCGCCCGCCATGAGCATGCCGTTGCGGTAAATATCGGCCGCCAGCTCGGGCGGCGTTTTTTCCAGCGCGCGCATTACCGCGCCCAGTATGGCAAGCACGGGCTCACGCAGGGCCTCGCGCACGTGCCCCTCTGTAACCTTTACCACGCGGGGCGCTCCGCGCACCAGATCCTTGCCCGAAACCTCAAGCACTGGCGCATTGGGCATGGGCATGGCCGAACCAAGAATTTTTTTGACATTTTCCGCCGTGTTGTCGCCAACTTCCATGCGAAAAACATCGCGCATGTAACGCTGCACCGCCATGTTCATGGCATCACCCGCCACACGCACAGACTGCGCATTGGCTATGCCTGCCATGGTAATAATGGCCACCTCGCTTGTGCCGCCGCCAATATCGAGCACCAGGTTGCCCAAGGGCTCATGAATTGGCAAATCTGCGCCAATGGCCGCCGCCATGGGTTCCTCGACCATGGCAACATCTGCCGCGCCCGCCATGATGGCCGAGTCGATGACCGCGCGTTTTTCCACCTGGGTAATGCCCGTAGGAATGCAGATGACCATGGAGGGCTTGACCAGACGCATGCCGGTGATGGCCTTGCGCACAAAGTACGAGATCATTTCGCGGGTGATGTCAAAGTCGGCGATAACGCCGTCTTTCATGGGGCGCACGGCTTTGATGCGCTGGGGCGTACGACCAAGGTATTCCTTGGCGGACGCCCCGACGGCGAGAACAGAATTCTTGTGCGTATCAATGGCCACCACCGAGGGTTCGTTGATCACAATACCATGCGCCCTGGTGTAAAGCAGGGTGTTGGCAGTGCCAAGATCCATGGCAATGTCTTTTGACAAGAATCTGAAAAAACGCCGTAACATCATACTCAGTATTCTTTTGAAGAAGGCGGCACGGGCGCAGTGTCGGGGTCATATGCCTGAGGACCTTCACTGTGTACCCGCGCTCTGGGCAACATGGTCCTAAGCCGCATCTTGAGATACAGATTTTCCAGAAACAGGGCCAGATGGTCAACAGACTGGCGCACAAAGCTACGCAGCGATTCGTCTATCTGGCGGGGATTGGTATGCGCAAGGCAGAGCACGCCGCGCGTGCTCTTGTTGACCATAACCGGCATGCAGATGGCCGCCTGAAAATCGGGCATGTCGGGCAGCTTGCCAAACAGCACGGCTGCGGGCGCGCCTTCTATGCCTTCTGCAATAACAGGCTGGTCGTTGCGGAAAACCCAACCAGTAATGCCGCTGCCCATGGGCAGAATAAGCGGCTCATCCCCAGTCAGCAGCAGGCGGGCAGACTCGCTCTCCACGCAGTAGGTTTCGCCGGGTTCGTCCACCGAGGCAAAGGCGCAGTAGTCAAAGCCGGTGGCCTCAACCATGATGCGCAGGTAGTTTTGCAAAAATTGCGGCCAGCGCTTGTAGCGAAAACGCAGGTCCTGAATGACTGACAGCTCTGCAAAATAACGCGGAATATCGCCCGCAAGCTCCTGGCGGCCAGCAGAACCCTGCTGGCGCGAGATAAGCTCGGCAAACATCTGCAGAATCTTGTGGTCTTTGTCCGAAAAAGAGTACTGGCGCTTGCTGTCAACGCACAGCGCACCGCCCGTGGGTACGGGGCAGCCCATAAAGGCCTTGATATTGGCTTCTTCACCGCCGGTGTAATAGCCAAGGTTGCTCTGGCGCTGATCAAAATTGGGTACAAGCAGTGGCTGTCGGTTACGGATGATCCAGCCTACAAGGCCCTTGCCAGGCAGCACCGAAGCGTTGGTGGCAATTTTTTCGCCCAGGCTGAAGGCCGCCGAAAGGTGGTGGGCCTCGCCTTCTTCATCCGGCAAAAAAAGAACCACAGAATAGGCGTCAAAAACGCTGCAAACGATGCTCAGAATATGCTTTTCAACAGAGTTGGCGGTCATGGGCACATGGGGTTGATGGTGAGGCCGCCCACCAGCGTGACGGCTCTTGGGTAACGCATTTCTTGTAGCAAAGCGCATGCGCCGCCGCAACTTCTTTTGCACCGCCTGTTGCCCGATGCATGCCCAGCGCATGGGCAAAAACAAGGACAGGCGCTGCTTTCAAACCCGCAACAGCCGCTGTTGATGCCGCTTTCGCGGATACCTGCCGCATTGGCACTGGAAAATTTTCTAAAAAGCAGGTAGTAAATAACAAATTACCGTAAGGAAAAAACCGATGATCAAATGGCAAGAGGTATTCAGCAAGGACGGCCTGCCCTGGCAGGACGCTACGCAGCTGTCCTCTTCCATCGCCGTCAGCGACCTGAACGCGCTCAAAAACCTGCTCGATGCCGTGCATATTCGCCTGTGCCTCGTAAAGCCGTATCAGGAAAACAAAAACTATCCCCTGGTCGAAGCCCGCGAGCTGCTGCCCTCTTTTGACAACGACATGTTTGAGTACAAAGAGCTGCCCGGCTTTGCCATGGTGGCCTTTGCGCGCCAGCTCGACTATTTTTCGGAAATTTTCCAGTTCGACCACCTGCACCCTGTCATCACCGAGGGCGACGGAGCCTGCTGCCCGCTCGAAAACCAGGTGATGGTGCAGAATCTGCAAACCCTGGCATCGCGGCTGCCGCGCGTGCACCAGGATATTTTTCGCCAGCAGTTCCGCTCTACCGACACGGTGCTGCTCGAAACCTACCCGTCGCTCATGCCCTACCTGCTCAGCATGGACAGAGCCCACGTGCTGGCCTGGGGCGCAGACAGGCAGTTTCATCTGGCAGGCATTTTTGCCTCGTTTCCTTCTGATATCGACAGCGAGCTCAAGCGTTTTGGCATTCGCATAGGCAAGTTTGTCTACGGCGACAGCGATATTTATGAACGCAACCGCATGTTTGTGTATCAGTACCTTATGGAGCTGTACGGCTTTCCCATTGTTTCGGAACGCCGCACCTCAAGCGCCCTGTTTGCCCGCAAGCTGCACAAGATGGGCGAGCGCTTTTTGCTGCGCGTGCTTGGGCAGACAGACAGAACCATAACCACCTACATGGCCAATGGCGAAAACACGCGCTACCCCCTGCTTGAAAAGGTTGCGCTGGTGGCTGTGGATGCCGATCAGGACGAAGTGCTGAGCATCATTGACCGCGACGGTTTCTTTCTGGACAAACCGCGGCGGGTGGTCATTCTGCGCATCAAGTACCGGCAGCACACCTTTGACCCCAGCAACGTGCGACAGGACCGCGCCCTCTCGGTGGTGGCACAGGAGGTTTTGCACCCCATTACGGGCAAGGCGCTCACCGGGCTCAATATCATCAAGGATACCTCCAACATGTTCCTGCGCCTCAACGACATTGTGCGCGGCGAATACACGGGGCGTATCATCTACAAGCGTACCGAGGTGGTGGAAAACACCGGCACCCACGAAAAGCGCCTCAAGTTCCTGTACAGCTGGCTGACCAAGCACCAGCGACGCATGATCAGCTACAGCGACGAATTTTTCTCAAACGTCAGCAAGGTGCTGAGCAACTACCTGTTCTCGCCCGACAACGACGAAGCCTTTGAAAACCTGCGCGAGCTGTATCAGGAGGTCTGCACGCGGTTCAGCTACATTCAGCAGGCCAGACGCGTGCGCATTCTCGAAGACCTGTGCCAGCGTACCTTTAAGGGCGCGCGCATCACCTACCAGCAGATGTTTCGCGAGGCGCTTAACCTGCTGAACGAACTGAAATTTGAAATCGTCAGCTTTTTCCCCGGTCTGGTTGACGCGGTCATCGACTGTGTGGAAAGAATCCTGCGCGACAGCTACCTGCAACGCAAATATGTGGAACCGCCGGAAGACAGTCTTACCCCGGCCGGGCAGGAAATTCGCAAAAACTACAGGCGTCTTGTTTCATTGCAGGACGGGTTCAAGGCTGTGCGCAAGGCGCGCAGCAGCAGCAAGGAAAATGTGGGATCATGAGCGTACCGTTTTTTTATCTGCCCCCTGAATTCTGGGGAGAGACGGCCCGTCTTGAAGGGCAGGAAGCCCGCCACCTCGGTCAGGTTCTGCGGGCTGAGCCCGGCACAGAGGTAGGCCTGCTGGACGGCAGGGGTCGGTCGGGAATTTTTGTGGTGCGCAAGGTCGGCAAAAAAAACGTGCAGCTCGAGCGCGTTTCTGAAACCCTCACCCCTGCCCCGCACTCGCGGGCCGTGGTGGCGCTGGCCTACAGCAAGGCCGTGCGGCGCGGTTTTTTTATGGAAAAGGCCGTTGAACTTGGCGCGCACGGCGTGTGGCTGTGGCAGGGCGACCATAGCCAGGGCAAACTTTCTGCCGCTGCGGAAGAAGCCTGCCTTGGTCAGATGATTGCTGGCGCAAAACAGAGCGGCAACCCATGGCTGCCAGAGGTGCGCGCCCTTTCCGGCGGAGTTGACCAGCTTATCCATCTTTCGCACGCTGCCGACCACCGCATTCTGCCGTGGGAACTGCAGGATGGCGTGCACATGCTTACCCCCGAGCTGGCGGGGCAGCCCGGCCTTAGCGTTTATGTGGTGGGGCCAGAGGGAGGCTTTTCACAGCGCGAGCTGACAGCTCTGAACAATGCCAGGTTTACCCCTGTCAGCCTCGGCGCACGCGTGCTGCGTTGCGAAACCGCCGCCACGCTCTGCCTTGGCATCCACTGGTGGGCGTCGCAGCTCTCGGGCAAGGCAGATGCCACCGCAGGGGCAGGAAAGTGACTGTAAGCAAACCGCTACCGGAGCGCATGCGCCCGGATGATCTTGCGCTCTTTCTGGGGCAGAGCCACCTGGGCGACCGCCTTCGCTCAATAATGAAATCCGGGCGGTTGCCCAGTCTGCTCCTATTTGGCCCACCCGGTTGCGGCAAATCAACCCTTGCCCTGCTGCTTGCCAAATCCAGCGGCAGGCCCTATCTGCGACTCAGCGCGCCAGAGGCCGGTTTGCAGCATTTGCGGCGATCGCTTACCGGAGTGGAAATTCTGGTGCTGGACGAACTGCACCGCTTTTCAAAGGCCCAGCAGGACTTTTTTTTGCCTCTGGTGGAATCGGGCGAGCTCACCCTGCTTGCCACAACCACCGAAAATCCTTCGTTCAGTGTAACGCGCCAGTTGCTCTCGCGCCTGCATGTGCTGCGGTTGCGGCCCCTTGGCCGCCCCGAGCTGATGGAGCTGGCCCGACGTGGCGCAGGCGACCTGCAATTGCAGATGCCCGACGACGTGGCCGACCTGCTGGCAGGCGTATCGCACGGTGACGCCCGCACACTGCTCAATCTTGTGGAGTATGTGGGCGCCCTGCCAGAAGACAGACGCGACCTTGAACACATCAAGGCTGCCTTGCCCGAAATACTTATCAGGCACGACAAGGACGGCGACAACCATTACGAGCTTGCCTCGGCCCTCATCAAATCCATACGCGGCAGCGATGTGGATGCGGCGCTGTACTATCTTGCCTGCCTGCTTGAAGGGGGCGAAGACCCGCGCTTTGTATGCCGCAGGCTGATACTCTCTGCCTCTGAAGATGTGGGCCTGGCCGACCCCAACGCATTGGGACTGGCAGTGGCCTGCCAGCAGGCGGTAGAATTTGTGGGCATGCCGGAAGGTTTTATTCCGCTGGCAGAAACCGTTACCTATCTGGCCATGGCCAAAAAGAGCAACACGGCCTACGCAGCCTACCTTAATGCAGCGCGTGAAGTTAAGCTCAACGGCGCACGGCCCGTGCCCCTGCATCTGCGCAACCCCTCTACCCAGCTGCAAAAAGAGTGGGGTTACGGCAAGGAATACAAGTATCCGCACAATTACCCCGAATCGTGGATTGAGCAATCGTATCTGCCGCAGGAACTGGAAGGCAGAAGGTTCTATCAGCCGCGTGACAACGGTGATGAACCGCGGCTCAGCCAGTGGTGGCGCAAACTGCACAAAATCAAAAAAACGGAAGAATAGGCATGAACCCCTTTGTTGACGGCGCATTTGAAGCCAAGTTTCTTACGGGCGACACATACAGCAGCCAACATGCCAGTGCGGGCTTTTTCAGCCGCATGATGCCCTCGCTCAGCTTTTACAGCCGGTTGTTTCTTGGTCCGGTGCGCTGGCTTTGCGCCAGGGCTTCCAAGGGGCTGTGCGACGATGCCGCATGGGTTTATGCCAGCGCATGGGTTGCTGACCTCATTGAACGCATGGGCTGCCCCATCGAGATTGAAGGCATGAACGCCATAGAATCGGTAGACGGCCCCTGCCTGTTTGTTGCCAACCACATGAGCACTCTTGAAACATTCATGCTGCCAGCCATGATTCGCCCCCGCCGCCCCGTGACCTTTGTGGTCAAAAAGAGCCTTACCACCATGCCGCTCTTTGGACCGGTAATGTGCTCGCGCAACCCCATTGTGGTTGGTCGCACTAACCCGCGCGAAGACCTCACCGCCGTGCTTGAAGGCGGGCTGGAACGGCTGAAAAAGGGCATTTCCATCATCGTGTTTCCGCAGCATACCCGCTCGCGCGAGTTTAACCCACAGATGTTCAACTCCATCGGGGTCAAGCTGGCCAAAAAGGCCGGTGTTCCCATAGTGCCGCTGGCGCTCAAGACAGACGCCTGGGGTCAGGGCAACAAAATCAAGGAACTTGGGCCGGTCAGAGTGGGCATGACTGTACGCTATAATTTTGCCAACCCCATCAGTATTACCGGTCAAGGCAAGGAAGAACAGGCGGCAATCTGCCAACATATCTTGAGCTACCTTGGCAAATGGCAGCAGCTCGATGGCAGCAACATCTAGCGCGCAGGCTGATAAATGATGAAGGGCGGGTTTACCCCGCCCTTTTTTGTGGCCTGTCATCTGTTGCCCTATCTAGTCCTGTGTTTCGGCATTGGCAGTATTTGTCATATTTGCCGCATACCCCTCAAAATCCTGTACCGGAAGCGGCATGCTGAACAGATACCCCTGAAACAGGGTGCAGCCCATATTTATCAGAGCTCTTTTCTGTTCGCTGGTTTCCACGCCTTCTGCCACTGCGCTAAGACCAAGGCTTTGCGAAAGTGCAATGATAATGCTGGCAATAGCGGCATCGTTGGGATCAGCGAGCAGATCGCGAATAAATGACTTGTCGATCTTCAGCTGATCCAGCGGCAAAAGCTTGAGGTAGGCCATGGACGAATACCCTGTACCAAAATCGTCCAGCGAAAAACGCAGCCCCAGATTACTCAGTTCCACCATGGAAGAAATGATTTCCTGCATACTTACAGCAAGCTGGCTTTCGGTCAGCTCAAGCTTGAGCAGGCCAGGGTCAATGCCCGCCTGCCGCACCGCCGAGGTAACCTCGCGCACAAAGCCGCCCTCGCGGAACTGCCTGGCACTCACGTTAATGGAAACAGTCAGCCCGGCCAATTCGGGAATCTCCGCCCATTTTGCCAACTGGCTGCATGCCTCACGCAACACCCACAGGCCAATGCGCGTGATCATGCCGTTTTCTTCAGCAACCGGAATGAATTCGCCAGGCGGCAGCAGACCCCGCTTGGGGTGTTGCCAGCGGATCAGCGCCTCGGCGCCTGTGATTTTATCGTCTATGTCTATCAGCGGCTGATAATACAGCACAAACTGCTCAAGCCCGATGGCCTCTTCAAGCTCGCGCTCAAGGATAATGCGCTCCAGCACAGCCTGCTGCATCTGCGGGTCAAAAAAACGCACGGTATTTCTGCCCGCATCCTTGGCCTGGTACATGGCAAGGTCGGCCTGTTTGAGCAGTTCCTCGGGCGTAATGCCGCGCGAACCAAACAGCGCAACACCCACACTGGCAGTACAATGGCAGGTGACACCATTTATGACGATTGGTGAGCGTATTGTGCTCAGCACCTTGCGACTGATAAGGGCAACCTTCTTGATCGCTTCATCGCGGCTGTCAGAAATGCCCTGCAGCAAAAGCACAAATTCATCGCCGCCAAAACGGGCCACGGTGTCTTCTGGCTGCACAAGGGCTTGCAGACGATGGCCGACCTGTTGCAACAGAAAGTCGCCCTGGTCGTGCCCCAACGTGTCGTTGATGGTCTTGAAACTGTCCAGGTCAATGAACAGCAGGGCATTATACTGATTGCTGTGCTGTGCCGCTGCAACTGCCAGCCTTATGCGTTCTGTGAGCAGGGGACGGTTGGCAAGACCGGTCAGCTGATCATAAAAGGCAAGTTCGTTTATTCTGGCCTCGTTACAGCGTCGCTCTTCGTCCCAGGCCAGATTGTCGAGCGCGAAACTCACGTTGGAGGCCATTTCTCCCAACAGATCACGCACGTCATCATCAAAGGCTCCCACTTCCATGGAATAGAGGGTAAGGTTGCCCACCACCTCTCCCCGCTGCCGCAGCGGCAACGCACCCACAGAAAGAAAGCCAGTCTTCTGCACCAGCTGCCACCAGGGCACAAGGCGAGGGTCAGAGGTGGAATTGTTTGACCAGATGGGCTCGTTGTTTCTGATGGCGCAACCGGTGGGACCAGAGCCAAAGGGGTCAAATTCCTTGACAGAAACCTTTAGCGTACGCAGATCATTGTCATTGAGCCCAAACGAACTTACCGGATTCACATTGCTTGTCTGCTTGTCTACAAGGCCTATCCAGGCACCCTTCATGCCCCCAGCTTCCACTGCGGCGCGGCAGATGTCGGCAAACAGCTCTTCGCGCGTGGTGCAGCGCACAATGGCCTGATTGCACCTGCTCAGCGCCGCGTACATTTGCGAAACGCGGGTGGCGCGGGCCTGTGCAAACTTGCTTTCGCTCACGTCTATGCACAGGATGGCAATTTTGCCAGCTTCTGACCGATAGGCCACCACATCTATCCAGAGATTGCTGCCTTCAAGAAAAAAATCAAAGTGGGCAGGCTCGCCGGTCTCAATCGTAGTTATGAGATGGTTGAGCCATTTTGAGGGGTTGTTGGTTTTGCCTGCTATTCTGTGCAGCAGGGTTTTTCCAACAATGTCTTCCTGATTTGACCTGAAGATGGTGCAGTAGGCCTTGTTGACTTCGACGTACCTGAAGTCGCAGATGGCCCCCGTATGCAGAAACACCGGCTCAAACAGGGCCAGACCAGCCTGCATATGGTTGAAAAGCCCCTTATAGCGCTTTTCGCCCACTGCAAGGGCACGGACATTCCGCGTGTAGGCAATGCCACCCCAAAAGGAAATAAATGCGAACACCAGCCCCAAAACACCCAGAGACACCACTTCCTGACGCCACTTTACCAGTACGTCCTGCTCAAATACGCCTACAGAAAGATACAGGGGCCACTGGCTGAGTTTGCGAAAAAATGCAATTCTGTTTTTATTATTAAAATCAGTTCTGTTATGGTGATAGATAGTGGGCGGGGCATCCTGCATGATGAGTTTGCGTAATTGCGGGGAAGGCTTTACGTCGAGATAAAACTGCCCCGCCGGGTACTGCGTTATCAGGCCGAGCCTCTTGTCCCACAGCGTGGCTACGGCAGAAGGGCTGGCGATTTCTACAGCTCCCAGTACGGCAGAAAACATGTTTATGGATACCGCACAGGCAATTATGCCGCCAAATTCACCGCTGGGCTGCGTATAACGCATGGAGAGAACAATAATTGGGTGAGGCCAGGCATGCCCGTAGAATGGTTTGGAGATGGAGAGCCCAAGCGAAGGATTATTACGCAGCTGAACAAAATGGTCGTCGTTGGCAACAGAGATGTCGCCAGAAAGCGCACGCGGCGAGGCGTAGATAACCCGCCCCAGACTGTCTGTGACCAAAAAACCGAGGCTGTCGGGCAACCTGTCGTCCAGTGTACGGCCAAATTTCTCCATGCCGTCCCAGCTTATGTTGTCTTGGCGAGACTGTTTCTCGACCTCATCAACAGTGCTGAGCAGGGCAAGATGTATTTTTTCGAATCTCCACGAGAGGATGTCGTCCATGGAGCGAGAAACACTTTCAAGAGTGTTGATGGCTGTTTCAAAATCTCGGTGGCGGCTTTCCGCCAGGGCGAAAAAAATGATTCCAAGCACAAACAGGTCAATGAGGGCAATGACCCACAAGGGCTTGTAAGACTGAACCCATGAAGGGAAATTGATGGGGGGTTGCAAGCGAATGTGTGGTTGGGCCTCTGGCATATAAACCCCGCAGCATCAGAATGCTTGAAACACAAGGGATGCAACAAAAGCTAAAACACATTGATGCGGCAAACCATGGAGCTGCCAAACAGGATAAAAAACCTATGGGTAATTTAAGTAAATCTTATATACCCTGATTTCATTATATAAAATTAGCTCAAAACATGAATAGAGGCAAGCGTTGGCGTAAACAGTATGAGTACGCAAACAGTTTATCGACAATATGATAAGAGCCAACTGTAGGTTCTACCCCAGCACAACCCTGTTTTTCCCCTCTTTTTTTGCACGGTACAATGCAGTATCTGCCCGATGAATCAGGGTATCAGGCGTATCATCAGAGCGCATTTGTGCCACGCCAATACTGATCGTACAGTGCAGGCCATCGGAAAATTCATACTCGCCCACACCTTTGCGCAGGATTTCGGCCAGCGTTGTCGCCTCGCCAGCAGCTGTTTCAGGCAAAAGAACAAGGAATTCCTCGCCGCCCCAGCGGCCCGGCGTATCCTGCGGACGCAGTGCATTTGACGCAATGGAATTCAAAGCCTGCAGCACGGCATCGCCAGCAAGGTGCCCGAATGTGTCATTGACCCTTTTAAAATTGTCCAGATCAAACAGCATCACAGAAAACGGCAGATCATGCTGGTACGAACGTATCATGGTCTCAGCCATGCAGGCAGACAGTTTTTGCCTGTTGGCAAGGCCAGTGAGGCTATCGGTATTGGAAAGGTGCAGGAGGGCGGCATTGAGCTTGCGGAGACGGTATGTCCAGTAGCCCCAGAGAGCTGCAATCGTTACCGCCAGGCCACCCCCCATAAACAGCCAACGGGGGTCCACCATGGTCTGCACATTGATGGTCACATGCTGGTTGACCACCCGCCCCTTTTCCTGAGGCGTTATGGACTGCACGCCCTTATCAAGTATGTTGCGCAGCACCCCATCACCTTTTTTCACGCCAATACGCAGGTGGTTAATGTACATGGGCAGCTGACCTGCAATCTTCAGATTGAACAGACCGTTTTTGCGAATGGTGTAGGCAGCCACAATCAGCGAACGCATGGTCATGGAACTGCGCCTGGCAGAAACCATATCCAGAGCTTCATCTTCTGAATTGACAAGCTTGATTTCAAGGTTGGGGTAGCGTTCCCTTATCATACCCTCCATGGCCGTACCCTCAGGAAACACAATGGATTCGTTTTCGAGCGTGGCTGGGTCGGAAATAAAGGGATGCTCTTCACGCGTGATAAATACGTTGGGATCGCTGAACAGGGGCGTGGTGAAAATAAGCCATTCGCTGCGTTCGGAGGTTTGGTTCAAAAAGCTCAGAACCTTGCACCGGCCTGACCTGGAGAACTCGAGGCTTTCATTCCAGTCGCGGGTTGGCACAAGCTCGAATTCAATGCCTGTTCTGGCAGAAACCAGCGCCAAAAGGTCGGCGGCAATGCCCACATGCTTGCCACTTGCATCGATGCGCTCATAGGGAACCCAGTCGGGATCAACGCAGAGTGTTACTGATTTGTGTTCATTTATGTAGGCACGCTCTGCTGCGGTGAGCGTCACTGTATCGTGTGGCATGGCAACAGTGTCAAAAGCAGATGCAGGGCCTGACTGTGCCAGCAAAAACAGACAGACCAGCACGCCGGTCAGGCAAGAGAAGCGCTTGTTTACTGCCAGACACTGAATAAACATTATTTCTCCGCTGGTCGCACCCAATTTACGGCACTTTTGTCCAGTAGCAGCGCTCGCCCTCAGCAGCGCAAAAAAAAGCAAAGACATACTGCTAAGGCTTGCAAAACGGATCGTTTGGTTCAGTCAGTGGTTAATATGAATACTTTTTTTGTATTCTGCAATGAAATATGCAATGCCAGCCCCATTGTAAACAAAGGCCCGTCACACCGGTCAGCGTTGTCAGACACTTACGGTGCAACGGGCATTAATCGGATGTGCCCGGCGTGACGCTGTCAGCGCACTTTGCCCTGAGACATGACGGAGACCTTGGTGCTTTTTTTGACATAGGGCACGTACTGGGCATCCATGCCCATGATGTGCTTTACCAGCCAGTCTTTAAGAAACGACAGTAAATCCATGCTCAAGGTAACTGTGCCTTCCTTTATGCCCCGCTCTACTTCATCCACCTTGGCCTCAAATTCTCTGTGAATCTGCAGGTGGTCCTTGACCGAGGGGTAATCTGAATGCACAAAATGCTTTTCTTCGTCCCTGAAGTGCGTACTGGTATAGTCGCGCAGCTTGTGCAGAATCTCGAGCAGCTCACGCGCACTGCGGTGGTTGGACATGGCACTGTGCAGGTCGTTGATGTAGTCCACAAGCATGCGGTGCTGGCGATCAATTTCGCCTATTCCCAGATCCATGCTCGACGTCCACTGCACAAACTTGTTTGAAGCTGCCCGCTCGTAATCGCCACTGACCATGGCGTTAACAATCATATCCAGTTCTTCCATACCACCCTGGAAGGTCAGCAACGCGGCGGTAAACACCTGCATGTTGCCGGATGTCTGCTCTGCCACAACGCGTATTTCATCCAGCGCCTTGTTGGCGTCTTCAATATTGTCTGACTGCAGGCCAGCCGTTGTGGCCACGGCATTCAGGTGCTGCGCCGTGCCGGACATGGCCTCGAGTATTTCTCCAAGGCGGCTGCCCGCCAGCGAGGCAGAACTGGCCCCCTCAACGCTCAACCGGGCCGCGACCTCAACGGTTTCGGCATTGCGCCGGATTTCCTGCTGTATGGCTTTAACGGCATCTTCAACTTCACGGGTGGCACCCATGGTTTTTTCTGCCAGTTTACGCACCTCGTCGGCCACCACTGCAAAACCGCGACCGGCCTCGCCCGCGCGGGCGGCCTCAATGGCGGCATTGAGGGCCAACAGGTTGGTCTGATCGGCCACCTCGTTGATAACAGCCATCACCTTGCCGATATTGCTGGCTTTTTCACCAAGACCAGCCATGGCTTCCTTAAGAAGCACAATGGTGTTTTTAAGTTTCTCAATGGATTCAACAGCCCCGTCCACTTCCTGCTTGCTGGCCGAGGCGCTGGCGCTGGCGGTTTGCGCGTTTTCAGAAAGCTCGCGCACACGCATGGAGGATTCCTGCGCACCCTGCGACACGGTATCCATGGCCCCACCGGTTTCGTTCAACCGGTCGCGTTGCACGGCAACACCCTGGTTTACTTCTGAAACGAGCGTAGCAAGATTTTGGGCCTCGCCAGAAAGTTTGGCGCATACGGTATGTGCCTTGTGCAAAACAGCATCGCCGCGCTCGAATTTTTCCAGCAAGGCGGTATTTTCTGCCTGCGCTGCCTGCAGGCTGCTTTGCAGCTGCGCGCCGCCAGCTTCCAGATCGGCGCTGTGTCGCTTTTCGGCCTCAAGAAGCTTCTCTGCCCTGCCCATGCGGTCAAGGCACTGGGCAAACATTTCAGCGTTGCCAGAAGCACTGTCAGTACCGGCAGCGCCGGTGGCCTGCAGCAACTGCCGGCGCATGAGCCTTGCAGCCGTGAAGGTGCGCAGCCACACCACAGCATCAACAGCCAGGCAAACAGCCACGCCCGCCCAAACCAACCACCAGAATCCGTCAATTTTTCCTGCAACAGCCAAAGAAATCAGCAAAATCGCAGCAATAACGTGGGAGACAAAGACCATAAACCCATCCTTAAAAAAACTGGCCCAGTGAGTCGAGAAACTGGTGGAAAAACGACATTACCAACTTTTTTAATCATATTATTGTTTATCGGACAAAACAAGCTGAACCAATGGCACAATTTTGGAAAAAAATAACATTGTCACGTCCCTGTCACCTGGCAGCCAATTGCTCACAGCCCATGCACAACCAGCAGCTTATTGACACCACGCCCAAGATTTATAATTATGACGAGGTATTTTAGCGAAAATTCTGCTGCATGTATTTCGCCGCCACATAACTGCTTGTGGTTCCTGCACTCTCGCACTGTGCAGAGGCGCCTTCCCCCCGAGGCACCAATCAGCGACAGGCCATGGGCTGCCTGACAGCTCGAATGGCTTTACAGTATTTTTCTTTGCTGATTGATGTCTTATCGTTTACAGTGGCGTGATTCGGCGTGCGCTTGTCGCTTGCGCACACGGCGTGTTTGGCTGCCTGACTGGCTAGACCATCTGAGCAGCCATTATACTCTGGCAGGAGAACCGGGAAAAGCTGGTTGCCTGAATGCCCGCCAGGTGTGTGGCATTCACCCATCAGAATGGTATGTGTTGATGCATACAATCTATGGTTATGGCCAATGTTTTTGCTGAACCTTTCCTTGAGCGGCGCGCTTGTTTGGCAACAATGGCGTCGCCTTCCGTAAATGCCATTCCAGGAGGAAACCATGGCGCTGAAGAAATCCATTTTGTCCGCTTTGGCGGCGCTGCTTCTTCTGACCTCTGCCCAGGGCGGTCAGGTTCAGGCAGAAGAACTCACCGGAACCTTGCAGAAAATCAAGCAAACCGGCGTGATTGTAGTGGGTCACCGTGAATCTTCCGTGCCTTTTTCCTACTATGACCTTCAGCAGAACGTCATTGGCTATGCTCAGGACTACTCCAACAAGATTGTTGATGCCGTCAAAAAGCAGCTGAACATGCCCAACCTTCAGGTTCGCTACGTGCCCATCACCTCGCAGAACCGCATTCCCCTGCTCCAGAATGGCACGTTTGACTTTGAATGTGGTTCGACCACCAACAACCTCGAACGTCAGCAGCAGGTTGACTTCTCCAACACCTTTTTCATCATCGGCACCCGCCTGCTGGTCAACAAAGACTCCGGCATCAAGGACTTTGACGACCTGAAGGGCAAGAACGTGGCCGTTACCGCCGGTACGACCTCTGAAAAGCTGCTGAACAAGATGAACGACGAGAAGGGTCTTGCCGTTAACATCATCAGCGTGAAAGACCACGGCGACGCTTTCCGCACCGTGGAATCTGGTCGCGCTGTTGCCTTCTTTATGGATGACGCACTGCTCGCCGGCGAACGCGCCAAGGCCAAAAAGCCTGCCGACTGGGTCATTGTTGGCACGCCCCAGAGCTTTGAAGCTTACGGCTGCATGGTGCGCAAGGGTGATGCCCAGTTCAAGAAGCTTGTTGACGCCACCATTGCCGAGGAGCAGGGTAACGGCAACGCTGAAAAGTCTTTCAACCGCTGGTTCATGCAGCCCATTCCGCCCAAGAACATGAACATGAGCTTTGAGATGTCCAACGAAATGAAGGCTCTCTTCAAGGCCCCCAACGACAAGGCCCTGAACTGATGTTGGTGTGTTCTGGCGCGCTGTACGCAGCGCGCCAGAACATGCGGTTAAGCCCGCTACACATGATATACGTTTATTACACAGGGATGGAACCAACGAATGCAGGCTAACTGGAACTGGGGCATATTTTTTGAACAGGCGCCGTTTGGAAACGTCACCTACTTCAGCTGGCTGGTGGATGGCTTTTTGACAACAGTGGCCCTGTCTGTCTGCGCCTGGATTCTGGCTTTTGTTCTGGGCTCACTATTTGGCATTTTGCGCACGCTGCCCAACAAGATTCTCAGTACCATCGGCGCAACCTATGTGACCATTTTTCGTAACATACCGCTTATTGTTCAGTTTTTTATCTGGTATCTCGCCGCGCCCGACCTTTTGCCCTACAAGGCCAGCGTGTGGTTTAAAGCAGAGCTGAACCCCAACATCCAGTTTTTTATCATATCTGTATGCGCGCTGGGTTTCTTTACAGGTGCGCGCGTCTGTGAACAGGTCAGATCCGGCATTCAGGCGCTTTCGCACGGTCAGCGCTATGCGGCCCTGGCCCTTGGCCTTACCCTTCCGCAGACTTACCGACACGTGCTTTTGCCCAATGCCTACCGCATCATTATTCCGCCGCTGACCTCTGAAATGCTCAACATGGTCAAGAACTCGGCAGTTGCGTCTACCGTAGGCCTCATAGAACTGACAGCCCAGGCCAACCGCCTGCTCGAATTTTCGGGCTACGCCTACGAATCATTTATCGCAGTTACCCTTGCCTACGCGCTGCTGAACTTTGTGGTGATGCGTTCCATGAAACTGCTGGAGAACAAGATGCGTTTGCCCTCCACGAGCACGGGAGGCAAAAATGTTTAGCTTTGACTGGAGCATGATTCAGCAGAGCCTGCCCCTGCTTGGTCAGGGGGCCTTGGTTACGTTCAAGATCACCATCACGGCCATTGCGCTGGGCATGGTGCTGGGCACGCTACTGGCTGTGGCGCGCATCTCTGTGTATGCCCCCATGCGCTGGCTTTCAGCCGCGTATGTCAACTGCTTCCGCTCCATCCCCCTTGTGATGGTGCTGCTGTGGTTCTACCTTATCGTGCCGCAGTTTCTGAGCTCGTTTTTCAACCTTTCGCCGCAAACAGACATACGCCTTGTTTCTGCCATTGTGGCCTTTACCGCCTTTGAGGCGGCCTACTATGCAGAAATTGTACGTGCGGGCATGCGCAGCGTTTCCAGTGGGCAGTATTCCGCTGCTCTTGCGCTTGGTATGACCAAGTCGCAAACGCTCACCTACGTCATTCTGCCCCAGGCGTTCCGCGTTATGACTCCCCTGCTGATGACCCAGGGCATGATTCTTTTTCAGGATACTGCTCTGGTCTATATCATCGGCCTGGCGGATTTCTTCCGCACCGCTTCAAACATTGGCAAAACGACTGGCTACGAAATTGATATGGTGCTGCTTGCAGGATCGGGCTATTTTATAGTTTGCTTCTGTGTGTCAGCCACCGTAACCATGGTAAAAAAGAGACTCAAGCTATGATCAATCCCACCGATGAAGCCATGATTATTCTGGAAAACGTATCCAAGTGGTACGGTGACTTCAACGTGCTGAGCCACTGCAGCACGCGCATACACAAGGGCGAGGTTGTGGTGGTGTGCGGCCCTTCCGGTTCGGGAAAGTCCACACTTATCAAAACTGTGAACGGCCTTGAGCCTGTACAGTCTGGTCAGATTTTTGTGAACGGCATTGAAGTAACCAGCAAAAAAACCAATCTCGCCCGCCTGCGCAGCCATGTGGGCATGGTTTTTCAGCATTTTGAGCTTTTTCCGCACCTGAGCATCATTCACAACCTTGTGCTTGCTCAGGAAAAGGTACTCAAGCGCAGCCGTGACGAAGCCATGGATAAGGGCCTTATGCTGCTCAAGCGCGTTGGCCTTGAACCGCAGACGGACAAATACCCCTCACAGCTTTCGGGCGGCCAGCAACAACGCGTGGCCATTGCCCGCGCCCTGTGCATGGACCCTGTTGCCATGCTGTTTGACGAACCCACTTCTGCCCTTGACCCCGAAATGATCAACGAAGTGCTGGACGTCATGGTTGAGCTGGCCTACGAGGGCATGACCATGATGGTTGTTACCCACGAAATGGGCTTTGCCCGCAAGGTGGCCAACAGGGTTCTGTTTATGGAGAGCGGCTCCATTCTTGAAGACTCTCCCAAGGACAAGTTCTTCGACAATCCCGCCACCCAGCGCGCCAAGGACTTTCTGGCCAATATCATTCCGCACTAGCCAGTTCCCCACATATTATCAAGCCCCGGTCTGGTTTCTTCCTGGTGGAGAGTCAGACCGGGGCTTTGCTTTATCTTCTGCCTGCTTCATGGCTGTGGGTATTGTGACAAGGTGGCATGAAACACGGGGCATCCATCCAGAATATGGCCTATCTGCCCATTGTGATCATTATAATGGTTGACATTCTGCCCAGCAAACATGCCTCCATTGAGCCAATCCGTGGATTGCTGCCATACAGACCACCTTCGCCCTGCCCCACCGAAAACCCCGCCTTCCTGAACCAAACCGGAATTGCGAATCAGCAGGCGTTACAGCTTGCCAAAACACACACTTTGTTGAGGTGACGAACACCCCGATATACTGTCAAAAATTCCTCTTTCCCGCAGGCAAAATTTTCCCTCTCTCCAGCCATATTTTCAACTACATGATTTATTTAATCTTTTTTTATTGGCACATGGATTGCATCTTGGCGAGTACAGCTTAGTAACCACCAGGAGGTGTCCCATGTCTTTGGTCATTAACCATAATATGATGGCCGCCAACACGGCCAGAAATTTAAATGCACACTATTCGGCTCTGGGTAAATCAACGCAGCGCCTGTCGTCGGGCCTTCGCGTAAACAGCGCCGCCGACGATGCAGCTGGCTTGGCAATTCGTGAACTGCAGCGCGCCGACATTACCACCCTGCATCAGGGTGCACGTAATGCAAACGACGCCATCTCAATGATCCAGACCGCCGACGGCGCGTTGGGCATCATTGACGAAAAGCTCACCCGTATGAAGGAACTGGCGGAACAGGCGGCCACCGGCACGTATGATTCCACCCAGCGCCTGATGATCGAATCCGAATATCAGGCCATGGCCTCGGAAATTACCCGAATCGCAACCGCCACCGACTTTAACGGCATTCACCTGCTGAACGGCACACTTTCGTCCAGCACCCACGACGGTAGCGGCATGACCTCTACCGGCAAGCTGAAGGTGCACTTTGGTACGGGCAACGACTCTGCCGAAGACTACTATTACATCACCATCGGCAGCACCACGGCATCGTCTCTGGGCGTAGGCAACCAGGCCCTCGACTCCACAGGTGCCATGCGCGAAGGCGGCACGGTTTCCACTCAGGATGCAGCGCAGAAGTCCCTTGAGGCCATCACCCAGGCCATTGTTTCCAAGGACAAAATCCGCGCTCACCTTGGTGCCATGCAAAACCGCCTGGAAAACACCATCACCAACCTGAACACTCAGGCTGAAAATCTCCAGGCTGCTGAATCCCGTATTTCGGACGTGGACGTGGCCGCAGAAATGACGCAGTTCGTGCGTGAACAGATTTTGACACAGTCGGCGGTGGCCATGCTTTCGCAGGCCAACTCTCTGCCGCAGATGGCCATGAAGCTTATCGGCGGTTAGGCCATCATAAACTAGGCTGTGGTGGACCAAAGATGGGAGGTGGGGGGGGGGGGGGGGGGGGCCCCGGCACCGGGACATTCCCGAACATGCCCGCTTGGCGCTGGCATGTTGGGGAATGTGTCAGCTATTTTTGGTGAGTCTGGTTTCGTCAAGTATGGCAAGCGCCTGCTGGGCGGCATTTTGTTCCGCCTTTTTGCAGCTGCTGCCGGTAGCCACAAATTCTGTTCCGTCGGGCAGTTTCAGCCCTATCTCAAAAACCTTTGCGTGCTCTGGTCCGCGGCTGCCCAGCCGGGTATAGAGCGGGGCTTCGCCAAACCGTTGCTGCGAGGCTTCCTGAAGTCTGGTTTTGTAATCCTTGGGCATGGTTTTTGTTGCCGCAGTGGGCCACCGGTCGGCAAAAAGCCGGGCCACAACTGCCTGCGCCGCTGCAAAACCGCCGTCTTCGTATACAGCCGCCAGCATTGCCTCAAAGGCGTCGCTCAGCACACCGTCACGTGTGCGCCCTCCCTGACTTTCCTCGCCCCTGCCAAGCTTCAGCATGGTATCAAGCCCGATCTTTCTGGCCCGTTCTGCCAGACTCACCGTGCTCACCAGGTGCGCCCGCATCTTGGTCAGCTCGCCCTCGCGCGCGTCGGGAAAACGGCTGTAAAGCTGGGCAGAAACACAAAGTTCAAGTACCGCATCACCGAGAAATTCAAGCCGTTCGTTATGGTTCTGCCCTGTACCGCATTCATTGGCCCACGAACTGTGCGTCAGGGCAAGATCTAGAAGCTCTGGTCTTGCAAAGGTATGACCCAACACAGGTTCCAGCAACTTAGCCACAACTCTGGGTGGCATGTTTTGTATAGCGTCAAAATTTTGCATAGCTGTACTGTAGTCATTTCATGACCGATGGCAACATAAAATACCTTGACATGCGCTCCACCAGTGCCTAGGTAAAACCAACGACTACCGAGGAGTTGAGCATGGCTTATGATATCCGTTTGATGAAGCTGGTGACGGGCGAACTGATCATTGGCAAGTATGACGCCGAAAAGGATTGCCTGAACGAGGTTGCCACCCTTCAGACCGTCCCCACCCAGCAGGGTGTGCAGATGATGATGCTGCCCTACGGCTATCCTTTTGAACCTGACTTTACCGGCAGCATTGAGGGCAAAAATTTCCTCTATCGCTATGCCAACACCCCCCAGGAACTGCAGGACAAGTACATCGAAGCTTGCACCAATCTGACAGTGGCCGGCGGCCTTGGCAGAATGCAGTTCAGCTCCGAACCTTTCAGCGGTTCCGGCAGCGGCCTTATCAAGTAACATCTGAAAAACCATTGCAGATAGCCCGTTTGTAATGCTGGCCTGCCATTGGCGGCGGCATGCGCGGGATAACAGTATGATGTTTCGGTTTTTCTGCTACTTTCGGGGGCGGCGTTTTGCGCCGCCCTTTTTGCACCCATCGCCTTTTCTCCAACCCACACAAGGATAGACATGCGCTCACTGCTGCCCCTATTGCCCAAACCAAGCCGTTATGCGGGCATCGAGGACAACGCCTGCCGTAAAAACCCCGAAGATGTGCGTTTGCGCGTGGCCCTGGCCTTTCCTGATACTTATGATGTGGGCATGTCCTACCTTGGGCAAAAAATTCTTTACAATATCGTCAACAGTGAGCCGGGCTGGTGGGCAGAACGCGTTATGGCGCCCGAAAAAGAGGCTGCCGAGATTCTGCGCGCCCACAATACCCCCCTTGCCACGCTGGAATCAGATACCCCGCTCGCCAGCATGCACTGCCTGAGCTTTTCCATCACGCACGAGCTTTGCTACACCAATGTACTCTACATGCTTGATCTGGCGGGCATACCGCTGCGTATGGAAGACAGGCCGCAGAGCCTCACAGAATGCCCGCTGGTCATAGCTGGCGGCGGTGCGCTGCTCAGCGCCGAACCGCTCACCCCTTTTGTGGACATGATGGTGCTTGGCGATGGCGAGGAAAGCCTGCCAGACGTACTGCGCATGCTTGAAAAAGCGCACGAGCAGGGCTGGACGCGCAGCGAAATGCTGCTGCAATCGCGCACCATTCCCGGTGTGTATGTGCCCTCGCTGTTCAAGCAGGAATTTGATGCTCAGGGCGAACCGGTTTTCCCTCTCAAGCCCCTTCTGGACGATTACCAGCGCCCAGCACGCCGCATTGTGGCCGACCTCAACAACGCCGCCTACCCCACACGGCAGGTGGTTCCCGTGGGAGCGGTGCACAACCGACTTTCGCTTGAAATTGCACGTGGCTGCACACGCGGGTGCCGTTTTTGCCACGCGGGTATGGTTTACCGCCCCGTGCGCGAGCGTTCGCTTGATAACATCAACGAGTTGCTCACCAAGTGCCTTAACGAAACCGGCTTTGACGAAATTTCTTTTCTCTCGCTGAGTACGGGCGACTTCTCCGCGCTCAAAACCCTGAGTTTTGGTGTGCTTGACCGCTGTGCCCGCGAGCAGATCGGCCTTTCGCTGCCTTCGCTGCGCGTGGGCTCCATTGACGACGAGATCATCGAGCGGATGGCAGACCTGCGCCGCACGGGCGTTACCCTTGCCCCAGAGGCTGGCAGCCAGCGCCTGCGCGATGTCATCAACAAGGGCGTTACAGAAGAAGACCTGCTGCTGCACGCCCAAAAGCTGCTTGAACACGGCTGGCGGCTGGTAAAGCTCTATTTCATGATTGGCCTGCCCACCGAAACGGATGCAGATCTTGAAGCCATTGCCGACATCTGCCGCAAGGTGCGCGACGCTGCAGGCAGGGGCGGCCCACGCCTTCAGGTCACGGCGGCCCTGTCGCCCTTTGTGCCCAAGCCCTTCACGCCTTTCCAGTGGGTTCCGCAGATCAGTCAGGAAGAAATGCAGCGCCGCGTCAATCTGGTGCGCACCCAGTTCAAGGGACAAAAGTTCCTCAAGCTTCGCTGGCACGAACCCGCCATGAGCCACCTTGAAGGCATTCTGTCACGCTCGGACCGCCGCATGGCAGACGTGGTGGAAAAAGCGTATCGCAAGGGCTCTGTATTCACGAGCTGGATGGAGCATTTTACGCTGCCGCCGTGGATTGAAGCGTTGAACGAATGCGGCATCAGCATCGAACAGTGCACTGGCCCGCGTGAACCCGGCTCATCCCTGCCCTGGAGCCATCTGGAAGCCGGTATTTCGGAAGAGTTTTTGCTGCGTGAGCGCGAGCGTGCCCTCTCGGAAAAAATTACCGACGACTGCCGATACGGCGCTTGTCGCCAGTGCGGCGCATGCGATACCAAGGTTGGGCCCTCGCGCATGCAGCACGCCTCTGCCCCCACGACAGACGACGAACCGGGCCAGCCCCTGCACCGCAACAGGCTTATTTTGCCCCAGCGCGACCAGCAGGCCCACGCCCCCACGCTTGACGAAGAAGGCCGCCTTGTGTGCCGCCCGCAAACAAGCCGTCCGCCCAAAATCACGCCCGAGCTGACCGTCAAGGCGGCACAATACCGCATATGGCACAGCAAGGCCGGAGGCAGCGCCTACCTGAGCCAGCTTGAACTGCAGGCAGTGCTCGACCGCGCCCTGCGCCGTGCCGCCATGCCGCTGGCCTTCTCTCAGGGCTTTCATCCCATGCCGCTGCTCTCCTTTGGCCGTGCCCTGCCAGTTGGGGTAGAAAGCCAGGCCGAATGGTTTGCCCTCACCCTGCATCAGGACCTGCCCCCGCAGGAAGTGGCGGCACGCCTTACCCCGCTGCTGCCCCCGGGCATGGATGTGCTGCGAATCGAGCCTGTTGAAAAAAGCCGCCGCACGGAGCAGGCAGTTGCCGAGGCCTTTACCCTGCGCATGCCCACGGTGGAGGAAACCGAGGCCGCTGCCCGCTGCTTTGCCGAATTTGACGCACTGACAGAGCGCATGTTTACCCGCGAAACCAAAAAGGGGCCCCGCACTGCCGACATACGGCTCATGCTTCGTAGCTGGTCTGTGCAGAACAGCGCTACCGGAGCCGTGGAAGCCGTGACTTTTGTGGCGGACTGGGGTAACGGTTATCTCTCTCCCATGCTGTTGTGTATGGCGATTCTTGAGTCCATGGGAGAGCAGGAAGTTCTGCGTCAACGAATAGGCCTGCTCAAGACTGCGCAGATATTCACTGACGGGCAGTCCTACCCCGAGTAGCCAATGCTGCACACCACACCTGCCTGGTTCTTTTTTGGAGACTCGCTGACGCAGGGCGTCAACGATGCAGTCATGCCGGGCGGGTGGGTAAGCCGCCTGGCAGTACTGGCACACGAGGCAGGTTTAAGCCCCATACCGCGCGCCACATTTTACAATCTTGGCGCACGGCGGCACAGCACGGCAGACCTAGCCACCCGATGGCGTTCAGAGCTTGAATGCAGGCTTATACCCGGCATGGTTCCCCGCCTGGTGTTTTGCACTGGGGTGGTGGATATGGCGGCTCCTGGCGGCGGCCAGCCTGCACAACCACAACTGGCGGCTGCCTTGCTGGACCAGCTGCTTGCCGAAGCGGCATCTGTTGCACCAACACTGGTCATAAGTCCGCCGCCGGTAAGTGATGCCGCTGCCAACGCCCGTATTGGACAGCTTGGCAAGTTGCAGCAGCAAATCTGCGCAGGCCGTAGCGTGGCCTTTGCCCAGGTGTATAAAATCTTGGCTGACACAGCTGATTATATGGATGATTTGAGCGATGGGCTGCACCCTGGCGCACAGGGCTGCACCCGCATGGCGCAAACGCTGCTGGCGCAGGAATGTGTACGCGCCTTCATGTGTGCAGCGCAGTAGGAGAACACAATGGGTTCATGTATTCCCTTTATTGATGAACAGCCCTTTGCAGAACGCGTCAAAACATTGGCAGACGACGAACTGCTCGAAATCTGGGAAGAAACCCAGCAGCTTGAAAGCATGCTCTGCAGCGCCCTTCACACCGATCTGGCTTTGGCGCCCGATTATGAAAAGGTAATTGTTGAAGAGCTGTTTTTACGCTCGAGCCGCCGGGGAAACCAGTCCATTATGGGCAAATAACAAGATAAGTCACCCCTGCTGGTTAGACGCGCAAAATGCAGCCAGCAGCAACAGCTGTTAACAAGACAGCGGCCGTAAGCATGTGCGCCTTGATATGCAGGGTGTGCTGATGTTCGGTCGCTGTTTTTGTATTTTACGCCACACCCACCACACCCGCCATTTTTCTTAAAAACCACACGGGCCTTGGCTGATGCCTTGACTGGGACCTTCAGCTGGTAACCGCAAGCCGTTTTGTGCTGCGCAGCATGTGCTGCCCAAATGCAGACAGGCCGAGCAAAAGCCCGGCCTGTCCCAAATACCCTTTGGCATATCTTGCATCAATCACGCGCAGCTGTGTCAATCCGCATCTGGTCAGCCCTGGCCAGTTAAAACCCGGCTTCAGGCTGCCCCTGTCAAACGTGTGAGGCCATTTTGCGCGCAACACCAGAGATTCCTGGCATCAGCATGCGATGTATCACATGCAATCGCAGGTTTGCCAAAGCAATGCGAACCATGGACTATATGGTAGTCAAAAGCTCCATATCGTCGCCAGAAAGCAGCTTATCAAGGTCAAGCATGATAAGCAGGCGATCCTGCAACTTGCCCACACCGCTGATGTAGTCCGAGTCCACCCCGGCAACAACCGGTGGCGGCGGTTCCACCGTGCTCGCGGGTATGCGCAATACCTCGGAAACGGCATCGACAACAAAACCCACGATGATATTGTTAATTTCAATGACAATAATCCGCGTGTTTTTGTCATGCCCCTTGGGGGCAAGACCAAAGCGCCGACGCAGATCAATGATCGGGATAACCTTGCCGCGCAGATTGATGACGCCTTCCACAAATTCCGGAGCGCGGGGCACCTTGGTAATTTCCATGGTGCGGATGATTTCCTGAACCTTCAGGATGTTCACCCCGAACTCTTCTTCACCGATGCTGAACGTCACCAGTTGCAGAAGTTCGTCTTCCTGTTTTTTCTGACTCAGATCCATGTCTGCTCCCTTGTCGCAAGTAGGCCGCAGTCGTGTGCCCAAAAATCAAACGAGGTGATGCCACAAGGCCACTGGTCTCTTTTGCATCTTAAGCACTGCTGTATGCTCACACATTAGACAATATCGGCAGTACAGTAAAGAACCATAGGGCAGGCTGCAAAAAAGAGCATTATTTTTCATACGCTTCATTCAGGGCCTGCTCCAGTGTGTGGGCACTGTACACGTCGCGCAGAACAAGTGGCTGGTTGGCATCATCGCCAGCAGGAAAAAGCGCAGTAAGAGGAATACTCTTGCTGCCTAGCGCGTCCAGCAAACGCACTGCGTATGCATTGGCATTGGTAAGATCCACCCGCACCAGTTCCATGCCGTAGCGTGCCTGCAATTTGCGCATGCGCTCGTCTGTCAGCACAGTGGCTTCCATGAATTTGCAGTTGGGGCACCAGTTGGCGGTAAATTCAAGCAACATGGGTTTTTTGCCGAGAGTTGCCTCAAACGCTTCCGGCGTGAACTGACGCCACTGCGGCAGGGGCGCCACGGGCCGCAGCACCCAGAAAACAGAGGCCACCAGCAGCCCAACGCCAATGACGCTCATGACCTTGCGGCGCAACGGGGGAGCGGTAATGCCGCAATACTGCCCCCACAGCCAGGCGCAGAGCGAAAGCACCAGCAGCACTGTAAGCACCTGCATATGCCGCTCAACAGGCAGCACAGAGAGCAGATACAGCGCCGTGCCCATGAGCATAAAGCCCACGATACGCTCAAACACGTGCATCCACGCGCCTGGTTTGGGCAGCACACGGGCAAGGTCGGGCCAGATGCAAAACATAATGTAGGGCAGGGCCATGCCAAGCCCCACAGCCCAGAACACCACCATTACGATGATGAGCGGCTGGGTAAAGGCCCAGCCCAGCACACCACCGAGCAGCGGCCCGCTGCAGGGCGTGGCAAGAAAGGTTGAAACAAGACCGGTAAAATATGCCTGCAGGCAGGGATTTTTGCTGCTCGCCCCGGTTTTGAGATCAATAACCGGCAGACTGAACACGCCAAGGGTGGAAAGCCCCATAAGATAAACAACCAGCAACATTACCATAAGCACGGCCTGATTCTGGTACAGCTGCCCCCACATGAGGTCCGCAAGCCCCAGCACCAGAGCCAGGGCGCTGAAAAGCGTCATCACCCCGGCAGCAAAACACAGGTTGTGCATCCTGAAGCGCTTGAGGCCTGCGGCGTCGCGCCCGCCCACCATGAGCAGTCCGCTTACCTTGAAGGTAAGCACCGGCAGCACGCAGGGCATGGCATTGAGCAGCAGACCCGCAATGATGCCAAACAGCAGTGCCTTGCCAAGGCCGGAGATTTCAAGCGCATCATCAAGAAAACGCGGCGAAAGGCGCACGTCAAAACCGTCTGGCGGAGGCAGCTTGTCCACAATTTCGTCTGCCCATACGCCGCTGGACTGGGCACTTTCGTTGGCCCACATCTCGCCCGAGATGTCGTCGTTGCCGCCCTCTTCTGGGGCATCCGCCTGGGCCGTGGCTGGCACAACAGGCGGGCGCTGTCGCATTTCCTGCCACTGGGCATTCCAGGGCATGACATTTACGGCGGGAGCTTCGCGGGGAACAATGCCCGTAAACTGCTCATTAACAGGCATGCACTTACGGTTTGAGCACAGGAGCATGCTGATATCGGCCACAAAGGGCTTGCCCGCCGCATCAGGCGGCAGCGAGGCATAAAAGACAACATTGCCCTCGTAAACGTTTACAGTGGCCGTGGGGTCGTAAAAATCGCGCTGCACAGCGCCCTCGGGATAATGCACGGGCAGAGGGCGGCCTCCGTCCACAGAAATGGCCACCGTGGTGGGTCTGCCCGCCTCTCCAGGTTCGTGCCCGTAGGCATGAAACTCGGCAGGAATCACAATGTGCAGCGCTGCAATCAGGTTCTGCCCGTCTCGCGCGGTTTCCAGCCGGGGATGCAGGTCTTCTGCCTGGGCCGACACGCAAAAGAAAAATGTGGCTACCAGCGCGACAATGCCAGCGCAAAACACGCGCCAGCACTGCCCGCCAGCCAGTTTTGCGGGCACTGATGCAGATGCAGCCAACTTGGCATATTTCAAAGTGGTATCTCTTTTTAGCTGATTTTTTTCAAATTACTTGACAGGCAGGGCCGCTTAAGCGTAAACACCTCTTCACGCAATGCGGGTCATTAGCTCAATTGGTAGAGCAGCTGACTCTTAATCAGTTGGTTCGGGGTTCGAGTCCCTGATGGCCCACCAGAAAATTCAGGTTCGTGGTTCAACCACGAACCTTTTTTTGTTGTCGTTTTGCAATTTTTCATGGCGTTCACCTGTTCCGAAAACAATATCCGCTAGTCTAGAACAAGTCCAGACTCTGCCCAGTTTCTTCCGAACTTGTGAAATCAGCGACGTTCCTCTTTTTTCCCGTTTCACAACAATGCTGGCCTTCTGTTCCCCTGCTTCCTCAGGCGCAGGTGGTTCGTCAAGGGCTGCTTTTCCCCGTTATCTGCCCCTTTATCTCCTCGTACCACATTTTATCGTGCTGCTGGCAACGCCCCATCCCTGCCCATCTTATCCACAGCCAACGACCTGTCGCAAAAAAATATTTGCAAAACCAGCCCGCAAAAAATTATGCCACAACCAGCGCATACTCCCCGCCATTGGCGCGCCCAGCTGCCCCCCCGCGCATAATAAAAAAGCCCGCGTCACCCGCACAGCATACACTGTGCAGGCCACGCGGGCCCAAGCGTCAAACTGAACCAGCTCTGCGCGGCTAGGCGCGGGGCTGCAGATGCTTGGTCTGCTTCTTGAGCCTGTAACCCACCCACACAAAGGCGATCCAGACGGGCGCGAGCATCACGGCGAGGCTTTCACCAATGACCACAAGCACAACCAGCACCAATACCATGACAAGCAGGCAAAGATAGTTGGTAAAAGGATGCCAGAACGACTTGAAGTGGATCAGTTCGCCAGCACGCTCCATGGCGGCGCGGAACTTCAGGTGGGTCAGGCTGATCATGGCCCAGTTGATGACCAGAGCGGCCACCACCAGCGACATGAGCATGCCCAGAGCCTTGCCGGGCATGGCGTAGTTGATGATTACGCAGATCAGCGTGGCAAGGGACGAAATCAGCAGGGCGTACACCGGCACGCCACGGGCGCTGACAGTGCCAAGAGCCTTGGGGGCGTTGCCCTGAAGGGCGAGGCCGTAAAGCATGCGGCTGTTGCAATACACGCAGCCGTTGTACACAGAAAGGGCCGCCGTAAGCACAACAAAGTTGAGCACGTGGGCAGCGGAAGGAATGCCTATAAGATCAAAAATCTGCACAAAGGGGCTGCCCACCATGGCTTCGGCCCAGTGGCTCTTGTCCACGGGCGCGCCAAGCTGGCTCCAGGGGTGCAGGGTCAGCAGCACAAGCAGCGCGCCGATGTAGAAAATAAGAATGCGGTAGATAATCTGGTTCACAGCCTTGGGAATGGTTACGCGGGGGTTGTCGGTTTCCGCCGCGGCAATGCCCACAAGTTCAAGGCCGCCAAACGAGAATGCCACAACCGCCAGCGCGGTAAACACGCCTTCCCAGCCGTGGGGCAAAAAGCCGCCGTGGGCCCACAGGTTGCTCACCGACGCATCAGGGCCAGCATGGCCGCTGAACAACAAAAACGTGCCCAGCAGAATCATGGAAACAATGGCCACGATCTTGATGGAGGCAAACCAGAATTCCATTTCGCCAAACAGGCTCACGTGGCACAGGTTGATGCCCGTGATCAGCAAAAAGAAAAATGCCGTGGTCTGCCACGGTTGAATGCTGGGAAACCAGTACTGCACGTACACGGCCACTGCAGAGAGCTCGGACATGCCCACCAGAACATAGAGAATCCAGTAGTTCCAGCCAGAGAGAAGACCGGGAAAATCACCCCAGTACTTGTGGGCAAGATTGCTGAACGAACCTGCAACGGGTTCCTGCGCCATCATTTCGCCAAGCTGGCGCATGATCATAAAGGCAATGAAGCCGCCAAGGGCATAGCTCAGCAAAACAGCGGGGCCAGCCATCTGGATGGTTCCTGCCGAACCCAGGAATAGACCGGTTCCGATGGCACCGCCCAGGGCGATGAGCTGTACGTGCCTGTTTTTCAAGGCTCTTTTCAATTCAGGTGTGTTGTTTTTCATTTGCAGCAAATTGGCTACGGCTACCCCCGCCAGAGTCGCCCAGTTGCATCAAACCCGGTATGCGGCCGGTTTTTCCCCTTGCCCTCGCCGCACGGCCTAGCACGCATGCAACTAAAGGCAGCCAGAACCACCATCTCTGCCAGCAGCATGGCCGCCAGCCCCCTCAAAAACACAAAACCTCACCCCGCAACTGGCGTTGTGTGCCATCGCTGGCGCAACCGCCCATGTGTGGAAGGAGGCACAAGGCAAACCCCGGCTGCCGGACGCATACGCGCCAGCATCCGGGGTTTGCATAACCTACTTAGGCTGTTCGGAACTTCCAGCTGTTGGTGCAGTAGTTGGGGCAGCAGGAGCCGCTGCTGGTGCAGAAGCTGGCGCATGGGCAGCCTGATCGGCCACATCCCTGGCATCAACAATTCTTACGCCAAATTCTGCCACACCGTCTGGCGGGGAATAAAAAAGCACCATAAAGGGTACTTCGCCCCCACGCGGCACATTGGTGTTGTTGGTGAGAATTTCCACCTTGTTGTTGAGGAAGGATTCCATCTCCTTCTCACTCAACACCTGAAGCTGAAAAAGTGAAAGCTGCACGCCACCCAGCTGTTTTTTGACTGCCAGGGCTTTTTTGTCCTTGTCGTAAATGGCCGCCTCAATGGTGATCAGTTCCTTTGGCTGCGGAAACTCGTTCACCACCCGGCCTTCAACCACAAAGACCTTGCCTACTTTTTCGTTATCCACATAGTACTGCCGCACATTACGCATGGTCAGCAGCTCAACCTGCTTGGCAATGTCCTGCTCGTTCTGCTGTTTTGCCGCGCCCTTTGATGTGTAATACCACCAGCCGCCGCCAGCGCATGCCACCACCAGCACAAGCGCCAGCGCAATCTTGAGCAGCGGCAGCTTCTTTTTGATGGGCATTTCGGGCAGGGGCCCCTGCTCTGCAAGAGGCACCTCGGGCTCATAGGTAAACACCGTTTTGCACACCGAGCACCGCAGCTTGACGCCCGGCTTGGCAAGCTGATCCGGCAAATTGAAGCGGCTAGCGCAATTGGGACATTTTATTTCCATGCCTTTACTCCAAAACCTACCGGCTGCCGGAGCCGGGAAAAGCCTATTCGGGAATAACTTCAAACACACCGGGCAGCATACGGTAATGCTCGGCGTAGTCCAGTCCAAAACCCACAATAAAGCCCTGGTTCAGCTTGAAGCCCGCAAAATCAACCTTAACGTCAACTTCACGGCGCTCGTCCTTGTCTACCAGAGCGGCCAGGCGCAGGCTGCGGGCCTTGCGAGCCGCAAACTGGCCAAGCAGAAAGCGCATGCTGTGACCGCTGTCCACAATATCTTCAACAATCAGCACATGCTTGCCGCATATGTCAATCTCAACATCCTTGCTGAAGATCACATGCTTTGAGCTGGTGGAACTTTTGCCGTAGCTGGAAAGACGGACAAAATCCAGTTCCAGGTTTTTGTTATGCAAGAACCTGACCAGATCGCTGAAAAACATAAAGCCGCCCTTAAGCACGCAAACGGCCACCAGAGGTTCGTCACCGTATACTGCATTGATCTCGGCGGCCAGCTCCTGAATCCGGGCTGCAATCTGTTCCGACGTAAAAACCGGTTTCAGTTCCTTGACAACAATATCTTTAGCCTTGGACATGTGTTTCTCCTGCTTCCTGTGCAGCGGAATCCAGTTCAAAATAAACGGCAGTTTCATCGCAGTTGGGGTACTTGGCGCAGTGCACGCAGTCAGCCCATATTTTTTGCGGCAAAACGCTCTTGTCCACAACCTTGAAACCCAGGCGGTCAAAAAAGGCCTCCTGATATGTGAGCGCAAAAACCTTTTTTATATGCAGGCTCTGGCATTCTGCCAGGCAGGCATGCACAAGTTCCCTGCCCGCTCCAAGACGGCGCACGTCTTCGCGCACCACAAGCGAGCATATCTCGGCCAGATCTTCCCACACCGGTGCCAGAGCGCAGCAGCCCACTATTTCGCCTTCTGCATTCTCGGTAACCATAAAATTGCGCACATGCCCGTAAAGATGGATAAGGGCACGAGGCAGCAAAAGCCCTTTCTGGGCGCATTGCAGCAAAAGCCCATGCATGGACTTTACATCGTCCATGTGGGCTTTGCGCACCACAAGGGTATTTTCCATTATTTCTGTTCCAGCAACTTTTTGAAGACCATTTCGACCATTTCGGCGTCAGCCATGCCAGGTTCGGAGAGAATCAGCTGGCCGTCCTTGCTGTAAAAGGCATTGTGCGGAATCTGCGTGATCTTGAATGCCTTGGCGATTTCGCGGTCAGCCATATAGACCGGGTAGGTCATCTTCATCTTTTCCACAAAGGCCGGCACTACCTTGGCGTCTTCATCAAGGGAAAGGCTGACGATAAGAACGTCTTTTTCCGCATATTTCTTGCGCACGTTCACAAGCTCGGGAATTTCAACGCGGCACGGAGGGCACCATGTGGCGAAGAAATTGAGCATGATAACCTTGCCCTTGTTCTTGGCCAGCATATCGGTAAGTCCGGCCAGATTCAGGGTAGGAACCGACGGGGCCGCCAGCGCCGAGCACGGCAAGGCCAGACACAGCAATAAGGCCAGGATGACTTTCTTCATAATATACCCGAAGTTTTAAGGGTAGAAGCAAGACCACGCAGGGCGCGGCTACACAAACTGCTTGGCGGCCTTTACCGCACCTACGGCATCAGCGCAATACGCGTCTGCGCCAATGGCATCGGCAAAAGCCTGGGTAACAGCCGCCCCACCCACCAAAACCTTGATGGGCAAAGCGCGCTCCCTGACAATTTTAATGGTGTCTTCCATGCGCACCATGGTGGTGGTCATCAAGGCCGACAGGCCGATGATACGCGCGTTGTGCTTGAGTGCGCAAGCAACAATGGCCTCGGCAGGCACGTCCTTGCCAGCGTCCACAACGTCAAAGCCGTGGTTGCCCAGCAGCAGGGAAACAATATTTTTGCCGATGTCGTGAATATCGCCCTCAACCGTGGCCATCACCACCACGGGGCGCTCTTCTGCCCCGCGCGAAGCTTCAAGCAGCGGCTTAAGGTGGACAAAGGCGGTCTGCATGGTTTCGGCGGCGCGGATAAGCTGTGGCAAAAAGTATTCGCGCCGCTCGTAGCGCGCGCCCACCTCTGTAATGGCGGGAATCAGCTTTTCCTGCACCAGGCTGAAAGGGTCGGCCCCTTTTTCAAGTTCTGCATCAAGCAGGGGCAGCACGTTTTCCTTGTCGCCGTTAAGTACGGCCTCGGCAAGGGTTTTGGCGGCAGCACCGCCGCCCTGCCGCACCTGCACAGAGCCTTCACCGGGCTTCCAGCCCGAATACGAGGCAATAAAAGACGAAGCGTGGGCGTCGTGGTTGCACAAAACCTTGAGCGCGTCGGCCGCTTCGCGCAGCCGTTGGGCAGAGGGATTGGCGATACACGAGGTAAGGCCCGCGCCAGCGGCCAGCGAAAGGAAGGTAGCGTTGAGCAGCTCGCGGGCGGGCAAGCCAAACGAAAGGTTTGAAAGCCCAAGGGTGGTGGGCAGGCCGTTGGCCGCGCACCAGCGTGTCATTTCGAGGCACTGCAGGGCGCTGTCGGCACTGGAGGAAACCGCCAGAGCCAGAATGTCCACCATCATCAAGCGGCGCGAAATACCCATTGCTTCAGCCTTTTCAATGAGGCTTTCAACCGTGCGGATGCGCTCTGCGGCTTTTTCCGGCAGATGCGCCCCCTGCAGGGGCAGCAGAATGAAGGGCGCGCCAAAATCGCGGCACAGGGGGCCGAGCTGCTCCATACGCCCGGCCTCGCCGCTGATGGAATTGACCAGAAACGAACCCGGGCAATACGGCAGGGCGTTGGCAATGGCCGCAGCGTTGGAAGAATCTATGGAAAGCGGCATGGGCAGCCGCCCCACAAGGCGCTGCACCAGTTCGGGCAAGAGCTGGGTTTCGTCCACAAGGGGCGCGCCCACGTTAACGTCAAGCACAGTTGCGCCAGCGTCCACCTGCGCGTCGGCCAGCTGCATGGCCACGTCAAACACCCCGGCCTGAAGCTCCTGCGTAAGGGCCTTCTTGCCAGTGGGGTTGATGCGCTCGCCAATGATGGTCAGGGGCTCGCCCACGGCGATGCGAACCATTTGTGAACGGTTTGTCAGGCAGATACCCCTGCGGATCACCGAAGGCGGCGTAATGTTTTCCACACCGCGCAGGGCTTGCGCAAGTGCCGCCAGATGCGCCGGAGTTGTGCCGCAGCAGCCGCCCAGCACGCGTGCGCCCATGTGGGCAAAAGGAGCGGTTTTTTGCGCAAAATCCTCCGGCCCCAGCGGAAACACCGTCACGTTGTCGCGCAGTTCGGGCAGGCCAGCATTGGGCTCGGCCATAACCGGGCATTCGCACGCGTTGAGCAGTTCCTGCACCACGGGCAGCATCTGGTCCGGCCCGAGGCTGCAGTTGGTGCCCACTACGTCCACACCCATGTTCTGCATGGTTTCGGCAAAAATGGTGGGGGTTGAGCCGGTGAGGCTCACGCCCTGCTCAAAAGTCATGGATACCATGACGGGCAGGTCGCATTCCTGCCGGGCGGCGGCCACTGCGGCCCGCGCCTCGGCCAGGTCAAACTGCGTTTCAATAAATATAAGGTCGGCCCCGCCCGCCACCAGTCCGCGAATCTGCAAGGCAAAGGCGGCGATGAGATCGCGGGGCTCCACCGGCCCCAGCGGCTTGGCAAAATGCCCGGTGGGGCCAACATTGCCCGCCACAAATACGGGTCTGCCAGCCTGCGCGGCGGCTTCTTTGGCAATTTCAACCATGCGGCGGTTGAAAGAAAAAACATCCAGACTCTTGGGCAGCTTGTAAATATTGCCGCCAAAGGTGCACGAGGTGAGCAGGTCAACACCAGCGTCGAGATAGGCCTTGTGAATGCCGCGCAGGGTATCGGGGTTTTCCATGCAGAATTCTTCAGGGGTCGCGCCAGCGGGCATACCCGAAGCCTGAAGCATGGTTCCCATGGCCCCATCAAGCAAAAGCGGCCTGCCAAGGCCGAGGGCTTGTCTGAATGTCATCGTCGTCTCGCTCTGTTCCCAGCACACCTGCCGCAGGCAAAAGAGCACCTTTGCCTTCCGCCTGCATTACCTGTATGGTGGGGCTTCGGTTGTTTGCGGCCGCCAGCCCTGCATTTTTAGCGAGCCTGGACACGCAAGCCGGAACCGGGGCTGTGTGCCGCCGGAGCCAACAAAATAAGCCATACCGTAGAACCCGGCAGGCCTTTTACTACTGAAAAACATTGAAAAGAACAAACCAAAACTATAGCATCAAACATTGCGGCCAGTTACGGGCCGCGATTATCAAGTATAAATATCATGAAAAAAGATAGTCCGATAGTTCCCCCAAGCCCACGCCGCGCCAAAAAAGCGGAGGAATCTGAAATTTCCACCCCCGAGGTGGAAATTCTCGATGCTCCCAAGGCGCGCAAACGGGCCACTTCCACCGCTGGTGGCACACGCGCTGCGGCCCCTGCCACGCGTGCGCGCTCTGGTGGAAAAAAAGCGGCGGAAAAAAATATTCTCGATATTGACGGCGCTGAAGTAAGGGAAGTTGCCGCTGATTCCGTGGCCGACGCGCAGGAAGACGACGATTCGCTGGTGGATGGTGCCACGGATGTAGACATTGACCTTGATGAAGCCGACGACCACGACCTCGACCCCCTTGTGCTGGACGCCGACGATAGGGATGGCCTGCCTGCGCCGTCCACTACCCGTCTGCCCGCTGTTGGCACGCGCGACAGCCTGCACATGTACCTGCGTGAAGTGAGCCGCTTCCCTCTGCTCAAGCCCGATGAAGAACACGAACTGGCCCTGCGCGTACGCGACCACAACGACGCGGACGCCGCCTTTCGGCTTGTTTCATCGCATTTGCGCCTTGTGGTGCGCATTGCCATGGATTTTCAGCGCCGCTGGATGCAGAACGTGCTTGATCTGGTGCAGGAGGGCAACGTTGGGCTCATGCGCGCGGTCAACAAGTTTGACCCCGACAAGGGCATCAAGTTTTCGTACTACGCCTCCTTCTGGATCAAGGCCTACATTCTCAAGTTCATCATGGACAACTGGCGCATGGTCAAGATCGGCACAACCCAGGTGCAGCGCAAGCTGTTCTACAACCTGAACCGCGAGCGGCAAAAGCTCATCGTGCAGGGTTTTGACCCCGACGCCGCCATGCTCTCCGAGCGTCTCGGCGTGACGGAAGACCAGATCAACGAGATGGACCAGCGCCTGGCATCTACCGACATGTCGCTCAACGTGCCGGTGGGTGAAGACGCTGGCGGCGCGACGCGCATGGACTTTTTGCCCGCGCTGGGCCCCGGTATTGAAGACAGCCTTGCCAGCGACGAAATCGCCGGGCTTGTGCGCAGCAAACTCAAAACCATACTGCCCAAGCTGAACGAAAAAGAGCTGTATATTCTGCATAATCGCCTGCTCACGGACGAGCCGGTAACCTTGCGCGAGATAGGCGAACGGTATAACGTCACGCGGGAACGCGTTCGCCAGCTGGAGGCGCGGCTGCTGGAAAAAATCCGGCAGCATCTTGCTGTGGATATCAAGGACTTTTCAGACACATGGATACAATCCTGATATGAAACGTAACCACGTTGCGCTGCTGTGCGCCCTGGCCCTTACCGCCGCCACCTCGTTTTCACTGCTTGGCTGCGGCGGCTGCTCTGGCTCGCGCCACCAGGCTGCCGACAAATCGGATGCGCCCGCAGCGGAATCTTCCGCTCCTGCGGACACAGCAAAAGCCCAAAAGCTCGATCTAAAGGGCGTTTCGCTGCGCCCGGTCGAAGCCGAGCTTTCGCCCAACGCGCTCAATACCTACGCTTTTCTTGTATTTGCGCAGGCCATGAACAACGAGGATGACAACGCCCTTGCGGCGGCGTCTCCCCTGCTTGCCAAGGCGCACATGCCAGTCAATATCTGGCTTGAGGGCGGCGTATGGCTGCTGAGCCGCAAGTCGCCCCACGCGGCCATGGTTATGGAACAGGCCCTCAGCGTCTGGCCCGACGATATCTCGCTCAACCTGCTCTATGCAGAAGCCCTTATGGAAAAAGGTTCGCCCGAGCTTGGCGTCAAGCTCATGCGCGAATATCTCAAGAAGCATCCCGAATCTGTGGATGCCCGCATGGAGCTGGCCCTGCTGCTGGTCAAAAGCAAGCAGTACCCAGAGGCGGAAAAGCTGCTCAACAGCGTTACCGGCAAGCAGCGCACCCCCCTTGTGGACTATTACCACGCCCGCGCGCTCATAGGTATGGACAGGCCCAACGAGGCCGTGACCTACCTGCAGCGCGCCATCAAGGACATGCCCGATTTTGTGGAGGCTATGGCCGAGCTTGCCTTCATTTATGAGCAAAAGCCCGATCTCAAGGCTGCGCGCGGCATGTACGAAAAGCTGCTCAAGCTCAATTTTTCCACGCAGGATGTGCTGCTGCGTCTGGTGAACATTTCGCTGCGCATGGGCCAGCCCGAAAAGGCGCTCAAGTACATGCAGCAGGGGCCGGAAAGCACTCCCTTCCGCCTTACTGTCGCCAGCATGTTTATGGATTCCCGCCACTTTTTGCAGGCAGAAAGTCTGCTCAAGCAGATTGTGGCCCAGGGCGATGCGCCCATGGACGTGTATCTGCTGCTGGCAGAACTGGCCTACGACCAGCGCCGCGACCTTGATCTGGCTTTTTCGTGGCTCGACAAGATTCCCGCCACAAGCAAGGCGGCTGTACGCGGCGAAATGCTGCGCGTGCAGCTGCTGACCGAGGCCGGACGTGACGCCGAAGCGCTGGGCACCGTGCGCAAGGCCGCGCAGGCCAACCCCGATTCTTCCGAACTGGTGGAAGTTGAAGTGCGCCTGCTTGCCCGCCAGAAGCAGATGAAGCAGGCGCTTGAAACCGCCCAAAAGGCCGCCAAACGCTGGCCCAACAATGCGGAAATGTGCTTTTTGCTCGGTTCGCTGCAGGATGAGACTGGCGATAAAAAGGCCGCTTTCAAAACCATGGAACAGCTTCTCGCGCTGCACCCCGACAATTATCAGGCCCTCAACTATGTAGGCTACACCCTTGCCGAGGAAAACCGCGATCTTGACCGCGCCATGACCCTGCTTGTGCGGGCCAACGAAATCGCACCCAACCAGTCCTACATTGTGGACTCTCTGGCCTGGGCCTACTACAAGGCCGGTAAAATTGATGACGCCCTGAAGGAAATCCGCCGCGCCGTTACGCTGGACGAGCATACGGATGCCTCCATATGGGAGCACTATGGCGATATCGCCGCGCGGGCCGGTCTTAAGGACGAGGCTCGTACTGCCTATCAAAAGGCCATGGAACTCAAACCCGACAATGCGGAAGCATTGCGGCAGCGGCTTTCAAACCTATGAAAAAAATCATCATCTTCTGTTGTCTGGCGCTGCTCTGCGCGTGCGCCCGTCAGCCTGTGCTGCAAACCTCGCCTGAAAATCGCGCAGTTCTTGAGCAGCGCTGGCAAAAATTTGCCGCCCTTGGCGCTGTTGACAAGTCCGAGCCCTACCGCCTGCAGCTGAGTCTGCGTTTTGGTACAGAGGGTGACACCAGGCGCGTAACAGCCCTGTTCTGGGGCAACAGCCAGCGCCAGCTGCGTCTGGATGTGATGGCTGGCGTGGGCACGACCGTTGCCAAGATTCTTGAAGACGGCCAGCATTTCCTTGTTTACAGCCCCAGCGAAAACAAGGCCTACTTCTATCAGGGCGCAACCAAGCCCCTGTTGCAGGTGGGCGTGCCGGTGCCCTTTAACCTTGTGCATCTGGCCGACCTGCTCAACGGCAGGTACGCTGCCGTGTTTGGCAAGCAGTTTGAAAGCACCGCCTTCACTGCAGACGGCAAGGCCATTTACGACCTTCAGGGTCAACCCGGTGGCCGCGTGACCCTCAACGAGCAGGGTCTGCCCGTTGAATGGCAGGAACAGGCCAACGGCAAGGGCTGGAGCATGGAAATTCTGTACTCCGACGACCCCACGCCGCTGCCCCGCCGCCTGAATCTTGCGCACAGTAACGGCAAGCGCGCCATTGTGCTTATCAAGGAAAGGGAAAAGGTTTCTCAGCCCTTTACAAAAGAGCAAATGGCCTTACCCCTTCCTGAAGACGCACCCCTGCTGCCCCTTGCCAAGTTCAAGCAGCAGCCATAGCCTCTGCCCTTTGCCTCAAAGCCCTTTTCAGGTGCAGACAGCATCAGGGCAGTATGCCTACAGACACCAAGCGGTGCGTTCGGCCAGTCCGGACGCACCGCCCGCAACTTTGCAGGAGCACGTATGCAAACCATTCATATTGCCTCAGACCACGCGGGCTACGCGCTGAAAACACACCTTGTGCAGTTTCTTGCCCAAAAGGGCATCAATGTGGTGGATGAGGGAACCAATTCCACCGACAGCTGCGACTACCCCGTGCTGGCCCACAAGCTGTGCACCGCTGTTGAAAAGGAACAGGGTACGGGCATTCTTATCTGCGGTACGGGCATAGGCATTTCCATTGCCGCCAACCGTCACGCTGGCATCCGTGCGGCTCTGTGCGCCACCGAACTGCAGGCCCGTCTTTCACGCCAGCACAACAATGCCAACGTGCTTTGCCTTGGTGCGCGCATCATTGGCGTGGAACTGGCGCAAGCCATTGTTGAGGCTTTTCTCGAAGGTTCGTTTGAGGGCGGCAGGCATCAGCGCCGCATCGACATGATCAATCTTCCCGGCCAGGCCGGGTAAGGGACATACATGCTGATCTACAATACCCTGGGCCGTAAAAAAGAAGAGTTCGTTCCCGCGCAGGCGGGCAAGGCAAACATGTATGTTTGCGGCATCACGGCCTATGACCTTTGCCACATAGGCCACGCCCGTTCGGCCCTTGTTTTTGATGTGCTTTCGCGGCAGCTGCGCCATATGGGCCTTGAAGTGCGCTTTGTGCGCAACTTTACCGACGTGGATGATAAAATCATCAACCGCGCCAACAAGGAAGGCCGCGACTGGCGCGAGGTGGCCCAGACCTACATCACCGCTTTCCATGAAGACATGGACCGCCTTGGCGTGCTGCGCGCGGATGAAGAACCCCGCGCCACCGATTATATTCCGCAGATTCAGGCCATCTGCTCTACCCTGATCGAATCGGGCAAGGCCTACTCCACGCCCTCGGGCGACGTGTATTTCAGGGTGCGTGCCTACGAACCCTACGGCAAGCTCTCTGGCCGCAGTCTCGACGACCTGCTTTCTGGCGCACGCGTGGCTCCCGGCGAAGAAAAGGAAGATCCGCTCGATTTCGCCCTGTGGAAGGCCGCCAAACCCGGCGAACCCTTCTGGGAAAGCCCCTGGGGCAAGGGCCGCCCAGGCTGGCACATTGAATGTTCGGCCATGAGCCAGCCCTATCTGCCGCTGGATATCCACGGCGGCGGGCAGGATCTCATCTTTCCGCACCACGAAAACGAAATAGCCCAGTCAGAGGCAGCCTGCGCATGCTCGCTGGCCCGCTACTGGGTGCACAACGGTTTTGTGCAGGTAAATGCCGAAAAGATGTCCAAGTCGCTCGGCAACTTCAAGACCATACGCGATATTCTTGAAAACTATCTGCCAGAAACCCTGCGCTTTTTCCTGCTGGGCAAGCACTACCGCAGCCCCATCGACTTTACCGCCGATAGCATGGACGAAGCGGAAAAAGCCCAGCACCGCGTGTACACGGCCCTGCACGAAGCCCGCAAGGCCCTTGCCCGCGACAAGTGGAAAAAGACCCCTCTGCCGCCCGAAATGGCCGAGGAATGGGCCGCGCTGCCCAAGGCTTTTGACGCCGCTCTTGAGGACGACATCAACACTGCCCAGGCTCTGGGGCAGGTTTTTGCCCAGGTGCGCCTTGTAAACCGCCTGCTTGAAGACAAGGGTCTGCGCGCCGGCGAAGCCGGGCGCGATCTGCTGCAGGACTTTCTTGCCCGTGCGCAGGAATGGGACAAGCGCCTTGGCCTTTTTGGTCAGGATCCGCAGGTCTTTCTGGCCGAGCTGCGCAGCCAGCGCGCCCGCCGCGCGAATATTGACGTTGCCCGCGTGGAAGAACTCATGCTTGCCCGGCAGGAAGCCCGCGCCAGCAAGGATTTTGCCCGCTCGGACTCGCTACGTCAGGAAATTGCAGACCTCGGCGTGAGCGTACGCGATACCCCCGAAGGTCAGGTTTGGGATCTGGAGTAAGCCGTAGCCCGCGTCGGTTTTCGGCGCGGGCCTTTTTACTGCGGCCCAGTGAGGATGACATGCTGCACCGTGTTGCCGTGCGCCGCGTTATGGCGCTGTTGGTTCTGCTGTCGTTTCTGGCAGCCCAGCTTGTGGCCGTGCCTGCCCAGGCCTTCTTTTTCGGCGGTGTCACCATCAAGGACGAAAAGGAGATGGGCCACAAGTTTGACGTAATGATCCGCTCAAATATGGGTATTGTTGAAGACCCGGAAGTGAGCCTCTATGTCAATCACATCGTGGAACGTCTGGCCAAAAGCCTTCCGCCGCAGCCTTTCAATTTCAAAGCGGCTGTAATCCTGCACAATTCGCTCAACGCCTTTGCCATACCCGGCGGCTATGTGTACGTGTTCACCGGCCTGATCATGAACCTTGAAAAAGAGGAAGATCTGGCTGGCGTGCTTGCCCACGAACTGGCGCACGTAACCCAGCACCATGTGGCCTCGCGCCTTGAACGCGCCCAGTTCGTGACCCTTGGGTCGCTGCTGCTGGCCATTGCTGGCGTTGCCGTGGGCGGCTCGAGCGGCGGCGCCATTGCCGTGGGCGCACTGGGCGCAGGGCAGTCGGCCATGCTCAACTATAGCCGCATAGACGAAACAGAAGCTGATCAGATCGGCCTGCAATACCTTGTGGCTGCGGGCTACCCGCCTCAAGGCATGGTGGACGGCTTCAAGGTGCTGCGCCAGAAAAGCTGGATGAGCGGTACCAACGTGCCCACCTACCTTTCTACCCACCCCGCCATCGGCGACCGCATCAACGGGCTTCAGGCCCGCATACAGGGCATGGGCAAGTCTGTGCAGGGACGCACGCAGGACAACAGCCGCTTTATCCGTGTAAAAACACTTTTGTGGGCCCGCTATGGCGATGAGCAGGCGGCCCAGCAGCGCTTTTCTGGCAAGGACGGTCTTTCGTGCATGGGGCGCGGCATTGTGCTGGCCCGCATCAACCGGGTCAACGAGGCCAACAAGGCCTTTGACGAGGCCCTTGCCGCTTCGCCCAACGACCCCCTCGTGCTGCGCGAGGCCGGGGCCTTCCACTACCGCAAGGGTGACATGAGCCGCGCCGACGGTTTGCTGCGGCAGGCCATGCGCCTCGACCCCCGCGACTACATGGCCGCGTTTTTCTACGCACGCATGCTTGATGAAACCGGCAAACAGGCGCAGGCCTCGCAGTACTATAAGGATGTGCTGCGCTACGTGCCCGAAGACGCCGAGGTTCACGAGGCCTACGCCCGTTCTCTGGGCAAGGTTGGCGACACTGCCGGGGCGTACATACACATGGCGTACAGCGCGCTGTATTCCAACAACAAAAAACAGGCCGAACGCTACTTTAACCAGGCAAAGGCTTTGTCTGGCAAGTCTGCCAACCCGCGCGATTTCCAGAAGCTGGAGGCAGCCTACAAAGAGCGCAAGGAAATATGGGATAAAAACTGATGATGGAAACACATGCCACAACCATACTGGCGGTCAGAAAAAACGGCCGGGTGACCATTGCCGGAGACGGTCAGGTGACCATGGGCCAGAGCATGATCATGAAGCACGGCGCGCAAAAGGTGCGGCGTCTGCATGATGGCAAGATTCTGGCGGGCTTTGCCGGTGCCACCGCCGACGCCTTTACCCTGTTTGAGCTCTTTGAGGCCAAACTCAAGGAGCTGCGCGGCAACATGGTTCGCGCCGCCGTTGAAATGACCAAGGAATGGCGCAAGGACAAATACCTGCGCAAGCTTGAGGCCATGCTGCTGCTGGCCGACAACGAGCATATCCTTGTTCTTTCGGGTACGGGCGACGTCATCGAACCCGACGACGATGTTGCGGCCATTGGCAGCGGCGGGCCTTATGCCCTTGCTGCTGCCCGTGCGCTGGTGCGGCATAGCGATATGGATGCGGAAGCCATCGCCCGCGAGGCCATGAGCATCGCTTCTGAAATCTGCGTGTTCACCAACGGCAACCTGACGGTTGAATCCCTGTAATCATCAATCAGGACCAGAGCCCATGAGTGTTGTAGTTGCCGGATGCAAGGTCAACCTTGGTCTGCGAATCACAGGCGTGCGTGAAAACGGCTATCATGAGCTGGATTCGCTTTTCTGGCCTCTGCCCCGCCCCTGCGACAGGCTGCACATAAGCGAAACAGGCGCAAGTGGCATTGTGGTGCACTGCGACACGCCGGGCATCGACCTTGCGAATAACACGCTCACAAAGGCCTATGCCGCGCTGGCCGAGCGGGTACCCAGCCTGCCCGGGCTTGAGGTCAGGCTCATCAAGGGCATTCCCACCGGGGCCGGGCTTGGTGGCGGCAGCAGCGATGCTGCGGCCCTGCTGCAATGGCTCAACAAAAGGCTGCCCGCTCCCCTGACTGACGAAGAGCTGGCCGCAGTGGCACTGAAAGTTGGCGCAGACACGCCGTTTTTTCTCAGGAACACGCCGTGCCGCGTAAGGGGTATTGGCGAAATAATCGAGCCATGTGCGGCGGATGAGCTTGCGGGGATACGCCTTGTTCTGGTATGTCCTGATATTCATGCTTCAACCCCACAGGCATATGCTGATTATGACGCCAGCACGCGGGCTTCAAACACTATTCCTGGGCAAAATTGCTTGACAAAGCCTGAAAGCAAGGCTAATGGAACTTTTCTCTCCGGGGTGCGGATTGCTTTGGACCTTCACAATGACCTTGAGGCCGTTGTGTTTTCACGCCATCCACAGCTTGCAGAAATCAAGGCGAACTTGCTGCGCCTTGGAGCTTGTGCCGTTGCCATGAGCGGTAGCGGTTCGAGCATTGTGGCGCTTTTCGCGCGCGAATCTCACGTGGAATCGCAGGCGGCAGCCGCCATGCTGCAAGGAGAGAACAGGCGCGTTTACGCGCATGTGTTGTGAAATACTGGGATGTAGCCAAGTGGTAAGGCAACGGGTTTTGGCTCCGTCACTCGAAGGTTCGAACCCTTCCATCCCAGCCACGCACTGTTGCCCCGCGCCTGGGGCGTATTACCGCGCCTTCCGTCGGCTTTCGGCGGCCTGGCAATAAAGCGCCGCCTTTCTTCCGGCGACGGCAGCAAGGATGTATAACCGTAAGTGCTCTTTGGCGCGCAAGGCAGGGCGGTTCATGTACAGCGATCTCAAGATCGTCACCGGGTCATCCAATCCGGAATTGGCCAAGGCCATCTGCAACCATCTGGGGTGTCAACTCACGCCCACGCTGGCTACCACGTTCAGCGACGGCGAGTTGCGGATAGAAATAGGCGACAATGTTCGCGGTGATGATGTTTTTGTGGTGCAGCCCACCTGCCCGCCAACCATCAACCGCAACCTGGTGCAGCTCTGCCTTATGCTTGATGCCCTCAAAAGGGCCAGTGCCGGCAGAATTACAGCCGTTATTCCGTACTACGGCTATGCGCGTCAGGACCGCAAGGTCAGCCCCCGTGCGCCCATCAGCGCAAAAATGGTGGCAGACTTTATCAGCGTTGCCGGTGCAGAGCGCGTGGTTACCATTGACCTGCATGCGGGACAGATTCAGGGTTATTTTGACTGCCCGGTGGACAACCTGTTTGCCGTGCCTGTCATGCTTGAGTCGCTGCGCAAGCTGCACGACGACAACATCGTCATTGTTTCGCCCGATGCGGGCGGCGTTGAAAGAGCGCGCGCATATGCCAAGCGCCTCAACGCGCCCCTGGCCATCGTGGACAAGCGCCGCGACAAGCCCAATCAGGCGCAGGCCATGCACGTCATCGGTGATGTGAAGGGCCGCCTTGCCATTGTGGTGGACGACATGATCGACACCGCTGGCACGCTGTGCGCGGGCGCAGATGTGCTGCTGAAAAACGGCGCGACCAAGATCGTGGCCTGTGCCACGCACGCTGTGCTCTCTGGCCCCGCCATTGACCGCATCAACAGCACAGAGGCTCTTTCGCAGGTATTTGTCACGGACACCATTCCCCTTGGTGACAAGCTTGAACGCTGTTCCAAGCTGGAGGTTGTTTCTGTGGCTGCCCTTCTGGGCAAAACCATTCACAACATTCATACCGGTTCTTCGGTAAGCGTGTTGTTTGTTTAGTCCCACTGGGGCGGCAGGTGTATAGACCCAAACCAGCCACACAAGGCCGGTTCCATAATAACAGAACTTTTTCCGCACGTTTCGGCGGCGGTAAGCCAAGGAGCAGGACATGAAGATTGAAAAAACGTTGAGCGTGCAGAAGCGCGAAGGTTGCGGCAAAGGCGCGAGTGGCCGCCTGCGTTCCGAAGATCTGATCCCCGGCGTGTTCTACACCGCCAAGGGTGACAACATCTCTGTGCAGGCCCCTGCCCTGCCGCTGGAAAAGATTTTTGCCGAAGCTGGCCGTACCTCTGTTTTCGACCTTGAAATCGACGACAATGGCCAGAAGACCGTGTACCCCGTCATCATCTGGGACGTGCAGTACCATCCTTACAAGAAGGAATTCAGCCACATCGACTACTACGGTGTGGATCTTGAAAAGCCCATCACCGTTGACGTGCCTGTGGAATTCACCGGCGTGGCCCGCGGCGTGAAGCTTGGCGGCCAGCTTGAAACCTACCGCGAAATCGTGCGCCTGAGCAGCAAGCCCCTCGAAATCCCCAAGAAGATTGTTGTTGATGTGACCGCTATGGACATCAACACCACCATCTGCGTGGCCGATCTTCAGCTGCCCGAAAACGTCAAGGCCGTTTACGACCACAACTTTGCCATCATCAGCGTTATTTCCAAAGCCAAGGAAACCGCTGAAGCTGCCAGCTAATACTGTTTGCCACAGGGCCGGTTTTACCGGCCTTTGTGCGACTGTTCTGGCCGGTTCCGCGAGGAACCGGCCTCATTTTTATGCGCGCGGTTCTATGCACGATTTTGCCATCGTTACCCGCAAGTTGCCCGCCCGTCGGGAGCTACAGCTCGAAATCTGGCCCAACCACGGGGCTGGAGTCATGCTGTTTTATCCTGGCACCATGCTTTCGCCCTTTCAGTACCGGCCCATGCTCATGGCACTGCGTCAGGCCGGCTTTGCTGTGGCTGCCCTGCACCTGACTGGCCATGGGCTGAATAGCCACAACACGGGTTTCACCTTTGATGATCTGCTGCAAAACGGCCTTGATGCAGAAAACTGGCTGCGCCAGTCTGGCTACAGCAAAATTGCCGTGTGCGGGCACAGCCAGGGGGGCATACTGTCGCTGGCGCATGCGGCGGCATCATCTGACATTGTGGCAAGCTTTCCCATTACCGGAGTGCTGCCGCAGATGCGCGAAGCCGTTTACCTTACGCGTTTTGCGGCCCTGGCCGACCGCAGGCAAAAAATCGAGGCGGCCTTTGCTGCTCTGGCCCGCTGGCTGCCCCGGCTGCCCTTGCCTTTGCAGGCATACCTTGCGCCAGGCAGAATACTGGCCGGAGCGCGCCGCACGGTCACAAGCCGCCGCAAGGCTCGGTTTTCGTACCCGCTACAGTTTCTGGCCAGCCTGTTCAACACACACCTGCCGACCAATCTGCGTTGCCCGGTATGCATGCTCAGCGCCCGTAATGATGCCCTGTTTACCCCGGCCATCATTCAGACCACCTTTGACAGTCTGGAAGCCCCGGCCAAAAAGCTTGTTTGGCTTTCTGGCGGTGGGCATCTGGCGGCCATGAATCCGCCACTTTGCCGGTTTACGGCCCGCACTGCGGCAGCCTTTTGTGCTGGCCTTGGCCTGCAGCTGCGCCTTGAAAGCAGCGAAATCACGTCGGGAGACGCACCTCATGGACTATAATGGCGTTATCGTTGGCCTGGGCAACCCCGGAGCCAAGTATGACCACACCCGCCATAATTGCGGCTTTGACTTTGTTTCATACCTCGTTGACCTTGCGGGCAGAGAGGGTGAAGTCAGCCAGCAGAACGGCGCCAAGTTTTCGTGCGAGCTGTGGCGACTGCGCCTGCCCAAACTGGGTGGCTGCTGGCTGGCCGCCAAGCCGCAAACATTCATGAATCTGAGCGGTCAGTGCGTACAACCCCTGCTTGCCTGGCACAAGCTCAAGCCACAGGATCTTGTGGTTGCGCACGACGAGCTTGATATTCCCGCTGGCGAGCTGCGCTTCAAACTTGGTGGCGGCAATGCCGGTCACAACGGGCTCAAGTCCATTACCGAGCTTTTGGGCACACCCGATTTTTACCGCCTGCGTATGGGCATAGGCCGCCCCCCCCACAAGGGCGACGTAACCAACTGGGTATTGGGGCGACCCGATGGCGACGATGCCAAAAACATTGAAAATGCGATGTCCCACGCCGCAGAAACACTTTTTGCCTTTGCGGATAAAGGACTGGACAGCGCCGTGAGGGCTGCCAGAAAGGCCAGCTAGCCCCCCAGGCCTGTAACATGTGCAGCCGGGGGGTTATGTGGATTGCCCTTAAAAAGCATGCACATTGGTATATCAGAGCATGCGCAAACTACACTTCGCACTGCCCCGCGTTACACTTGTTTGTGCCAATTACCTGAATATGAGCAAAATACTTTTTCAACTGGACTCTTGCTCATTCTTGGACTAAGCTGTTTGAAGAGTTGGTTTCAGGCTCTTCTTTTTATTCAGTTAATTCGCGACTTCCAGCTAAATCGCTTCTGGTCTCGTTTAGTTGCGCCCTTTCGGGCGTGTTGGTGGCATCATGTTCACTTCGGACGATCTCGTTGTTTACCCAGCCCAAGGTGTGGGCAAAATAGAACGCATAGACAGCAAAACTGTTGGGGGGCTGGTCTGTGAGCTCTATATTGTACGCATTCGGGCAAACAACGTCACACTTATGGTTCCTGTGAACAATGCCGCTCATGTGGGTTTGCGTACGCTTACCCCCAAGGACGAAGCCCTCACTATTCTGGAATCGCTGCGCAACGAATCCGGCAAGGCCGTGTACACCGGCCAGAACTGGAACCGCCGTTTTCGCGAATACTCCGAACGCCTCAAAAGTCCCAGTCTGGCCATAGTTGCCGAGGTTCTGCGCGAGCTGCTGCTTATTGGCCGCAGCAAGGAACTTTCGTTTGGCGAGCGGCGGCTGCTGGAACAGGCCATGGGTCTTGTTACTGGCGAGCTTTCGGAAGTGCTGGAAGTCGAAGAAGACAAAGTACGCGACGAACTGCTTGAAATCTATGCGCCGCCACCAGTCGACCAGGAATCTGCCGGGTAGAGCACCTGCCACTTTTTTGGATCTTTTTGTGGAATGTGACGCATTTTTTCCTTGCCATTACAGAAAAGATGGGCTAATCGCAATTTCACACATCTTTTTTGTTCCCAATATCATCCGCCCACCACACTACAGTATATCTATACTGTAAGTGATACCCTGTGTCTTATCAAAATATCGGACTGTTATGCGCAAAAAGAAAGCTACTTCCACACTGTTGACCGACAGCGCCTTGAGCCTCACGGATCTGAAGACGCGTAGCATGCAAGAACTTATGGAACTGGCCGAGCAGTATGAAATCGAAAATGCCAGTTCGATGCGTAAGCAGGAACTCATCTTTGCACTGCTTTCCACCTGTGCCTCGCAAAACGGGGCCATCTACGGTGACGGTGTGCTTGAAATTTTGCCCGACGGCTTTGGCTTTTTGCGCTCTCCCCTGTGCAGCTACATGCCCGGCCCAGACGATATTTACGTTTCGCCCTCGCAGATCAGACGTTTTTCGCTCCGCAAGGGTGATATAGTTTCCGGGCAGATCCGCCCGCCCAAGGAGGGCGAACGCTATTTCGCCCTGCTCAAGGTTACCGAAATCGGCTTTGAACCCCCGGAACACGCCAAGAACCTCGTTCTTTTCGACAACCTTACCCCCATCTATCCCGATCGCCAGCTCGTCATGGAGAATGGCGAAAAGAATCTTTCCAACCGAGTTATCGACATCATGGCGCCCATTGGCTGTGGTCAGCGTGGCCTTATCGTGGCCCCGCCCCGCACCGGTAAAACCATACTGCTGCAATCGCTGGCCAATGCCATCAACGCCAACAATCCCGATGTCTACCTTATCGTGCTGCTGATCGACGAACGCCCGGAAGAAGTTACCGACATGGAGCGCACGGTCAAAAAGGCCGAAGTTATCAGCTCTACCTTTGACGAACCGCCGCAGCGCCATGTGCAGGTTTGCGAAATGGTTCTTGAGAAGGCCAAGCGCCTTGTGGAACGCAAGCGTGACGTGGTTATTCTGCTCGACTCCATCACCCGCCTGGGCCGCGCTTACAACGCTGTTACGCCTTCTTCCGGCCGTGTGCTTTCCGGTGGTCTTGACGCCAACGCCCTGCAGCGTCCCAAACGCTTTTTTGGTGCAGCGCGCAACATTGAAGAGGGCGGCAGTCTTACCATCATTGCCACGGCGCTTATCGACACCGGCTCGCGCATGGACGAAGTTATCTTTGAAGAATTCAAGGGTACCGGCAACATGGAAATCTACCTTGACCGCCACCTGTCGGAAAAGCGTGTTTTCCCCGCCATCGACATCAACCGCACCGGCACGCGCAAGGAAGACCTGCTGCTGGCCGACGATGTGCTCAACCGTGTCTGGATTCTGCGCAAGATTCTTGCGCCCATGTCGTCCATCGACAGCATGGAATTTTTGCTCGACAAAATGCGGGCTACCAAGTCCAACAAGGATTTCATGAACGCCATGGGCAAATAACTGCCCTGGCAACCGGCGTGATTTGACAGCCTCAGCTTATACGGGGATATGCCTGAAACCCGACCGGCTTCAGGATTCATCTTGACCTCGTGTTTTCCAGGGCTTATCTTTAAGAGTGTATTGCACTATTTGCCCAACTCTCAACGGAGGCTCCCCGCATGTTCGGCGTTAGCATGCCTGAATTGCTGCTTTTACTGGTTGTTGTTCTGCTTCTTTTCGGCTCTAACAAATTGCCGGAAATCGGTGGTGGGCTTGGCCGGGCAATCCGTAACTTTCGCCGTGCTTCATCCGAGCCGGATGAAATCGACATAACCCCCAAAGACAAAAAACAACCTACGTCCACTGACGATCCCAATCACAAGGCATAAACTGGCCTGATGTACTCAAAGGATTTGTCATGAAAACAGAACAGCTCTCTGTATTTCTGGAAAACCGGGCCGGTCGTCTGGCCGAGGTTACGCATACCCTCGCCGAGGCGGGTATAAACATACGCGCCCTTTCGCTGGCCGACACATCTGACTTTGGTATTTTGCGCATGATTGTGTGCGACCACGAAAAAGCCAAGGTCGTGCTGAAGGAAAAGGGCTTTACCCTTGGCCGTACCAGCGTTGTGGCCGTTGAAGTGCCCGACACGCCCGGCGGCCTTGATTCTGTGCTGCAGACTGTCTCCAAGAACGGCATCAACGTGGAATACATGTATGCCTTTGTTCAGCGCGAGGCCGAAAGCGCCGTCATGATCTTCCGTTTCGACAAGGTTGATCAGGCCATTGAAGTACTCAAAGCCAACAATTTTGTGATCATTCCCGCGGAACGCCTCTGCGCCCGCTAGATATTGAATTACACAGATTCAGAAAAGCCACGGGTAACCGTGGCTTTTCTGTTTGCTCTGCCCTGCCCTTTTGCTTTCCTGACCATAAAAATGTGCGCCCGCCCTGTAATGGGGCAGGCGCACAAAATGGTGCTTGCGTTTGACAAGCTCTTTACGCGGCAAAATGCCAGGATAGGCTGGCTAGAACGACCAGGCGACCCCCAGCGAAACCAGTGACTGATCGTACCTGTAAAGAGGGCTCTCAGAGCTGTTGTGCGTATACTGGTAGGATGTTTCCACAGACCAGGCATCGGTCACGTGCCACGTAAGGGTTGCGCCAGTGCGCCACTTCTGGTCGAGCCTGTTTGAAGTTTCCAGTGCGGTGGCAGGGCCGTTGTACCAGTCCTTTTCAAACGAAACAAAGGGCGACAGCTCAAAGCGCTTGGGCAGCTTGAGCACAACGCGGGCGCTGGCTTCAAGGCCAGTATAGCAGTAATCGGCCTTTTCAGGTGTATTGCCGCCCAGATAGCTCACGCCCAGCATGATTTCATGATTGCTCTCGCCAAAATAGCGACGTACGTACTGCCCCAGGGTCCAGTACGCGCCGTTGCGGTCGCCATCGCGTGAATATGCACGCGCATCCAGCGTTCCACGAGTGATCAGGTGCCATGAGGGGGTTACCGCCCACAGCCAGGTGGCCTCTGTACCCGATGCCGACACATTCTGGTACCACTGCGAATCAAACACTTCACTTTTAAAGCGCAGGTCAAACATAGTTGTGGGTGTAAGGTGGCGAACACCTACGGCAGCCCGGCCCCATTCAGATGTGCGGCTGTGCACGTCATCCAGCGAGGGATTGCTGTTGCCGCGCGCAAGCCCCTGCACATCGCCCACAATCCACCAGGGGGTGTCGCGCTCTGCCTTCCAGCCCATATCAAGGTTGGCCCCCAGATACGCGCCAAACGAATTCTTGGCCTCAGAATCAGGCACTGTTACCTGCCACGTACCAAGATTCATTGTTGTGCTTGAGGGACCAAATGTGGCGTTTGAGTCATACAGCAGCCCGCTGCGCAACTTGCCGTGCACCTGCCAGTGTTCATAGCGTTTTTCAAGCGAATCAAGCAGCCTGTCGTTATCTGCCTTGCTGATATTTGGATTCAGTTCGCGCGCGGTGGCCATGGCGCGTTCAGCACTCTGGCGGTCTTCGAGCGCCATATAGGCCTGCGCCAGTTCCGTATACAGTACAGGCTCGGCAGGATACTTTTCTGTAAGTCGCTCATAAGCCATTACCGACTGGTTGTAGCGGCCACTGTGCATGGAGCTGCGGGCGAGATTAAGGTTTATCTCGTCGTCATCGGGCGCTTGACGCAGCAGGCGCATATACATCTCGTAGGCAGAGGCATACTTGCCTTGCTGCATGAGCGTTGCGGCATCTGCCTTGGCAGACCCCACCGCCGTGCGCAGACCTGGTGAATCATCTGCAGCCAGAGAGGGGGCACCGCAAGCAAGCATAAAAACGGCCATCAGAGCGCAAAGCATGGCAGCATGTGCAGATACGTGTCGTTTCATATGTCATTCCACCTACTTGCTGCTTCCAGAAAAAGTACCGGTCTTTACATCAGACAGGCTGACATCCTTGATCGCAAACGAGCCCGACACAGATAAACCGCTACCCGTGTTTGACGCGGTGCCAGCCATGCTACCGGTGTAACCTCCACCCGAAAAGTTGTTCACGTTCAGCGAAGAGCCGGAAATACTTCCGCTACCACCTGACAACGTCGCGGGATAGGCGCTGACATTGGTAGTCATCACGCCGTTACTTACAGCGCCGCTACCAAGGTTGACATTAAAGCTGAAAGAACCGTCAGCACTAAAGTCAGAGTTGAACAGCGAGCCGCTCACATAGGCATTGGTCAGCTGCCTCAAGCCTTCCCCAAGCCCTTGCGAGTTGAGTGGTGCCTGCGCGAGAGTTGTGGGTGTGATCACTCCCCCACCGTTCACGTTCGGCGGCGGGGCAAGTGCCACACCTCCACCCGGAGTGGGGTTATTGGCCACAACACTGCCAGAAATAAAATTATGGTCTGCCGGTGTCAGGGGGCTAATCGTACCCTGCGGCAGGGTAATCTTGAAGCCAGAAGGAACCAGCACACCGTTTACAAACACCTGCTTGGTTGTGTTGGTTACAAAAACAGTGGTTGTACCGTTGCCCACCCGAACGGCAAAGATGGTACCACGTATGCCCACCGTGGCATCGGGCGTTACTACCGAAAAACCGTCAGGATTCTTTTCAACAATCTTGCCCGTGATGAACCGGGCAACGCCCTGCCCCATCCGAGCCTTGAACGCGGGGTTGGAGCCTTCGGCCACAACGGTTTCAAGGCTCAGGCTGGTGTTGGAACCGAGAGCGACCGTCGTGTCGTCGTCAAACAGAATCTGGGCGCGCCCTGTAGCATCTGTTGTCAGCACATCCCTGTCGCCCACCGGGCTTTTCATTTCCAGGTCAACGGGTTGCCCGCCACGCTGCGCGGTAACACCTGCCTTGAAGGAAATAACCTGCCCCACATCCCTGGCCGCGCATGCGCTTGCGACCAGCAAAATCAGACACAGGGCCATAGCCCCGCGACCCAGCGCATAACGAATCATGGTTCTCCCCCCACAGAGCTGTATGTTCGTATCTATTTACCTTCCATAGTCCATATGCCCTCCCAGTCTTTGGGGGGCGACTGCACCAGCCTGAGCGACCTTTCACGGTACAACCCAAACAGGCGCACTGCGGGATATGCAGCCACAAGTGCGGCAAACCCTTCAGCAGCCTCGACAAAATCACCATGCTCATACTGAGAGCGCGCGGCTATCCACTGCGGCATGGCCTCCTTGAAAACCTCATCGGTACCGTGTCTCATTGGCCAGTAAATGCTCACGGGTCTGGTCTTGCCCTTGACCCGCAGCACATCAAGGTGAACAAAGGCAAAGGCATCCCCACAGCCCTGCATTGTATGTTCACTTATCACAACAGGCACGCCGTAACGTTTGCACAGGCCCTCAAGGCGCGAGGCAAGGTTCACGTTGTCGCCAATAAGCGTGTAATTAATCAGGTCATCAGAGCCCATGTTCCCCACATAGGCCTGCCCGGTGTGGATACCGGCCCCCATGTCCAGACGGATGCCAAAACTGGCCTCAATCTCCACATTCAGTTCTTCAAGCTGCTCTTGCATGCACAGAGCGGCATCCACTGCCAGCGCAGGGTGCCCGGGCACATCAAGAGGCGCGTTCCAGAAGGCCATGAGCGCGTCGCCAATAAACTTGTCCAGCGTGCCCTTTCGGTTGCGCACAATGGCTGTCATGGGCGTAAAATAGCGGTTCAGCAGTTGCACCACATCCTGGGGCGAAAGCGATTCCGAAAGGCTGGTAAAGCCGCGAATATCCGTAAACAGGATGGACAGCTCACGGTTTTCACCGGCCAGCAGGTCGCCCTGTCGCTTGCTGATCTGCCTGACAACCTCAGGTGACACGTAGCGCGAAAAAGCGCGCCGCAAAACGATTTTCTGCTTTTCCTCGTTCCAGAAACGCACGCTCAGCAACAAACCGCCGCACAGCAGTGACGTAAGCAGGCCATACAAGGGCGAAAGAAAAAGGCCGCTCATGAAGAGCTGTCGTGAGGCCAGCACCGTAGAGCCCATCAAGACCAGTGAAGACGGCACGTACACCCGTGGCCCGGCAAAGCCAAAAGCCAGAGTGGCGGCTATGGTCACAAAGGTTATGATCAGAGCCTGCGCGCCGGGTGCCCACGATGGCGACTGCACAAAATTGCCGTTGATAATGGCATCAATGGCCGCCGCATGCACCTCTACACCAGGCATTACCCGGTCAAATGGCGTAGCGCGTATATCGGCCAGTCCAGGGGCCGACGTGCCCACAAAGGCGATGCATCCCTCCAGATCTTCCTGCCTGACCTTGCCGTCCAGCACCTTGGCCGCGCTTATGTACCGGTATGTACGCCGCGCGCCCTGAAAGGGCACCAGCATATAGCCTTCGCGCGACACCGGGATCTTGAATTCACCTGCCGAAACACTGAACAGGCCATCAGGCCCGGTGTACAGCCGCAACGCGTCTGTTCCCAGCGCACGCATGAGCGCCTGCAAGGCCAGCGATGGGTACACCGCGTCGCCAAACTTCAGCAGAAGCGGAATCTGCCGCACCAGGCCATCGGCATCGGGCGACACATTCACAAATCCCACCGGGGCTTCCTCAAAAAACTGCGGCAACGGCAAAACCGCACTGGGAGCAATGGGCAGATACCTGTCGTAGGGGGGCGCATCCTTGCCACCCCGCGCGATCATGGCCGGAGCATGAGGCATGGGCCCGCTATAGGGTTCTCCCCCGTACCGGGCAAACGCGCCCAGCACGGCTGGCGCCTCACGTACAGATATGGCAAAGAGCCTGTCAAAATCAGCCATAAACGATGGCAGGCCCGCAATTTCAATCGAGACACCCTTGTCACGGTACAGATCCTCGCGCATACGGGCAGGCGAGGTTCTGTCGGGCTCTGCAAACATGATATCAAGACCGATGGAGGCGACGCCCTTGGCGGTCAGCTTGCCCACCATATCTGCCACAAGGTAACGCGGCCAGGGCCACTGGCCGTGACGGGCCAGCGATTCTTCGTCAATATCAATAATAACCGGCACGGCCGAGGGCTGGTTTAACCGCCGCAGAGGCAACAGAGCATCGTAAATTCTGAGGTCAAGACGCTGCAGGGCAATGGGTTGCACCACATACAGCGCCAGCATGGCAATGCCGCCGCACAGGCCAACTACAGCCGTAAAAAGCCAGGGCTGACGCAGCAGATGCCTTAATGCGGCTGCAAGCCTCATGAGGCCGCGTCGCAGCGAGATTGTTCGGGCTCCGCATCGGGAAAACGTTCGTAAATCTTGGCCACGACATCCATAATTTCTTCAAGACAGGCCACAAGATTGGGATCAAAATGGCCCCCAGATTCTTCACGCAACAGGGCCATTGCTTTTGAGTGCGGCCACGCCGCCTTGTACGAACGGGGCGAAACAAGCGCGTCAAACACGTCGGCAATGGCCGTGATGCGGGCGGCAATGGGAATCTCCTCGCCTGCCAGCCTGCCTGCGCTGGTGGGGCCCGCATAGCCCTGCCCGTTCCACTTTTGATGGTGGTGATGCGCGATATCGCGGGCAAAAGACATAAAACCGCCCGCCTGTGCTTCTGCCTCCAGAATTCCCGCGCCAATCACGGTATGCGAGCGCATAACCGCCATTTCTTCGTCAGAAAGCTTGCCCGGCTTTTTCAGTAGCAGATCGCTCACGCCCACCTTGCCGATATCGTGCAGCATGGCTGCAAGGCGTATCTGGCTTTTAATGTGCAGGGTTACGTCGGGATCGAGATTCAGCTGATTGGCGCGAACCTGATACATTTCTGCGGCAATGGCTCCCACGCGTTCGGCATGGGGCCCGGTTTCAAGAGGATCATGCACTGAAGCCAGCCTTATGAGCCTGTTGATGCTCGCCCGCACCAGATGGCTGCGCTCCAGTATGTTGGCAATTTCGCGTGCCAGTATACGTATGTGCCTTTCCATGTCGTTGGTAAACTTGCGGGGCTTGTGCGTACGCGGATCAAGGCTGTTGATGAGCTGCATCACGCCCAGAATACGGCCAGCATGATCGTGGAACGGCACAACCAGCATGGATTCCGTGCGGTAGCCTGTCGCTTTGTCAAAGTCCTCGCGGAATGCAAAAGGCAGCCCCGGTGGCAGTGCACGCACATCGGCAAGATTGAGCATTTCACCGGTAAATGCGGCATAACCGGCAATGGAATGGGGATTGATGGGCAGGCGTGCCGAGGAGTAGGCAAACTTGGAAGCTGTATTTACAGAAAACAGGCTGTCATTGTGGGTATAGGCAAACAGCAGGTCTTCTCCATCTACCAGAAAGATGGTGCCCGCGTCTGCCCGCGTAATTTCTCGTGCTTTTAAAAGTATGCGGTCAAGCAGCGTGTTTTCGTCCTGATACTGCATAAGATCGTCAAGAAAACTGTCGAGCCAGTCACTGTACTGCACAAGCCCGCAATCCGAACACGAGCGGCTTTTGGACAGGGGCAGGCCAAAGCGCATGCCCTCGCGCGCAAAACACAGGTGCAGACCTTTTATATGGCAGCTTTGCAGAGCTTCGTGTTGCAGCACGTCAATCTGTCTGTCGGTCATTTCGGGCGAGTGGTGCGAAAGCACAATGCAGCCCGGCACCGCACCAAGCGCCAAGTCTCGCCAGTCTTCCCAGCGCGAATGCCCCCATCCCTCAATATAGCTTGATTGGCTGTACATGCTGTCCACAACAGCCAGATCCACGTCTTCAAGCATTTCGCGCGCTGCCCGGCGCACTTCGGGGGACTGGGTTATTTCGTAATCGCCTGTGTACAGAAACACGGCATTGTCGGCGCGCACCTTGTACGACAATGCTCCGCCGGGATGGTTAGCGGCAATGGCCGACACAGCAACACCCTGCGAAGGGCTGACCTCATCACCCGCCTCAAGGCAGTGGCGCACCACGTTACCGGCAAAATCGCTGAATGGAATGGGAAACATGCCGTGGGCAAAATGGTCGTCCAGCACGTTCTCTAGCCAGGCGGGAATATAGATATGGGTTGTCCAGCGGGACGAATGCAGGGGACGAAAGAAGCCCAGCCCCTGAATATGGTCAGTATGGCCGTGCGAAATGAAAAGGTGGCAGGTTCCGCTCTCGGGCAGGTTTTCGCCCGCCTCGCGCAGGCCGGTTCCCGCATCAAAAAAAACAAGCGCGCCGTTATCGGTGCGCAGTTCGACACATGAGGTGTTGCCACCATAAAAAGACATGGCCGGAGCCGGCACAGCTATACTGCCTCGCACGCCTCTGAGCACAACTTCCATGGGGCCTCCCAATGGCTATTTTTGTAATAATATACTTATAAACACTATTATATTTGGCAGTTATTTCAAGTCAGCTAATTAGATGTATCTGATACCCAGTAAAAACATTGCCTATGAATAAAGTAGATTAGCTGAAATTTTTCCAGCTAAAAAAAATTTAATCGTGAAAAGCAATAATGGCGTTATCCCCCTGAAATCAGCGGGATAACGCCATTATGCAGCACATGGCCTAGAACAGGCCGGTAACGCGCCCTGTTGTTACATCCACATCAATGTTGCGGAATGAAGGCTTGGAACCCGTACCCGGCATAAGGCTGATATCACCAGCCACGGGCGCAACAAGCCCTGCACCGCCAAACAGCAGCACATCGCGCACGTGCAGACGCCACGAGGCAGGCACACCGCGACGCTTGGGATCGTCGGAAAGCGAGTACTGGGTTTTGACCATGCAAACGCCCAGCTCGTCCGCATCGGGTCTTTCCTGCAACATTTTGAGCCGTTGGGCGGCCATGGGTTCAAAATCCACACCGTCAGCGCCATAAACCTCGCGGGCAATGCACACAATGCGTTCCGCAATGGGCAGCTTCCAGTCGTAGAGCGGGCGGAAATTGCGCTTGCCGGAATTGCAGGCGTCCATAACGGCGTCTGCCAGTTCCAGCGCACCCTCGCCGCCCTTTTCCCAGTGTTCCGAGACTGCCACGCTGGCCCCCGCTTTTTCACAAATACGGCGAATAGCGGCAATTTCTGCGGGCTTGTCGGTATAAAACTTGTTGATGCACACTACAGAGGGCACACCAGAACGGCGCACAATGCCAATGTGGTGCAGCAGGTTGATGCAGCCGGCTTCCACCAGGCCCACATCTTCGCGCAGGTATTCTTCGGGCAGGGGCTGGCCGGGGCGGGGCTGCGGCGCGCCGCCGTGGTGCTTGAGAGCCCGCACGGTGGCCACAATCACCGCCGCGTCGGGGGCAAGACCACTGTAGCGGCACTTGAGGTTCCAGAATTTTTCGTAGCCCATTTCTGAGGCAAAGCCCGATTCCGTCACGTGGATGTCGCCCAGCTTCAGACCCACCCTGTCGGCAATAACAGAGCTCTGGCCAAGGGCTATGTTGCCGAAGGGGCCGGTGTGCACCAGCACGGGCTGCCCCTCAATGGTCTGGATAAGATTGGGCTTGATGGCCTCCACAAGCCATGCGGTCATGGCACCGTCCACTTCAAGGTCGGCGGTGGTCACGGGCCTGCCGTTACGGTCGAGAGCCAGCACCATGCGGCCCATGCGCTGGCGCAGGTCGGCCAGATCGCGCGCCACAGAAAGGATGGACATGACTTCAGAGGCCACGGTGATATCAAAATGCGAGCGCATCATGAAACCATCGTTGCGTCTACCATCGCCTTCCATACCGATGATGACGTTACGCAGCGCCTGAGCGCAAAAATCCATCACCCAGCCGGTGCTGACGCGCGTGGGGTCAATATCCAGGCGACGCATGCCAGAGAGCCTCTCAAGGGTAGCGTCATCATAGTTGCGCTCGTGCTGCATGCGGGCGGTGAGAGCTGTCATGGCAAGGTTGTGCGCAGCACCCACGGCGTGAATATCGCCCGTGAAGTTGAGCGAATACGGCGTAAGCGGAATGCACTGGGAAAGGCCGCCACCAGCGGCGGAACCCTTCATACCCATGGTGGGGCCGCCCGAAGGCTGGCGAATGGCCGCAGAAGAACGCAGCCCGCGCCGCGCAAGGCCCTGCACCAGACCAATGGTGGTGGTGGATTTGCCTTCGCCAAGGGGCGTGGGCGTAATGGCGGTAACGTCCACATATTTGCCGTTGGGGCGGTCTGCAAGACGGCTCAGCACGTCCTGCTGCTCAATTTTGCCCATGTAGCGGCCATAAGGCAGCACTTCTGAAGGCTCAAGGCCCATTTCAGCGGTCAGGGCCTCGAAAGTTTTCATATTCTTTTCGGCATCCAGCGCAATCTGCCAGTCTGGGTGCTTGGTGGGATCAAGAGTCATGCTTTCTCCATACAACGTAGAATTGGCAAAATGGTACGGGCCGCCAGAAGAGGCGTCAAGCCTGAAACAAAGGGCAAATCTGCGGCCTTGCGGCGTTAGACCGCATTATATATATCACTACAGTTCCGCCATGTTCATGGGCGGGTTTGCCCGCTGCCAGAAGCAGGCAAAAATTTTTGCAACAGATTGAAACAACAGCGCGCTGCCAGCCGTATGCAAGGAGCCAGCATGCAGTTTACCGCCAGCCTGGGCCGCCTGAGCATATCCCTGCGCGTATTTCGCCTTGGGCGCGATCTGCAGGTGCTCTGCTGCGGCGGGGCCAGCCACATAGGGGCCGTTGCGCTTGCCACTCCCACACAGGGGCATGCCCGGCAACAAGACCTCGCAACCCGGCCTACGCAGGTGGAGGCCCACCTGCTGGCCCTGCCCGGCCATAAAGAAGACGCGCTTGCCTTACGCATGGCACAAAGCATGGCCGAGGCGCTGCACTGTGCCGTGTGCGTCAGTGCGGGCATCCATTACGACAACATCACCCGTGCGGAAATTCAGCAGGTCGAGCAAATGGCGCAAGACCTCACCCACCGCTGCATTGCCGCACTTACAAAGGATTCATGATGCTTACGGTAAAAGATCTCACTGAGCTGGAAAACTACATCCGCAGTGGCGAACTTGAAGCAGACTTTAAGGACGGCTGCGAAAACGACCGTTTCTACCTGCTCGAGCTGCTCGAAAAACTCATGGATGTTTCCGAACTTGCCGATGCAGCCGCTACAAGGCTTATCTTCAAGGGACTGCCTGTTCCTCCGCCGCCGACCGAAAAGTAGCCCGGCAGTACGCACACAGCGTGGGGCAAAGCCCTATTGCTCCATCAGGTGCGCCCCGGCCCGCAGGGCCCCGGCCACCACTGCGCAAAGCTGCGCCACATCCTCTGCTGGTGTGATATAGGGCGGCATAAGATACACAAGCCTGTTGAAAGGTCTGATCCACACCCCATGCTGCACAAAATAGCGCTGTAGGGACAGGGTGTTTACGGGTTCGCATGTTTCCACCACGCCAATGCCGCCCAGTACACGCACATCGGCCACGCCCTCAAGTCCGGCGCAGGGGGCAAGCCCCTCGCGCAGATAGGTTTCAAGCTGCTCCACCTGTTGCTGCCAGTTTTCTTCTTCCAGCAGGTCAAGACTGGCGTAGGCAACCGCGCAGGCCAAGGCATTGGCCATAAAGGTGGGGCCGTGCATAAAAACATTGCCCCCGGCGCAGATGCTCTGCGCCACATGCCCCGTGCAGGCAGTGGCAGCAAGCGTCATCACGCCACCGGTCAGTGCCTTGCCGCAGCACAATATATCTGGTGTTACGCCAGCCCACTCCGCCGCAAACATCTTGCCCGTGCGGCCAAAACCGGTAGCGATTTCATCAAATATCAGCAGGGCCCCGGCCTCACGGCACAACTCGGCAAGCCCTCGCAGGTATTCGGGGTGGTAAAACCACATGCCGCCCGCCCCCTGCACCACTGGCTCCAGAATAACCGCTGCGACCTCAGACCCGCGCTCTGCAAAAATACGGCGGGCATCGTTGAGACTGGTCGGGTCAAAAGGCTGGTCAAAACGGCAGGAGGGACGCTCCATAAATATCTGCTGGGGCAGCATTGCGCTAAACAGGCTGTGCATACCCGTAACAGGATCACACACCGACATGGCACCAAACGTATCGCCGTGGTAGCCGCCGCGAGGGGTCAAAAACCTGGTGCGCCCGGTTGCGCCTCTGCCCTGCTGATATTGCAGAGCCATTTTCAGCGCCACCTCCACCGCCACAGAGCCGGAATCAGCAAAAAATACGCGTTCCAGCCCCACGGGCATGAGGCGCAACAGCCTTTCGGCCAGCGCCACGGCAGGTTCGTGAGTCAAACCGCCAAACATCACATGGGGCATGCGCCCGGCCTGACTGCGCAGGGCTTCCATGAGCCGTGGGTGGTTGTAGCCGTGCACCGCCGCCCACCACGAGGACATGCCGTCCACAAGCTCCCTGCCTTCAGCCAGCACAATGCGGTTGGCGCGCGTGCGGCTTGCCGCACTGAGCAGCGGCGGCTGTGCGGCAGAGGCATAGGGATGCCATACGGTCTTGTGGTCGCGGACCACAAGGGCCTGATCAGGCGCAATACTGCGTTCTGCATCATGGAGCTCTGAAACCAGACGTCTTGTCAACGGTTCCAGATGATCGGCCAGCGTCTGCCATCCTGCAGTGTCCAGACGGACAAGGCGGGGCAGCTCCACAAGTGGGGCATCCACACCCTGCTGTTGCATACGCTGACGCAGCATGGCGGCATTGTCGGCAAGCATGGCCTGCACATCCACCCCCGGGCACCCAGCTGCAGGGTCTGCGGCAGGCACAAGCACTACACCAGCCACTTGCAGGCCGCTGTGGCGCAGGGCATCAAGCGACAACAAAACATGGTTGAGGCCGCCCAGATAATTACCGCCCACAAGCAGCACCGGCGTACCAACTGAAGCCATGAGGTCAAGCATGTCCTCGCGTTCGTTGAGTGGCACGCGCAGCCCGCCAGCGCCTTCAAGCAGCAGCATTGCTGCGCTGCCAGACTGCCAGTGGCGCATAATATCCTTGTGCAGCTCTGCCACGCTCAACCGTACGCCTTCGCGCGCAGCCGCAAGATGCGGCGATGCTGGCAAGGCAAAACAGTGCAGGGCTTCGGCGGGCAGTATTTCTTCACCTTGGGTCAAGCCAGCCACGGCGTTGGCGTAAACCCGCGCGTCAGCCAGAGGAGCCGTGTGGGCCTCTTGCGGCGCAACACCAGTCTGCACGGGCTTTACAGCCTGTACCCTCACCCCGGCCAGCAGCAGCGCACGCAACAGGGCAGCCGTAACCACCGTCTTGCCCACATCGGTGCCAGACCCGGCCACAAACAACCCGCTGAGCGGGCGCGACAACTGCATGGTCTTACCTTCAGCAGCTGGCATCGCACTTCACCTCAAGCCCCAGGGCGGCGATCATTTCAAGATCGTGCGCAATGCTTTGCCCATGGGTTGTAAGGTAATCGCCGGTCATGAGGGCGTTGGCCCCGGCAGCAAAAATTTCGCTCTGCCGGTCGCCCAGCACCAGTGGCCTGCCACCGCAGATGCGCAGGGTTGCCCTGGGCAGAATATGCCTGAAAATGGCAATGAGCGTGAGCGCTTCACCAGCGGTGAGGGGCTTTTGCCCTGCGAGGGGGGTTTCCGGGTGGGGATGCAAAAAATTCATGGGCACATGCCCTACCCCAAGTCCCTTGAGGTTGAAGGCAAAGTTCACGCGGTCTTCCCAGCTTTCGCCGAGACCAAACAGCCCACCAGAACATACGCTCATACTGGCATCGCAGGCGCGCAGCACGGTTTCGCGGCGCTGATCCCACGTTTGCGTGGTGCACACGCTGGCATAATAGTCACGCGCAGTTTCGAGATTATGATGAAAACGCGTCAGGCCCGATTGCGACAAGTCGGCAAAGTCCTTTGCGGCAAGCTTGCCCAGCGATGCGCACACGCGTGGACGCACATGATCTGGCAGGGCGGCAATGACCTTGCACAAACGTTGCAGTTCGCTGCCGCTCAGGGCAGAGCCGCTGGTAACAACGCCAATGCGGGCCACAGGCAAGGCTGCCAGTTGCAGAATGCGCTCACGCAGTTCTTCATCGGGCAGCAGAGGGAAAACCTCAATGGGCGTGTGGTTGTGCCTGCTCTGGGAACAGAAGCGGCAGTCCATAGTGCAGTTGCCGCTTTTGGCATTGATGATGGCGCACAAAACGATGTTGCGACCAAAGGCCGCCTCGCGCAGCGCTGTGGCACTGGCAAAAAGCTCTTCCTGTGGTAGGGAAAGCAGGGCCAGGGCCTGGGCGGGCGTTGCAACCGCCAGTGATTCAGTCATTTCGCAACCCTGAAAAAACGATGGTGCAGAGCAAAAAAGCTCTTTGCTGGCCGGAGCCGCTCTGAGAGACAGCCTTGCTGCCGTTCAGGGGTGCAACATGCCACTTTTCTGCCTAAAAAAAAAGCCCGCCTCTAGGGCGGGCTTTGGGAATGATGCACGAAACCGATTGCCTTACGGTGCGTCAAAAACCGCTATCAGCAACCGTTTTCCGTGAGAGATTACTGAACCTTGCGGCGCTTTTCCCACAATTTCATGTCTTTCATCTTTTTGCGGCGCTCGCGCTGCAGGGCTTTGCACACAAGAGGTGCGTCTTTCTTGAAGCCCCACTTTTCGCGGTATTCGCCAGAGGTCATGCCGTGACTGGCCAGATGACGCTTAGTAAGAATCTTAAAGCTCTTGCCGCATTCAAGGCAGGTAACAGACTTTTCTTTGACCGACTTACGGGCTTCGACAGCCATTTCGCTGCTGTCGAGTTCCACGGGCGTTTCGCCTTCGGCAACCGCCCTGATCCCTTGCGCCACTTTCTGTATAAAGGCGGCTATTTCTTCTTCACTCATTACGCGAACGCCAGCTTGCGCTCTGGTAATTTCCAGCGCTTCTTTCAGATAATCATCCATAACAACCCCTTTTGTGTCTTCAATATACTCAATCTGACGCGCTGCGAACCCGCCTGATTGGTTCACTGGCAGAACGGTCGGTCGCCCTCCTATCCTGTTGGGGAGAACATACACAGCAGCTATTGTTTCGTCAATGTACTATACCCTAGAATATAAAATTCCATTGCAAATTGTACATAACTATTAATCCGGAATGTAATAACTTGTTCTGGATTTCAGGAGTCGCTGCACGCGCAACAAATATAAAATTGAAGGTGGCCATTTGATAAAAACTTCTCAAAAGGCCACCTTTGCGGCAAACCTGCAACATGACAGATTGCCATTAACACAAGCTACTTTGCGTCAAATATCTCATACTTTGATACTGTACCCCAAAAGCGTTGATCAAAGTATTGCCAGCGAATATCCTTCGCATAACTCTTTGTAATTCCATTGATATTTTTCGGAGCAGAAGTCACTGCAAATGCTTTGTTGGCACGTTGCTCAAAGGCCTTGAGCTGATCGGTCATGCTCTCGGTGAGGGTTTCCTGCCCTGTCAGATTTTCCGGCAGCGGTTCCCTGTACTCCATGACAGCCTTGGTGTCATTAAAATTGTATCTGGCGGCAAAACCACGCACCAGCCAACGCATGGGCTTTGAGTCGTCACTCAATCCTGCAACAGCAGAAAACGGGTCCCTTTTGCTATCTACAATATAGGTGCTGGCGGCATATCCAACATTGTCATAAACCTCAACGCCCTTGTCCACGCTGAACGGACGCTGCCCATCACTATCCCAGTACCAGCCGTAGGGCACCTCGGCCATGGCTACAATAGCAATGGGGCTTTGAGGATCACCCTTGCCGTACACGGCAAGCCATGTGTTGAGCGGCAGGCCGCCCATAACACCAGCACCGTCAAGTGCGACCTTGCCCTCGCCGCCGGTGATAAGGGGCATGTTTACCGCCTGCATACTTATGACGGGGCGGGCGGTGGAGACATAGGCGTTGCCTTGCATGCCCCTTTGCTGCGCGCCAGTGCAGCCCGCCATCAGAGCAATCAGGCAGAGAGTAAGGCAAAAAAGCACTCTGTTCATATGTAACCTCCAGGGCTGTCGGCGCAAAGCCTGATCAAAAGCGTTAGTGCCATTGTGCCGGAAAAACATGAGAGGGATTAAGCATGAGCGGGATAAACCAGGAATAGCAGGTCTGCTGCCAGAAGCTGTTGCCAGATTCCCCTGCCAGCCCGTGCCTTTCACATTTAGCTACTATATTCCAAGGCGAATCTGCATGCAATGCAACATGGCGTCGCATACCTGCAAAAAACAGAACAAAAAGAGGCGCAGCACTATATTAAGGAAGGGATCAGAGGCAAATATGGCGACAATGTAGCCATATTGGATGACAAGCTAGGGTGTGCCGGCAGGTCGGCCCGCAGGCGCGGCCTGACCGCCTGCCCCGCCGGGCAGGTAGTTTTGGAGGTCGCGTGATACTTCAAAGGTGTGCAGCTCTGCCGTGGCGGCCTTGGCAAAGGGTGAATCGGCGTAGTTGCGCACAATATCCTCAAGCAGGGCCTGCGCGCGCGTGGCGTCGCCCAGCTTGCGGTACAGCCTGGCCTCGCGGAAACGCAGACCGGGGTATTCCGGCGAATTCTGGGGCACAAAGGCATTGTAACGCGCCAGCCACTCCAGAGCTTCAGGTACGCGGTTTGCCACCTCGCAGATGTCCATGAGCGAGAGCATGGCGTCCTTGATGCGCTGCGGGTCGGCTTTGTCAGAACGCTCGTCCTGCAACTGTGTAAAGAGCTCTATGACCTTGCGATTAAGAGTGTAAGAATTACGGATATCCTTGCGCTGCTCTGCATCGCGGGCCAGAAAGTAGGTCGCGTAGGCGCGCTGGTACAGCGGAAAATCCTCCCGCTCCGCAATATTTTTCCACATGGCAAGGGCGGGCCCGGCCAGGTTGAGATTCTGGGCCGAAAGCGCCATGGCGTAATCAAGCTGGTTGCGCAGCTGGGGCTTGAGAGGCCAGCCGGACACAAGCTTGCCAAGATCAAGAATTTTGGTCCATGCCCCCGCCTTGAGGTAGCGGTTAAAGAATTCCGTAAAGGCGGCCTCGCCGTATTCCGGATTCATGGGCGACTTGAGAAATTCGGCCAGCATGCCGAGGGCTGCGTCGTCGTCGCCGCGTTCAAGCATGCCCTGGGCAAGGGCATAGCGCATGCGTGGATCAATGGCGCCGTAGCGCTCACGCACCAGCGGAAACCCGTTCCACAAAATAAGAATGCGGCCAAAGTTCTTTTCGGCCATGGAATTGGCCAGCTCTTTCTGGAACGACAGCCAGATGATGTCGCGCGCCTGCGCCACATTGACGTTTTCAGGGTAACCGTCAATAAATTCTGCAGCCTTGCCCATGGCCTCTGTATAGCGCTTGCTCCAGTACAGCCACATGGCCTCCTTGAGGCGCGCTGTTACGGACTCGGGCGCGGTGCGCGAGGAGGCGGCAAGCTCTGAATAGACCTTTTGCAGGTTAGTGCCCGCAGACCGTGCAAAAACCTGGGTCATGGCCTCATAGTTGATGGGGGCATCATAAATGCCGCCCTCAACAAGCCGCAGGCTGGCCATCTTTGCCGACTGGGAACCCCCATAATGGCTGGTAATATAGTTATACAGAAAATCGGCAGCAAGCTTGTTGCCAAGACGGGTGTACATGTCGCCCATCTTGAAAAGCATCTCGTCGTTGCCCTTTTGCCCCGGCAGCAGGTTGAAATATAGCCAGTACAGGGTCAGGGCTTCCATGGGCTTGTTCAGGGCCTCGTCGTTGGCAGCCTGCAGGAAGAGGAACGTGGGATCGTCAATATAGTAACGGGGCCAACGCTTACTGATAAAGTCCAGTATTACCTGGGCATTTGTGTACTTGCGCTGGTTGTTGAGCGCCTTGGCAAGACCAACCGAGGCCTCCTGCAAAAAGGAAGATTCAGGATACTTGTCGAGCACCATGGAAAAAGACTGCTCTGCCTGAGCATCCATATGCCGCTTGAGCTGTTCCTTGCCCAGCGCGGTAAATCCCTGCGCCACGCCAGGATAATCCGGATACCGCCTGTACAGGGCCACAATATAGCCCCCGGCATCCACAAGATTGCCCACGTTGACGTTCACAAGGCCCAGACGCAGCAGCGCCTCTGGCACGCGCGGTGAACGCAGGTCAAAATTCATGGCTTCGCTGGTAGCAGAAACAATGGGCTCAAACCCGGCCAGCGGGTTGTCGGAATATCTGGCCCAGACGCAGTCGCTGATATAATACAGCGTTTTTTCACGCAGTTCGGCGCTGAGTGTAGGCATTTCCTTCAGCTTTTCCAGCTGGGGCAATGCTTCCACAAATTTGCGTTCCTTGATGAGCCGCTCCGCTTCATCCATCATTTTTTGAGGCTCAGCGGGCTTTTCCACCGGGTTGCCCTGCTCGTCCACATAGACGATGGGCCGGGCAGGCTCTTCTTTTGCGCTACCACCACCGCCACCGTGGCCGCCACCGTGGCCGCCACCCTCTGCCTGCTTTGGCAGCCCCACCAGATCTCCCGTGACCTTGCCAGACACATTGCCGATGATATCTGCCGGCTTTGCGGGCGTAGCTGCAGGAGCCTGTGCCGGAGCTGATGCAGGGGCGGAAGCTTGCGCCGGAGTTGGCGCAGGGGTTTGAACCGGAGCTGGCGCAGGCGCTTGAGCGGGAGTTTGCGCAGGTGCAGGCGCAGGCCGTGCGGCCTGATTGACAGGCTGGGTGGCTGGCTGAGCAACAGGTTGCTTAACGGGTTGCGGCGTTGCCGGAGCTGCGGGCTGTGCGGCAGGTTGCGCCGTCGCCGGGGCCGCCGGAGCGGCGGGCTGGCCAGCAGGTGCCACGGGCTGCGTGGCGACCGGTGCAGTACGGACAGGAACCGCTGTAGAAAGCCCCTTGTCTTCGGGCCAGTTTTCCGGCCCACCGGGGTTTACCTTGCTCATGAGGCTTGGCCCCTGCGGTTCTTGTGGGCGGTTTGGCGCTCCACCTGCGGCCTGAGGCGCCACTTCGGCCGCTACGGCAGAATCCGTGGCAGAAAATATGGGCAGGGGCAGGCCCAGATCGGCCAGCCTGTTTTTAGCGGAATCAAGCAGATCAGAAGGCGAAAGGTTCTGAATGTTCTGCTGGGCGTTATCCAGCATTTTCAGCGCGCTGTGCAAAAAGTCCTTGCCCGCGTCAATGGGCAGACTATCGCCAAACGAGGTTCCCTGCTCTGTCGTGCCAGCAAGGGTGCTTTCACTCTGTGCCTGGGTATCCTGCCGGGCGGCATTGTCGCCCGGCAAGCCAGCGGCAAAAATTTCTATATCGATGGAAGAAGCAGAAGGTCGCCGCATGACATGGCTCATGGCACGGGCAGAAAGTGTTATACGCACCTGACCGTTGGACACGCCAACGCTTTCCAGCAGCGCACCAGGCACTGGTGCGGCACCCTGCCGCTGCAAAGTGGGGCTGTCGCCTTCAAGAAGCAGCAGCAAGGTATTGCTGCCGCTGCGCGCAAGCCTGCGCACCTGGGCGGGATTGTCGAGCGTAATGCTCAGACGTTCGCCCGCTCCACTGGCTGTAGATGCGGCAGAACCCGCCCAGGTGCGC
>NZ_WASP01000006.1:0-256928 GCF_009712225.1 Desulfovibrio sp. | reverse complement strand
AGCACAGGCGGCCGACACCGCCCCGCCCTGCCCGATCGGCGACCAGCTCCAGCTCATGCCCTGCGCCGGGTGAGCAAGCAGCAACACGCACAGGCACAACAACAAAGCCCCCATGCAACGATGGGGATATGCTGGCGCGCCCTTGCGGGCGGCAATATGAGGCCGTGGCGTGGCGGCGAAAAGTTGTGTTTTCACTTGCACTTCGCAGGATATATTGTGGCCTGTGGGCCGCAAAAAATCATGCAAATTTTATGCCGCTACATACTGCGCTTTTTAAGCTTCTCAATCAGCGTGGTACGCTTGATGCCCAAAAGCTCTGCGGCCTGATTTTTTACGCCTTCTGCCTTGGCCAGCGCCTCGTCAATAAGGCGGTTCTCAACCGTATCAAGAAAATCCTTGAGGTTCTGACCATGCTCGGTCAGCACGCCAAGATTGGGCCACACAAATGCCCCGGCAGTGACGGCAAGTGCAACAGGCGCAGCCACGGTTTCGGCACCCGGCGCAGCCACGAGAGCGTTGCCCTCATGTTGTTCGGGGGCTTCCTGCACTGGTTGCAACGGGGTTTCAACCTCTGGCGAAATCTCTTCCACCGGGGGCAAAAGCGATACGTCGCCCACATTATCGAGAATCTTGGAAGGCAGGTCACCCATGCACACGGTGTCGCCGTCCACAAGGATGCTCAGGCGTTCCATGAAGTTTTCAAGCTCGCGCACGTTGCCCGGCCAGGCGTAGGCCGCCAGTATACGGCGGGTAATTTCATCAAGCCCCATGGGCGTGCGGTCTTTTTTTGTGCAAAAATGATTGAGAAAATGCCGTGCAAGCAGCAGCACATCGTTGCCGCGCTGGCGCAGGGGCGGAAGGTGCAGGGGAATGACGTTGAGCCGGTAGTAAAGATCCTCGCGAAAGCGCCCGGCGGCAACTTCTGCCTCAAGATCACGGTTGGTGGCGGCCACAATGCGCACATCCACCTTTTTGCTGCCGGTGCCGCCCACACGTTCGATCTCTTTTTCCTGCAGCACGCGCAGAATCTTTACCTGAAGGCTCAACTCCATCTCGCCTATTTCATCAAGAAAGATGGTGCCGCCATCGGCCATTTCAAACCGTCCGGGCCGCGAACGTATGGCGTGAGTAAAGGCGCCCTTTTCGTGACCGAAAAGTTCGCTTTCAAGCAGCTCTTTAGGTATGGCCCCACAGTTGATGGGTACAAAGGGCTTGTCAGCCCTGCGGCTGTTGGCGTGAAGAGCGCGCACCAGCAATTCCTTGCCAGTTCCCGATTCACCGGTTACAAGCACAGTGCTGTCCGTGGGCGCAACCTTGCCGAGAACCTTGAAGACTTCAGCCAGGCTTGTGCTCTGGCCGATAATGCCGCTGGTATTCAACTCCATGTGTGCATTCTCCGCGTGCATATCCTTTCCTGTGTCAATACACTGACACGCATCGGAATGCCAGTAAAAATGCGCCTATTTCCCTGCATTACCCTCAGCCAGCCGCATTTTGCCATGACCGATCGCACCACGCCCCACCCCGCATCAGCAGCAGCGCCTGCGAGCATTCGTGCCATTCCCCCCTGCCCGCTTGATGTTTCGCGCTCCGAAATTCTGGCGACCTTGACGCATGGCCGCAATCTGGTGCTCAGCGCCCTCCCCGGCGCAGGTAAAAGCAGCCGAGTGCCTCTGTGGCTCATGAATCAACCCTGGCTTGAGGACCGTCGTATTCTGCTGCTTGAGCCCCGGCGTGTGGCAGCCCGCGCACTGGCGCGCTATATGGCGAGCCTGCTGGGCGATGTGCCCGGCGGCCTTGTGGGTTACCGCATGCGCGACGAAAGCCGTATGGGCAGCAATACCCGCGTTGAGGTGGTGACCGAGGGCGTGCTGACCCGCATGCTGCAGGAAAACCCTGACCTGCCAGATATCGCCTGCGTTATTTTTGACGAATTTCACGAACGTTCGCTCATTGCCGATACGGGTCTGGCTCTCTGCCTTGAAAGCCAGGCGGCCCTGCGCCCCGACCTGCGGCTGATCGTCATGTCTGCCACGCTGGATGTGTCAGCAGTGGCCAAGCTTCTGGGCGGGTGCCCCTCTGTGCTCTGCGAGGGCAACACATACCCGGTGCAGATGCGGCACATCCCCCCCACACTTCGGGCAGGGCAGATTGTGGGCGGGGCAACGCACACCGGGGCTGGCCCCCTGCTGTGGCGGCACATGGCCGACGTGGTTACGCATCTCATGCAGACAGAACAGGGCAGCCTGCTGGCCTTTTTGCCCGGTGCGGGCGAAATCCGCCATCTTGCGGATCTGCTGGAAGGCAGGCTTGCCGCCGATGTAGCGCTGTGCCCGCTGTACGGCAACCTCTCCGCCCGCGAACAGGATGCGGCCATTGCGCCAGCGCCATCCGGGCAGCGCAAGGTGGTGCTTGCCACATCCATTGCAGAAACTTCACTGACCATTGAAGGCGTGCGGCTGGTGGTAGACAGCGGTCTTGCGCGTCTGGCCCGGTTTGACCCGGCAAGCGGCCTCACCCGGCTGGTGACAGAGAGAGTTTCGCTGGCTGGCGCAGCGCAGCGAGCGGGTCGCGCGGGCCGCACGGAACCCGGCATTTGCTGCCGTTTGTGGGCCAGAGAGCAGGAACACGGCATGCGTCCCCACATTCGACCCGAAATTCTCGATGCCGATCTGAGCGGTCTGGCCCTGCAACTGGCGGTGTGGGGCGTGACCGATGCAGGCTCGCTGCCGTGGCTCGATACCCCGCCAGCAGCGCACCTGACTGTGGCTCAAAACAGCCTGCGGGCTCTGGGAGCCATTGATGCCCAGTTAAGGCCAACGGCGCTTGGGCGCGAAATGGCAGCCCTGCCTCTTGCACCGCGCACGGCGCGTCTGCTCGTGTGGGGGCGTAAAAACGGCCTTGCGGATCTGGCAGCCTGTGTTGCGGCACTGCTTGAAGAGCGTGATCCTCTGGCTCATGCCGCAGGCAGCCGCATGGGCGGGGCAACCTGCGGATGCGACATACTGCGGCGTCTCGATTGGCTTTGCCGCGGTGCAGCGTCCGGCAAGGGTGCAGACTCTGCCCGCGACCGCCTGCGCAGGCTTGCCCAGCGCCTCATCCGCCAATCACTTCAACCGGGCGCGGCTGACCTCGCAGGCAACCCGCAAGCGCAACAAAAACACCTGCAAAGCATATTTTCCACCGCTCTGGCTCAGGCCGCAAACATTGGACGGCTCATTGCCATTGCCTGGCCAGAACAGGTAGCCATGCGTCAGGCGGCAATCCAGACAGGCAGCCAGCAGACCACCCTCAGCAACGGCCCGACGGCCATCACGCCTTTTTTACTGCGTAGTGGCCGTGCTGCACAGCTTGCCAGCGACGACCCTCTGGCCCGCCAGCAGTTTCTTGCAGTGGCAGAGGTAGACGGGGCCGCTCCGCGCGGGCGCATTCGCCTTGCAGCCGCCCTTGCGGAACAGGACATGGTAGAACTTTTCAGTGCTGAGATGCGCACGGAAGACAATCTTTCGGTATCAGATGCCGGGCTTGTAAGCGCACGCCGTCAGCAGGTACTGGGCGCTCTGGTGCTGGAGGACGCCCCACTGCCACGCCCCCTGCCCGATCAGTGCGCGGCGGCGTTGTGCGAACACGTGCGCAACAAAGGGCTGGACTGCCTGCCATGGGATGAGGCAGCACGCCAGTGGCGGGCGCGGGTAAGCCTGATGCGTGAGCTTGAAGGTGAAGAATGGCCCGACGTTTCGGATGCGGCCCTGCTGGCAAACCTTGACCAGTGGCTTGCACCAGCGCTGGAGCAGGCGCTAGGCGCTTCACAGGGGCAAAAGATGTCCCGGGGCAACTCGCTGGCCGCACTGGATTCGGCTCGCCTGTTCGATGCCCTGCGTGGCCTGCTGCCGGGCAACCTGCACCGCATGCTTGAGCGCCAGACCCCCACGGAATGGCAGGTTCCCTCCGGGGCCATGCGCCCCATCGTGTATGGCGAAGACGGCGGCCCGTGGCTGGCGGCCAAGCTGCAGGAGCTGTTTGGCTGCGTGGACACGCCGCGCATAGCCAGCAACCGTGTGGCGCTGGTGTTGCGCCTCAATTCGCCCGCTGGCCGCCCCTTGCAGGTTACCCGCGATCTTGCCGGTTTCTGGCGTACCGGCTACCCCGCCGTGCGGGCAGAAATGCGGGGCCGCTACCCCAAGCACCCCTGGCCGGAAGACCCCCTGAACGCCACAGCCACGGTTTTGACCAAAAAACGGCTGGCCGAGCAGAACAAGGGCTGATCACCAGCGTGCTGTCACCCACATGACTGCCGCTCACAGGGCAGGTAGTTGTCATGTGGCGGTAACAGCCGGCTTAAAAGATGCCCCGCTGCGCAAGCAGCTGCACAAATTCACGCGCCCTTTGCTCGCTGTAATATTCCTGCTTCTGCTGTACAAACCCCACATGTCCGCCGTGACGGGCCACCTCAAGATGCAGATGAGCATTCTGCTCTGCCGCCTGCCACGGATAGCACGATGGTGCGCAAAATGGATCATCCGCTGCCATGAGCAGGAAGGTTGGCACTGCAATATGCGGCAGGTCTGGCAACACGGTATTTTTTTGCCAGTAGTCGCGGGCAGATGCAAAGCCAAAGGCCGGAGCGGTGAAACGCTCGTCAAATTCTGCAAACGTATGGATCTTTTCCACACCCTTCGCCGATGGATATGAAGGAAAGCGCTCTGCTTTTTCGCGCACTTTTTTGCGCAGGCTGCGCAAAAAATACTCCATATAGATACGGCAGGCAGGGCCGTCCATCACGGGTGCGGCAGCGGCCAGATCGCACGGCACGGATACAACCACGGCAGCCCTTACCAGCGGAGATACCGGGCCCCGGCCAAGATACCGGCAAATCTGGTTGCCACCCATGCTGAAACCAGCAAGCAGCACAGGCCGATCAAACTGCTCGGCATGGCGCACTACTGTTGCCAGGTCTTCCGTTTCGCCCATGTGGTATAGGCGCGCCGTGCGGTTGCTCTCGCCAGAGCACGAGCGCATGTTCCAGGCCAGCACGTCAAAGCCAGCGGCACGCAGTGTGTTGGTCATGCCCAGCACATACTTTCGGTGGCTGTTGCCCTCAAGCCCGTGCGAGACCACGGCAATGGCACGCGCCTGACCAAAGGGCTTTTCTGGCCCGCCTTTGCCGCTGCCGGGGTGCTGGTCCACATCAAGAAAGTCGCCGTCGGGCGTGTCAATGCGCACTCTGCGCACATTGGCGGCAAGTGCTGGCCGCTCGCGAAACAGCACCGGCCACATGGTATTTACATGACCATTGCGCACATACCACGGCGCATTGTACGTTGAAGCAATAACAGGCATTGGCAGTCTCTGTTAAATTGTATGAGTTGAACAGTGGCAATGCAGCGGCCACAACAGACAGCGGACAGGACAACTTTGTCCTCAAACAGGGCTTGGCAGCTGCCAGAGCCTCGTATACCTTCGCCACATGCACAACAAAGCCCCCCAAAATAGCGCCGCACGTAAATTTCTGTCAAATCCTGCACGTCAGGCCTTTGCCCAGGCAGAGCCCAGGCAGGCTACGCCCCCTGTGGATTCCCGCCCCAACAAAAATCCTGCCCGCAGTGCCCATGACCGCAAGGCTGCAGATTCTGACACCTTCCATTTTGACAATGGCACAGGCAGCCGATCATCAGCACAACGGGGCATTGCCTATAACGGCCCCACGACTGCCGATGTGCTTATTCTGGGCGCGGGTGCTGCCGGTCTTATGTGCGCGCGTCAGGCTGCCGCAAGCGGCCTGAGCGTTGTGCTGCTGGAACGCGGCCCCATGCCGGGGCGCAAGCTGGCCGTAAGTGGCGGCGGCAAGGCCAACTTCACCAACCGCTCGGTGAGCCCGCAAGATTACCGTTGCGATGGCAGCAGGGGCAATGCCTTTTGCGCTCCTGCCCTCAAGGGGTTTACGCCAGAGCATATGCTGCGCCTTGTTGACGAGTGGAACCTGCCTTTTGAAGAACGCTCACACGGGCAGCTCTTTTTGACCGTTGCCGCACAGCGCATGGTGAGAACTCTTGTGGATGACTGCCGCAAACGCGGCTGCCACATTGCCTGCAATACTGCAGTTACAGAAGTGCTGGCCCTGGCCGATGGATTCAGCGTACAGACAGAGAGTGGCACATGGCGCGGCAAGGCCCTGGTGTTGGCACTGGGCAGCCCGGCATGGCCACAGGCTGGAGGTAGCGGCGCTGGCTTTAGGCTGGCGGCAGATATGGGTCATAGCGTCATTCCGCCCCGCGCCGCCCTTGCGCCCCTTAAACTTGCAGGCAACTCACCCCTGCTGAATCTTACGGGAATCAGCCTGCCGGTGCGCGTTACCCTGGGGCAACACCAGTGGCAGGACGACCTGCTCTTTACCCACGATGGGCTCAGTGGCCCGGCAGCACTCAAGGCCTCTCTCTACTGGAATCAGGGGGTGCCCCTGATCATTGATTTTTTGCCAGCATTGAATGTGACCGCACTGCTTGATGATCCCCAGACCGGCAAGCAGACGCCACGAGCACTGCTGGCCCGCCACCTGCCCCAGCGTCTTGTGGATGCCCTGCTGCCGCAGGAATGGGCGCGGCGCAAGGTGGCCGAACTCTCGCGCGCGGCGCGTCTGGCCATGGTTGAAGCAGTGCAAAAGCACAGCATCACGCCAGGTGCAACGGCGGGGCTCAAAAAGGCAGAGGCCTGCTCCGGCGGCGTGAACACCGACGAAGTAGACCCCAAAACCATGCGCAGCCGTGTGCGGAACAATCTGTTTGTAGTGGGCGAACTGCTCGACGTTACCGGCCTGCTGGGCGGTTATAATCTGCACTGGGCCTGGGCCAGCGGTATTGCAGCAGGCAGAGAGCTGGCACGTCACCTGGGAGGTAATGGCCCGGCGAGGTAAGCGACCGGCAGAAAGGTGCTCGAAGGCCCGGGCGGCAGCTTGCCCGCACGTCCATAAAACTGGCTAAATGCGGTTGCAGTATACGTTTTCCATAAAATGCTCCATGGCTTCGTCTGCCTGACGGATATAATCCTGGAGCGGAAACTGGGCCTTGCAGGCCGGGCAGTGCATATACACTTCGTGGCAGGTGCGGGCTATGTGCAGGGGGGCGCCGCAGGTGGGGCATACTAACGTTGTCTTAACGTCACGTGGTGCAAAAAAGGCCATGGCGACTCTGTGTGTAAAAGATGGTTGAACATTGCTTGGGTCTTGCCAGAGATGCTGACAGCATCACGCTGTCAGAAGTCAAAAAAGCAGAGCAGAAGCAAACAGCCGTAACGTGGCCAGCGGGGCCAAATGAACGGCTTATCGTTAGACCATTCAAGGTACATTTTGTCAACATTGGCCCTGTGGCGTTGCACCCCTGTCAACTGCAACAGGCCTCATGCAAAAAATGCCCGCAAACACACGGCCCCATAGGCTTAAATTTGTTATTGCGTCCCGCCGCAGCTCATGCCATAGACGTACAGCCATGTTGTTGTGAATGTGGCATAACCAGAAGAAACGGATACTAACATGAAAAAGCTCCTTTTGGCCGCCATGGCTCTTTCGTTGATCACCGCACCCTGCTGGATCAGCACCGAAGCCAATGCCGCAAACACGACCCCGGCTGTTGCAAGTGGAACCAAAGCGCCCAAGGCCAGCAAGGCCAAGGCTCCCGCCAAAGCAAAAAAGGCTTCTGCCAAGGCTCCTGCCAAGTCAAAGAAGCCCTCTGCCAAGAAAAAGACGCAGGCTATCTAATTCTTGCTGTCAAAAAGGCCGGTTATACCGGCCTTTTACAGTTGAGAACCTCTACGCCTAACCCAGTAATCATAGCATACAACGATAATATACGTTAGTAGGCCTTTAAAAAAATCCTGCCTAACACTAGCAGTTCAGTTGTATTAACCGGTTTGGCAATCAAACTCCCCGCCACTGCAGATACCCCTTGACGACATTGCCGCATGAAAGTAGTGTTCAGCATTATTCATAGGGTGCTGTATTTCTTTTTGCCAGAGACTTTGCGTGGGTAAGGCTTCAAGCGGAAAGTTTACCCACCTTAACAACGGAGTCGTTATGGCTGTTTCCATTTATGTCGGCAATCTGCCCTTTTCCGCCACCCAGGAAGGCGTTGAAGCCCTGTTCGCCCCTTACGGCGATCCCCTTTCCGTCAAGCTCATCATGGACCGCGAAACCGGCCGTCCCCGTGGCTTTGGTTTTGTTGAAATGGACGAAGCCGACGCTCACAAGGCCATCGAAGCCCTGAACGGCACCGATTTTGGCGGTCGCACCCTGCGTATCAACCAGGCTGAAGAACGTCGCCCCGCGCCCCGCCGCTGGTAGACCACAAATTTCCCGTATAGAAAAAGCCGCTGTGCAAACAGCGGCTTTTTTTGTGGCTTCCAAATCCTGATCTATTTCTGCTCTCGGGTTTTGTCAGTAACGGCAACCTGCCCTGCTGTGCAGCCATTTGTCTTTTTCTCAACACCTTGCCCGTCAGCATGCGGACTCGCCCAGTTATTGGTTGCGCTACCCTGCCGGGCCTGGCCATCTTTACTACTTCCAGACTCCACAGGTTGCTTTTCGTTGAACTGGCATGCACCAAAGCAACGAATGCCCCCGCAATGCGGGCAGGCATTGCGGGGCTGCGGCATGAACAGATCGCGCAGAATTGTCAGAGCCTGTTTCAATTCCATGCTGCACCTCTTGTTAACCGGGGTTGCAGTAACACTGTCAAGCTAATCAATTCAGCAGAACACAACACAGCCAATAGAAACAACATACAATAAAAAACCGCAACCCACAGAAGGTTGCGGCATAAAAGCGGGCTTTCACGCCCCGCTCTGGGAGGCCCCCAATGGGCCTCCCGGCGGGCATTTCAGGGCCGAAGAGGCAAGCCCTGAAAATCATGAGCCTTCACGGGGCAAAAAGCATTTGCCACGCGCACCGAGGCTGCGACAGACTAGTCGGCCTGGGTGCGGATGAAGGTAGGAATTTCGAAATCATCCTCGTCGTAGGTGAAGTCTTCGTGGCCAGGATTGTGCTGGCGACGACGGGGCTGGCCCACAACTTCACGCTTCTGCAGATACGAGGGACGGCTGCTGTTTTCGTCGTACCAGCGTTCCACCTCAGAGCGGCGCGAAGACTGGGGCAGGCGCGATTCAACACGTTCCTGCTCTTCCATCATACCCTGCTGCGAAAGGCGCGAAGTATTACGACGGGGTTCGGCAACCACGGCATCAGGACCGGGCTTGCGGAAATTGGTAACCGTGGCGGCAGGGACCTGCACGGGCTGGATGATCTGGGGCGAATCAATGCCGGTGGCAATGACGGTAAGGCGGATTTCGTCACCGATGTTGTCGTCAAACACAACACCAAAGATGATGTTGGCATCTTCGGGGGTGGCATCACCGATGATTTCGCCGATTTCGGCGATTTCATCAGCAGTAATGTCGGTGGGGGCGGTGATGTTGTACAGAACCGCCTTGGCGCTCTCAAGCGAGACATCTTCAAGCAGGGGGCTCATGATGGCGCGCTGGGCGGCCTCGCGGGCGCGATTTTCACCAGAGGCGATGCCAGTACCCATGAGGGCCATACCGGCTTCTGCCATGGTGGTACGCACGTCGGCAAAGTCAAGGTTGATGAGGCCTTCGCCCACGATCACGTCAGAGATACCCTTGACGGCGTAGTACAGCACGTCATTGGCCTTCTGAAGCATTTCGGAGAAGGGAGCTTTTTTGGGAGCAAAGGCAAGCAGACGGTCGTTGGGAATGGTGATGAGGCAGTCAACGTGCTGCTTGAATTCTTCAAGACCAGCTTCGGCCGCACGCTTGCGTTTGGCACCTTCAAAGCTGAAGGGCTTGGTCACAACACCCACGGTAAGAGCGCCCATTTCCTTGGCGGCCTGCGCAACCACGGGGGCCGCGCCAGTACCGGTGCCGCCGCCCATGCCAGCGGTAACAAAAACCATGTCGGCATCGCCGATGGCTTCACGGATGCTGCCCACGCTTTCCACAGCGGCCTCACGGCCAATGGAGGGGTTGGCACCAGCGCCAAGACCCTTGGTAAGCTTTTCGCCCAGCTGCACTTTAACGGAAGCGCCATTCTTGTTCAGCGCCTGTACGTCGGTATTGGCGCAAACAAACTGCACACCGCGCAGACCAGATGCAATCATGTTCTGCACAGCGTTACCGCCGCCGCCACCTACGCCAATAACCTTGATCTTGGCATTGCTGGCCAACGAGGTATCGATATCATCAACGATTGACTGAGCCATTACACCTCTCCTCTGTGCTATCCTCAAATGCCCGCTTGAGGTTGTTATGAAATGTCCGCAAACCACTTTTTCATACGTGAAAGGACGCCGTCAAAAACGCCGCTTTCGCTACGTGTGGTAAATTTTTTCTGCCCGGAAAGTTCTTTTTCTGCGCCGTAACGCAGCAGGCCAACCGCAGTTGAAAACTTGGGGCTGTTGACCACGTCCTTGAGGCCCCCGATGTTACGCGGGTAGCCAATGCGCGTGGGCAGATTGAAAATCTGCTCGCCCAGTTCCTGGCAGCCTTCGATAAGCGCCGTGCCGCCCGTAAGCACCACGCCCGCGCCTATCATGTCCTTGTAGCCGGAGCGTACGAGGGTCTGATCAACAAGGTACAGAATTTCTTCCATGCGGGGCTCGCAGATTTCGGCCAGAACCTGGCGCGAAAGGCGGCGCGGTTCGCGCCCGCCCACGCTTGGAACCTCGATGAATTCGTCGTTGCGAACAAGGTCGGCAAGCGCGCAACCGTATTTGAGCTTGATTTTTTCGGCAGAAGCAATGGGGGTGCGCAGACCAAAGGCAATGTCGTTGGAGAGATTCTGCCCGCCTAGCGCCAGAACGGCTGTGTGCTTTATGGCATCGTTGGCAAACACGGCAATATCGGTGGTGCCGCCGCCAAGGTCGACCAGTGCAACGCCGATTTCGCGTTCTTCTTCGGTCAGCACAGCCTTGGCTGAGGCCAGCGATTCAAGGGCAATATCGGCCACTTCAAGCTGGCTGCGATGGCACGAGCGCACAATGTTTTGTGCAGAAGAAACAGCGCCGGTGACAATGTGCACCTTCACTTCAAGGCGCACACCAGCCATGCCGAGCGGGTCGGCAATGCCGCGCTGGTTATCAACTATGTATTCCTGAGGTAGAATATGGATGACCTCGCGGTCAGCGGGAATGGCCACAGCCCTTGCGGCATCCAGGGCGCGCTCTATATCGCGCTGCGCAACCTCGCCGCCCTTTACGGCGATAACGCCGTGGCTGTTGATGCCCATTATGTGGCTGCCTGCAATGCCCACATACACAGAGTGGATCTCGCAGCCGGCCATGAGCTCCGCGTCTTCCACAGCTTTGCGGATGGACTGGACGGTCTGCTCGATATTGACCACTACGCCCTTGCGCAAGCCAGTGGAAACACTGGTACCGATGCCCACCACATCTACAAGACCCGACTCCGACAGTTCACCCACCACAGCGCAGATCTTTGTGGTGCCGATGTCAAGGCCAACGATGAGCTCGGATTTATTCATGCCATTCTCCTCAAAACGCCTGTCTCCGGGTCGCCGCAGCATGCCTTTATGGCATATGCCGCAAGTTTTTTACGCTGGCTGGTTAAGTAAAACCCAAACATTGCCGTTAACAGATCGAATCTCGCGTACATTGCGCAGTTCGTGTCTGCGGGCCAGATCGCCCAATGTCAGACTTAACCGGGAAAGGTTGCCTTCCCAGTCGTCTGTAGCGATGGAAAGCCGCATTTCCCTGTCTTCAAGATAAATTTCAATCCCCTTGCCGGGGCTTACGCTGACAGATGAAACAGCCCCCGCCTCAATGGGCAGCAAACCGCTTTGCATACCCTTCATCAGACGCGTCAGATACGGCAGAGCGTCTTCTGCACCTGGGTCAACACGCAGCGTGGGCAGCGAAAGAAAGTTTTTGCTTTCCACCGGGGCAATTATCTCGCCAAGCTCGTTGGCGTAATAAAGCACACCATCCCTGTGCACCCAAAATGAAGGTAAACGCTCCTTGAGCCTGATCACAAACCTGTCGGGCAGCAGCCGCTTGACTGAGGCTTCTTCTACCCAGGGCGTTTTGCGCAAATTTCTTTCAACCTTGGCGATGCTCACAGCCAGGCTATTGTCGCCCTCGCGTATGCCGCCGTATTGCAGCACCATATCGTGCGAGAGCCGCACATTGCCTGTCACATCAACGTGCCGGGTGGTGAAAAAATCGCTTGTTATGGCCTTGTTGTAGAGCCACAGCGATGAATAACAGACACCCGCGATAATCAGACCAAGACCGGCAAGCAGAACTGTAAGCGCCGCAAGGCTTTTAAGGCCGCTGAAGCCTTTGAGCCTTTTAAAAACACCAGTTACAATTCCCCCAAACCGTATTTCCGGCCCCCTGCCGCTGCCACTCTTTTTGGCTGGCGCAGACGATCGTGTATAGGAATTGCGGGCTTTTTTACCGCTCTTTTTCAGGGCAAGGGGCATGGTACTATCCTGACCTCCGGCTCAAGCTCAATGCCGAACCGTTGCCGCACAGTTTCCCGGGCCTCTTGCAACAGGGCCAGGGCTGCTGTTGCGCTACCCTTGCCTTCGTTAATCAAAAAATTTGCGTGCAGGGATGAAAAAGCCATTCCCCCAAGCTTTTTGCCCTTAAAACCTGCTTCATCAAGCAGCTTTCCGGCAGACATTTCTGGCGTGGGATTTTTGAAAACGCACCCCGCGCTCCAGGCCGTCACAGGTTGTTTAGACTTTTTCTTAAAAAAGTTGTGACGCATGCAATTACAGATGCCATCCCTTTCACCTACGGTCAAGCCAAATGTGGCTTCCAAGACGATAAAATCATTCTTTTTCCCGTTGATACGAAGTGTGCGATAGCCGTACTGCAGTGCATTCACGCTGATGCGCTGAATGGTGTTATCAACAAAGGCCTGAATACTATAAATATTCTTGCACGTTTCCGTACCGTGCGAGCCAGCGTTCATGGCTACTGCACCACCCACGCTGCCAGGTATGCCCACAAGGCCTTCAAGACCGCTAAGTCCGTTTACTGCACAAAAACGCAACAGTCGGGCCATGGGCACACCCGCACCGGCGCGCACAAGAATCCTGCCCTCGTGCTCGCCTACAATCTGCGGGCCGTCGCTAAAAAAAGGCCGTATAAGCACCAGCGGCAACTCGCCATCATGGGCAAGAATATTGCTACCAGCACCCAACACCAGCGGAGTTCCGCCAAGAGCCTTGAGTTTATCTGGTAACAGATAAAGATCTTCATGCCTTTCAAGCACAAGCTCGGCAATGGCGGTTCCGCCTATGCGCAGCGTGGTGCGAGGGGCAAGAAAGGGTGCGGGCATCTCACGCATGATTCTGTCCTTCCAGCCATGCGGGGCCAAGACGGGTAATGCTGCCAGCGCCAAGGGTCAGCAGCACGTCACCTTCTTTCAGAATATTGTGCAGGCTGGCGGCAAGATCGTTGAGCGTCTGAAAGTACTCCACGGGCGTTGTGGAAACCTGCCGGATACCCTGGGCAAGGCTCTGCCCCGAAACACCGGGAATGGGCTTTTCAGAAGCCGCATAAATCTCTGTGAGCAACAGCTGGTCCACATTGTCAAAAACTTTGCAGAATTCACCAAAATGGGCCTGAGTGCGGCTGAAACGGTGCGGCTGAAAAGCTGCCACAATGCGACGGCCAGGAAAAACCTGGCGTGCTGTGGCAAGGGTGGCCGCAATTTCCGCCGGGTGATGTCCATAGTCGTCAACCACGGTCACGCCGCTCTTTTCGCCCTTGAACTCAAAGCGCCGCCCCACGCCACCAAAACCATTGAGGCCCTCGGCGCACTTTTCAAAGCTGATGTCCACTTCCATGGCTGCGCCAATGGCGGCAAGGGCATTGAGCATGTTGTGGCGGCCAGGCTGGGGCAGGCTTACCTCGCCCAGCTTGGCACCGTTGCGCCATACTTCAAAGTGGTTGCGAACCCCGCATTCCAGAGGAACGGCGCGCAGCACGTTGTCCTCTGCAAAGCCGTAGGTCAGCACGGGGCGCTTGACGCGCGCAAGCAAGGCACGCACACCGGGGTCGTCACCGCAGACAATGTTGAGCCCGTAAAAAGGCACGTTGTTCATGAACTGCACAAAGGCATCATCAATACCCGCGCGGGTCTTGTAGTGGTCCAGATGGTCTTCGTCCACATTGGTGACCACATTGATGATGGGCAGAAGGCAGAGGAATGAGCCGTCAGACTCGTCGGCTTCGGCTATCAGATATTCACCGTGCCCGAGATGGGCATTGGTTCCATAAGCGTTTAGCCGGCCGCCGATGATAACCGTGGGGTCAAGCCCAGCTGTATCAAAAATAGAAGCAGTAAGCGACGTGGTTGTGGTTTTGCCATGTGTACCGGCAATGGCAATGCCCTGCCGCAGGCGCATGAGTTCGGCCAGCATTTCGGCGCGAGGAATGATGGCAATATTACGGCGGCGTGCTTCAACCAGTTCGGGGTTTTCGTCGTTGATGGCGGTAGACTTCACCAGCACCTGCACATCACCCACGTTTTCCGCAGCGTGCCCAACAGCCACATGCGCGCCAAGCTCGCGAAGATGACGCACAACGGCAGAATCACTCATGTCCGAGCCAGAAACCTCATAGCCCTGATTGAGAAGAACCTCGGCAATGCCGCTCATACCCGCGCCGCCAATGCCAACCATATGAATACGCCGAATCTTGCTGTTCATGCTGTACCTTTAAAAAAAGTCTAGATAATTTGGAGGGTTGAATTTTCCCGCAAATATCGCTCCCGGGCGCATGCTGTCTGCGCCCGGGCCGTTGAATTACGCTATTTCTTCGAGAACGGCCACCACGCGCGCGGCCGCATCGGGCCGCGCAGCCGAAAGCGCAGCGGCAGCCATGGGCTCACGCTCGCCGGGCATGGTCAAAAGCCGCAACAGAATGTCCGACATATGCTGTACAGCCATGCGCCCCTCGGGCACAAGCACGGCCGCACCGCTGCGCGTCAGCACTTCGGCGTTGCGGGTCTGGTGATCATGGATGGCATAGGGGAAGGGAACAAGAACCGAAGGCAGACCGGCTGCGCAAAGCTCCGCAACGGTGCTGGCACCAGCGCGGCACAGGGCCACGTCGGCCCAGGCATAGGCCGCGGCCATGTCATCAATAAAGGCAGAAACACATTCGGGCGCGTAGCCCGCAGCCACATAAGCCGCGCGCACGCTGCCCTCGTCGGTAACACCCGTCTGGTGGCGAATCTCCACCCCGGCTCCGCGAAATTCAGCCAGATTTTCCAGCATAAAGGCGTTGAGCGCATGTGCGCCCTGCGACCCGCCCATAACAAGCAGACGGCGGCTCTGCCGCTGGCGGCTGATCTGGCCCACGGCAGTAACGGCAGCCCGCACGGGGTTGCCGGTAAACACACACTTTTTCATGTCAAAACCGCTGGTGTTGGGCAACGAAATGCACACACGGCGCGCAATGCGGGCCAAAAAGCGGTTACTGGCCCCGGCAATGGCGTTCTGCTCGTGCAGCACACCGGGCACGCCCATCAAACGGGCCGCCAGCATGGGCGCAAATGCGGCGTAACCGCCAAAGCCAGCCACCACATCCGGCTTGAACCGGCGAATGATGCCCACGGCCTTGGCAACGGCCAGAGCCATCTGCGCTCCAGCGCCAATGGCCTTGATGCCACGGCCCAGCAGACCACGCACGGGCAACCCTTCAAAGGGAATGCCCGCCTGACGCATCAGCCTTTCTTCCGGCCCGTACAGCGAGCCAACAAACAGCAAACTGGCATTGGGATTGCGACGCCGCAATTCCTCTGCCACAGCCAGTGCCGGAAAGATATGCCCGCCGGTGCCGCCGGTCGTCAGGAGGATGTTGTCCATGTGTCCGCCGTCCTTGAAAAATTCATAAGCAGGCCCACGCACAGCATGGTGGCCAGAAGGTTACTGCCGCCGTAACTCATAAGGGGCATGGGCACGCCCTTGGGCGGGGCCACCCCCATAACCACGGCCAAGTTCATCACCGAGCCCATGGCAAGAATGGTTGTGATGCCAAATGCGGTAAAGCGGTCGCGCAGATTGCGCTGGCCCATGATGATTTTGTAGCAGCGCCAGAAAAGCAGGGCAAACAGAATCATCACAAAGCTCACGCCCACAAAACCCATTTCTTCGGCAAGCACGGCCATGATAAAGTCGTTGTGCGCTTCAGGCAGATAAAACATCTTCTGCTTGCTGGCTCCCACGCCCACACCAAAAAAGCTGCCCGAACCAATGGCCAGCAGCGACTGTACAAGCTGGTAACCTGTGTTGTGGGCATCCTGAAAAGGATCAAGAAAGGCCAGCAGGCGGCGCAGACGGTAGGGAGACGAAATGGCCAGGGCCATTGCACCGCCGCAGGCAAGCGCCACAGAGAAAAACAGATAGATAAACCGCGTGCCGCCCGCAACGCACATAAAGAACAGAATACTCGCCAGAACAACGGCGCTGCCAAAGTCGGGCTGCAGCAGCAGCAAAAAGCAGAACAGGCCCGTTACGGCAAAAGGCGGAATAACACCACGGCTAAAGGTCTTGATGAGTTCCTGCTTGGAGCTCATGAAATAAGCCAGATACAACGCCAGCGCTATTTTAACAAATTCCATGGGCTGAATGGAAATAAAGCCCAGCGGAATCCAGCGTTTTGCACCGTTGATGGCGGGGGTAAGGGGCGAAAGTGTCACCAGCAGCAACAGCAGCGCCAAAAAGAGCGCCGGGTACTGCATGCGGTACAGCCAGTGTCGGGGCAGGAGTGCCGCGCCCCACAGGGCAACGCCGCCACCCAGCGCAAAGATGACCTGACGCTTGAAAAAGAAGTATTTGTCGCCGTTGACCTGCTCGGCCACAATGCCACTGGCCGAAAGCACCATCACAAGGCCGATGGAAAGAATAATCAGCATGATGGTGAAAAGCCACCAGTCAAAGGGAGCAAAGGGCCCGTCTTCAGTAGCCCTCGCCATGGCGCTGTTGACCTTGGGGGTCTTTGACTTGCTGCTGAAGATATTCTTCATGACAGCAGCCCCACGATCCGTTTGAAGTCGTCGCCACGCTGCTCGTAGTTTTTATACAGGTCATAGCTTGAGGTGGCGGGCGCAAGCAGCACCACGTCGCCGCTCTTGGCATTTGCCGTGGCAAAGCGCACCGCCGGTTCCATGGTTTCATGCCAGCTTATGGGCACAATGTCCTGCCAGGCCTTTTCAAAATGCTCGCGGCTGGCACCAAACAGCACCACTTCCTGCACCTTGGCCCGCAGCAGGTCGGCAAGACCCGCCAGATCGCCGCCCTTGAACTTGCCGCCGCACAGCAGCCGCACAGGACGATCAAAAGCCTCAAGCGCCACCTGAAGGGCAGAAACCGTGGTGCATTTGGAATCGTTGACGTACAGCACGCCGTTGCGCTCCGCCACCCTTTCAAGTCGGTGCGGCAGAGGCTTGAAACGCTCCACCGCGCGGGTGGCGCTGGCTTCTGTAACGCCAAACAGGCGGCAGGCCTGCCAGGCGGCTTCTTCATTGATGCGGTTATGCGCACCCATGAGGCAACTGCTGGGAAAACGGTCCGTGGCCTTCACAAACACCTTGCGGGCCTTGATTTTGTGGTTGGCAACCTCAGCGCGCAGGTCCTCGCCAAACACGGCCAGATCTTCTTCGCTCTGGCAGCGGAAAAGGCGGAACTTGGCCTCTGTGTATTCGGCCATGTCCTTGTGATAGTCGAGATGGTTGGGCGTGATGTTGAGCAGAATGCCCGCACGCGGGCAAAACGTGGTGCAGGCCTGCAACTGGAAGCTGGAAATTTCAAGCACGAGCACGTCGGCCTTTTTGCCGCCAAGCACGTATTCAGAGAGTGGCGTACCGATGTTGCCGCCCAAAAACACGGCATAGCCCTGTTCGTGCAGCATGGCCGCCGCCAGCGATGCGGTGGTTGTTTTACCGCTGGTGCCGGTAATGGCAAGCACCGGCTCGTCATCCAGATAGCGCCAGGCCAGTTCCATTTCGGCCAGCACTTCCGAAGTCTGCATATCAACGAGGCCTTCAAGCTTTGCCACAGGCATTCCGGGGCTGGGAACCACAAAGGCGGCCCCTGCAAACTGGCCGGGAATATGTTCGCCAAGCTGAACCTCAATACCCTGGGCTGCCAGCTCGGTAGCCAGCGATTCCCTACCGGCCAGGGCCTTGAGGTTGCTGTCCAGAAGCCGCACCCGCGCTCCGGCCCGTCGCAACAGCCGGGCTGCGGCAATACCAGACCGCCCCGCTCCTACAACTACGGCCAGTTCGCCAGCATTTATACGCCTGCCTCGAGTTTTCTCCAGTGCCATATTCTTTCTCCTCTAGCGCAGCTTGAGAACAGAAAGCGCCACAAGGCCCAACAGAATGGAAGTTATCCAGAAACGGATGATGATTTTGGATTCAGGAACGCCCTTGAGCTCAAAGTGGTGGTGCAAGGGAGCCATGCGGAAAATCCGTTTGCCGCCAGACCAGCGGAAGTAGCCCACCTGAAGGATGACCGACAGGGTTTCGGCCACAAACAGGCCGCCCACCACGGAAAGAACAAGTTCCTGCTTGCACAGCAGGGCCAGATAGCCCAGCACACCGCCAAGCGAAAGCGAACCCACATCGCCCATGAACACCTGGGCGGGATAGGCATTGAACCACAAAAAGCCCAGGCCGGCACCCACAAGAGCGGCGCAGAAAACTGTCACCTCGCCCACGCCGGGCATGTAGGGCATCAGCAAATAGCTGGCAAAACGTGCGTTGCCTGTAATGTAGATAAAGATGGAAAAGACCAGGCAGGCCACGATAGAGGGTCCTATTGCAAGGCCGTCCAGCCCGTCGGTAAGGTTAACGGCATTGGACGAAGCCACCATCACAAAAACGCCAAAGGGCAGATAAAACCAGCCCAGGTCGAACGTAACTTCCTTAAAGAAAGGAATGGTCAGCTTGCTGCTGTAGTCTGGATTGATATAGAGCAGCAGCATGGCGGCGCAGGCCACGGCCAGCTGGCCGGCCATTTTTGCCTTGCCCGAAATACCCTTGTTTTTGTGGTGCCGCAGCTTGGTCATGTCGTCCCAGAAGCCCACGGCGCCAAAACCGGCAAAAACAAAAAATGCCTGCCAGATATAGGGATTATTAAGGTCAGACCACAAAAGCAGGCTGATGGAAAGCGTAAACAGCATGAGCAGGCCGCCCATGGTGGGCGTGCCAGCCTTGCAGGCATGGGCGGCTACATCTTCATGAATGTACTGACCGCACTTGAGGCTGCGCAGCCAGGCAATGAAACGTGGGCCAATGAAGATGGAAAGCACAAGTGCAGTGATGAGCGCGGCCAACGAGCGGAAGCTGATGTACCGAAAAACGTTGAGTACCGTCCATTCGGACGTAAGGGGAACGAAGAGATTATAAAACATGCAGCTAATCCGTGCTTATGGTCGTGCGCAGACCGTGTTGCCAGCCGCCTTGAGGCGACATTATTGATTAACGCCTTCAGCCCCGCACGGCTTCCGGCCCGGTAAGCGTTTGCAGCAGGCTTTCAAGCCTGTTGCCCCGTGATCCCTTGAAAAGCGCAACGCCCCCGGTTTTATGTGCAGCAAATACACCCTTGGACAACTGCGCCCATTCAGATGCAAAAGCCGCTGCGTCATACACCTCGAACCACGGGCCTGTATAGCCCCCACGGGTCAGCCCCGCGCGAATATCTTCGCCGTGACCGCCTTTCCAGAATATTGCCGCCGGCTTAAGATCGGCCACATGTCTGCCGAGAGCCTCGTGCTCTTCCGCCGCCTGCGAGCCAAGCTCAAGCATCTCGCCAAGCACGGGCACAAAAAGCCGACCGGCGGCCCGCTCTGCCGCAGCGTCGAGCATGCGGCGCATGGAGAGAGGGTTGGCATTGTATGTATCGTCGATCAAGAGCCACTGGCCCACGCGCGTCTGGTTAAAGCGCTGCACGGGCAGGCTGCTCTGCGTCAGGCCCTGTGCAATTTCGGCATTGCTCAGGCCAAGCTGGTGAGCCACCGCCGCAACGGCAATAACGTTTTCCGCGCCGTACTCGCCCCTGAAAGGCGCGGTCACAACGCAACGTGTACCGTCTAGCCACAAATGGTACAGCCCACGTCGGTCATCGGGGGCATCTGGAGCGACGGGCGCTGCTGAATCAGCGGCAGCGGGCGCAGGCCCGGCATACGAAGCCCTGTACTCCACCGCTCTTCCTGTGGCGCTGAAAAAGTGCAGTTCCGCGCCGGTTGCACGGGCGTCACGTACAAGATCAGGATAGTCAGCGCACACAAGGCCAATGCCGCCGGGGGCAAGATTGGTGAGCAGGCGTGACTTGTGCCATGCTACACCCTTTTTGCCGAGTCCCTCGGTGTGACCAGCACCAACGTTGAGGATAACGCCAATGTCGGGTCGCAGCACGGCCGACAGCTCTTCCATGTCGCCCTCATGGCTGATGCCAGCCTCCATAACCCAAAAATCTTCGTCGCCGTCAGTGGTGAGCATGGCGCGCGGCATGCCGATCTGGTTATTGTTGTTCAGGGCGTTTCTGGCGGTTTTGCCGCGCACGGCGAGCACCTGCGCCAGCACTTCCTTGAGGGTGGTCTTGCCCGCAGTGCCTGTTACGCCCACGACTTTTGCGCGGGTTTTGTCACGCCACAGGGCGGCAATACTGCCCAGCGCCTTAACCGTATCTTCAACCAGCAGCACCGGCACGCCTGCATCGGGCAGCGGCTTCGAGGCCAGCACGGCGGAAGCGCCAAGCGACACTGCCGCAGGCACAAAATCATGTCCGTCCACCCTGCTGCCGGGTATGCAGACAAACAGCGCACCGGGCGCTGCCTCACGGCTGTCTGTTACGGCAACAGTCAGCGCAAGGTCGCTCTCAAGAGCGCTCAGGCCCAGATGGGCCGCAATGTCATTGTAGGTCAGGCGCAATGCAAAAACTCCCTAACTACTTCCTGGTCGCTGTAGTGGTGTTTGACACCCTGGATGATCTGATAATCCTCATGGCCCTTGCCCGCAATAAGCAAGGCATCGTCCTTGCCGAGCATTTTCAGGGCCTTGATGGTCGCCTCGCGGCGGTCAACCTCAACAACCACCTCGCGGGCGGCCTTGAGGCCGGGCAGAACATCCTGCAGGATTGCTTCCGGCTCTTCAAAACGCGGGTTGTCAGAGGTGAGCACTGCCACATCTGACCAGCGCGCCACAGCCTCGCCCATGAGCGGGCGCTTGGTGCGATCACGATTGCCGCCGCAGCCAAATACCGTAACAACGCGTTTGAATCCAGCCCCGCGCAGGGCCTGCAAAACGTTTTCGAGTGCGTCGGGCGTGTGTGCGTAATCAACAAACACGTTAAGTCCTTGAGGATTTTCTACCCTCTCAAGGCGTCCGCTCACTCCCGTAAAACTTTCTAGAGATTTGAAGGCCTCGGGTTCGATGCCCATTTCGAGGGCAACTGCCTGCACGGCGAGAAGGTTCGAAGCATTGAACGCGCCCACCAGGGGTGAACGCAGTTCCCACTTGCTGCCCTCGAGATGCATGCGCATGTGGCAGCCTTCCGTACCGGCAGAGAGCAGCTCGCCCCAGAGGTGACGCTTGTTCAGTGCGCCTTTTTGCAGGCCAAAGGAAAGCGCCGTGGGGCAAAGCTCGAGCAGGCGGCGGCCCCAGGGGTCGTCGGCATTGACGGCCATGGCCTTGTCAGGACGGGGCAGCTCGAGGAAGAGACGCGCCTTGACCTGAAAGTAGCTTTCCATGTTCTTGTGGTAGTCAAGATGGTCCTGCGTGAGGTTGGTGAAGGCCGCGCCAGAGAAAGGCACGCCACACACACGCTGCTGGTCGATGGCGTGCGAGGAGACTTCCATCACGGCCACATCAACGCCAGCCTTGGCCATTTCTGCCAGCATGGCGTGTACGCTCAGGGCATCGGGAGTGGTGAGGGGCGCGGCCTCGTTATGACCCGGCCAGCGGTAACTGACCGTGCCCATCACGCCAAGCTTGTGCCCGGCCTGGGCAAAGAGCTGTTCAAGCAGGTATGAGCAGGTGGTTTTGCCGTTGGTGCCCGTAACGCCCACGATCTTGAGCGGCAGCTCGCTGGTGCGCCAGCGGGCCTCGGCCAGACGCCACAGAGCCTCGCGCGGGTCGGAATGGTGCACAACGCGGCAGCCGCCAGCAAGGGCAGCGGCTTCTTCCGCCCCGCCGGGGCGGCACACAACAATGGAAGCGCCAGCTGCCACTGCGGCGGGAATAAAACGGGCCCCGTCTTCGTTAACACCCGGCACGGCAACAAAAATGTCACCGGTGGATACCTGACGCGAATCAACGCGCACTTCAATGCCGCCGCGTCTGCACTGTTCAAGAAGGGCTGCAAATTCCCGTTCCATACCAACCTCACTGCTAACCGGGGCCTTTGCCCCGTGAATTATTCCGGCGGCGCGCGCCTATCAACCCGCAACCCCGCGCGCGACGCGTGCGCCAGCCGGAAGCAATCAGACAATCTTACCTTTCTGAAAGCCAGAGAATATATTCGATGCTTTTGCCTTCTTCAGGCCATGCAGCACCAGGGGCAGGAGTCTGCTTCACCACCCTGCTGCCCGAGCCCTTGAGCTCTGGCACCACACCGGCGCGGGCAAACAGCTCTACCGCGTTACGCACAGATTTGCCCATCACGTCCGGCACCTTGCTGCTTGCCTTGGCAAGATGGCCGGGCAGGCGCATGCCGTCTGCCTGCTTGGGGGCTTCAAGCTTTCTGGATTCGGCAACATAAGGGGCATCCAGAACCGCAAGCTTGAGCCCGCGCTGGCGCGCCCTGGTCACTGGGCCTTCGCCGGTAGACGCGTTTTTTTCCGCCTCGGCGATCTTGGTTTCGTTAAACATGCCCGTGTAGGTAACCATGCGCGTGGCCACTTCCTTGAACACAGGGGCAGCCACAACACCACCGAACTGGTTACGGGTGGGTTCGTCAACCATGACCAGCACAAAATACTTGGGCTTGTCAGCGGGAAAGAAGCCCACAAACGAAGCCAGACGCTTGCTGCCGTATGTACCAGACCTGTGGTCGGCCTTCTGGGCCGTACCGGTCTTGCCGCCCACGTCAATGCCGTCAACGCGGGCGCGTTTACCTGTACCATCGCTCTCTTCAACAACATCGCGCATCATGCGCATGACTTCGCGCACGGCGGTTTCGGAATACACGCGGGGGTGCACTTCATCCACCACGCCGTCTTCACGCGTGAGGCGCAGGGGCTTGTACACGCCGTTGTTAAGCAGGGTAAGGTAGGCTTGAGCCATCTGCAGGCCGGTGACAGAAATACTCTGACCAAACGAGGTAGACATGACGTCCACTTCGCTCCAGTCACGCGGGGCGCGCAGAATACCACGGCTCTCGGACACGGGCACACCCGTGCGCTGCCCGAAGCCCAGAGCATGCATGTATTTGTAAAAAGTGGGCGCGCCCATGGACAGGCCGATCTTGGCCATGCCGATGTTGGAGGAATACCGCAGCACCTTGGAGGCAGGCAGTATGCCCTGACGCGACGTATCGCGGATGGTAAAGTTCTTGGCCACCCACTTGCCGCCCTCGCAGTCGATGAGCGTGTTGGGCGTGACCTTGTGTTCCTGAATGGCGGCCGCCATCACAAAAGGCTTGAAGGTAGAACCGGGCTCCAGAGCGTCGGCAGCAAGCCTGTTGCGGTACACCAGCGGCGAAAAGTCCTTGTAGTTGTTGGGATTGAAGAAGGGATACTGCGCCCAGGCCATGATCTCGCCCGAGGCCACGTCAACCACCAGCGCGCCGCCCCATCGGGCGTCATATTCGCGCACGGTGCGGGCGACGGCTTCTTCCACAAAAAACTGCATCTGCATGTCAATGGTCAGGGTCAGATCCTGCCCCACGGGCTCACTCTGCCCTTCTTCATGCAGGTAAAAACGGCGGCCCATGGCGTCGCGCTGCACGATCTGGCGGGTGGGAATGCAGCCAAGACGCGCATCAAGCGAACGTTCAAGACCTTCAAGGCCCTTGTCGTCCAGGCCCACAAAACCCAGCAGCTGCCCGGCCATGTGCTTGAAGGGATACACGCGGTCGTATTCCTTGCTCAGGCCGATGCCATTGATGTTGGCCTTGCGCACTGCCTCGGCGGTGTAGTCGTCAACCTTGCGCTTCAGCCACACAAAGCGGCGCTTGGTCTGCGCCAGTTCGTCGTACAGCTTCTGCGGTTCCACGCCCAGAATGGGGCCAAGGGTGTTGGCCATGGCCTGATAGTCAGAAATATCCTGCGGGCGCGCATAAACGGATTTTGCCTCGACGCTGCGGGCAAGCACCTGACCGTTACGGTCAAAAATCATGCCCCGGCGACCGGTAACCAGCTCTGTGGCAGTGTGCTGCCTGCGCGCACGTTCAGCCAGGCGCGGGCCTTCCATCATCTGCAGGTACCACGCGCGCGCCCACAGACCGACCCAAAGCATGCAGAAGATGCTTACAACCATCTTGATGCGAGCCCGGCCCCAGTCCACATCGCCCATCCAGGAGGGCTTCAGACCGGCAATCTTGGCGGCAGACACATTGCGATTGGCCTGCTGCTTGGAAGAACGTGCAGGAACTGCGCTGGACACGTTGCGTTTGCGAGAGCTGAGTTTGAACATGGCGTTTCCAAACGTGGCGTCGCCGTGATGGCGCCGGGCTTTTTCCGGGCCTGACAGTGAGGGTCAGGCGTTGAGACAATCCGGAGTTTTTTACTGTAATTCCATTCGCCTGATCTGGCCGGGCTTGGGTTCGCGCATGCCGAACTCATCTGCCTTGCGGCGCAACTCATAGGGAGAGAGCAGCCGTTCGCGCTCCACTTCAAGCTTGGCCCTCAGGGCCTGTCGCTCACGAACGGTGTTTTGCTGAATATTGATAAAATAGGTCGTGTCCATCCGCTCAATGTTGCTCCACACGAGCACAAGCCCCATAACCATGCAGCTCAACAGCCCCAGCACCAGTGCCAGCAACCAGCCTCTGCCGCCGTGCTGGCCATTGGCGTTATTGCGCTTCATGACCCGGTAGCCTCGGCGATTTTTTCCACCGCGCGCAGCTTGGCGCTGCTTGACCGGGGATTGACCGCCAGCTCTTCGGGTGTGGCCGTTACAGGCTTTTTGAACAGGATGCGCACTTCGGGCTGATGATGGCACACGCATACCGGCACATGGCGCGGGCAGCGGCAGCCCTCGGCCCAGTGGCGCATGGCCTGCTTGACCATGCGGTCTTCAAGCGAATGAAAGGTGATGACAGCCAGCCTGCCGCCAATGGGCAGATAGGCCAGAATATTGTCGAGAAAGCGGCGCAGTTCGCCCAGCTCGTCGTTTACGGCCATGCGCAGCGCCTGAAAGGTACGCGTGGCCGGATGCCTACGGGCCTTGGCGCGCCAGGCTGCGGGATAGGCCTTTTCGACCAGTGCCGCCAGCTCTGCAGTGGTGTCGATGCTGGCCTTTTGGCGCGCTTCAACAATCACGCGGGCGATGCGTCCAGCCTGGGGTTCCTCGCCCAGCATAGCGATGCATTCCTTGAGTTTGGCAAAGCTTTCGCGGTTGACCCAGTGCCAGGCGGAAGGCTGGCCAGAATTCTGGTCCATGCGCATATCAAGCGGGCCGTCGCCAATAAAGCTGAATCCACGCCCTGCTTCATCAAGCTGCAGGGAAGAAACGCCGATATCAAGCAGCGCTCCGTCTATCTTGTCCCAGCCAAGCTCTGCCAGCGGGCCGGTAAAATCGCTGTAATTGCAGTGGAAAAAGTGCGCCCGGTTGCCAAAAATCGCCAACCGCTGTCTGGCAAGAGCCATGGCCTCTTCGTCGCGGTCGAGGCCGCACAGCTCAATATCGGGGGCTGTGCCAAGCACAGCCGAGGCATGACCGCCCAGCCCAAGGGTTCCATCCAGATACCTGCCGCCAGCGCGCGGGGAAAGGGCTTCCAGCGTTTCGGCAGAAAGAACCGGCACATGCCGTACGGGTTCTGCGTTATTATTCATGATTTCAGTCATGGCGGGCCTATAGGCTGAGATTTATGCCAAGCCCCGTGAGCTCTTCGGAAACATCCTCAAGCTGCAAGGCGTTGAAGCTGGCCTGATCCCAGATTTCAAATTTGTTCAGCATCCCCACAAGCATTACGTCCTTGTGTAGTTTCGCCTCGTGCATGAGCACCTGCGGTATGCGCACCCGGCCCTGAGCATCAGGTTCGAGCTCCTGGGCAAGACCCATTACCTTGGTCTTGAAGTGCGAAAGCCGTGGCGAGGGCATGGGGATGCTGCTGAGCTGCTCGGTTACCAGATCCCAGTCTGCGGGCAGATACGCAACAAGCCGTCCGTAAAAAGCGGTGAGCCAAAACGTGCCAGAGCCGCCGTCCGCAATGAGTCCATCACGGTATTCCGGCGGCAGCATGAGTCGCCCCTTGGGGTCAAGGCTGCGGGAAAGGCTTTTAGTGAACAGCTTTTTCACAATTTCCCACTTTTTACTACTTGTTACCACTTTTTCCCACTTATGCCCCAAGCCTTACCCGGTGTCAAGCAAAGTCGTAAAATTGGCTTCATCTGTAGCAAAAATGGCAATTACCCCCACATTTATCCTGCATTTCGTCACGTGCCAGCGGGTGGTGAATAGTGGTAATTTACCACCACGCTCCCACTGCAACCACAGACACATGCCACAAGCCCCACACCTGCCACACAAATCACCCCGCAGACACGCGCAAGACGCGCGCAGTTTTAAGGCTTTTAGGGCGAATGCCTTGACAATATGCGGAAAAACCAAGACTATTTGTTGCAAGCCGGAACTGTCGATCGCTTACTATGCGCCCTTGCGCCATCGGTTTCAGCCAAAGGAACGGATATGAGAACGAAAATTGTCGCTACTATCGGTCCCGCCTCCAACAGCAAAGAAAAACTGCAAGAACTGGCTGAAGCCGGAGTCAGTGTATTCCGTCTCAACTTTTCGCACGGTGGAGCTGCGGATTTTGTCACTATCATCAAGAATATACGCGAGGTAGAAGCCGCGCTTGGACGGCCCATCACCATCATGCAGGACCTTTCCGGCCCCAAGATCCGTCTTGGTGTGCTGCCGGAAACCAGCATTACGGTAACCAAGGGCATGAAGCTGCTGCTTGGCCCCAGCGACCGCCACACGGACGACTTTCCCTATCTGCCCTTTGACCACGAGGTTATTCTTGAAAGCCTCGAACCCGGCGACCGCATGGTGCTGGCCGACGGCGGTCTGCAGTTTGTGGTAACCGAGTGTCGGGCTGATGGTCTGGTGATGCTTCAGGCCGACAATTCGGGCATTGTTACCTCGCGCAAGGGCCTGGCCCTGCCCGGCAAGGCAACCAAGGTGCGCGCCCTGACCGATAAGGACAAAAAAGACCTTACGGACGGCCTTAAGCTGGGTGTTGACGCCGTGGCTATCTCGTATGTGCAGACAGCCGACGACGTGCGCGAAGCCAAGGAGCTCATCGCCGCTGCGGGCAAAAACGTACCCGTGGTTGTGAAGCTTGAACGCCAGAGCGCGGTGGATAACCTGGCAGAAATTCTGCACGAGACTGACGTGGTCATGGTGGCGCGCGGCGACCTCGGCGTGGAATGCCCCCTGCCCCTGCTGCCTGCCCTGCAGAAACGCATCATCAGTGCCTGCAACAAGGTATCCAAGCCTGTTATCGTCGCCACGCAGATGCTGCTTTCAATGGTCAACAGCCCCGCCCCCACCCGCGCGGAAACCACGGACGTGGCCAATGCCGTACTTGACGGGGCCGACTGCGTGATGCTTTCGGAAGAAACAGCCATGGGCAACTTCCCCGTTGAAACAGTGCACTATATGCGCCGCATAACGGACGAAGCCGAGCGCCTGTTGCTGCTCAACCGTAAACTTGAAGAACCCGATAGCGACAAGGGTATTCCCGAATTTCTGGCGTACTCAGCCTGCCTGCTGGCCGACAAGGCCTCGGCCAAGGCCATTGTTTCGCACAGCCTCACGGGCAGCTCGGCCCGGCAGGTTTCGGCCCGCCGTCCCCCGCAGAGCATCTATGCGCTCACGCCCGATCCGGTTTCCATCAAGGCGCTCAACTTTGTGTGGGGTGTGAAGCCCATATTTGTGGAAAACCCGCACGAAGAGCCCAGTCACCTCATTCGTGCCGAAAGCTTCATCCACAACAGCCCGGATTTTGAACCGGACGATTGCGCAGTTATCACAGCTGGTCAGGTCAAGGGGTCTTCATCCACCCCTCGCGGTACCAACCTTGTAAAAATTTACTGGAAGTAGCACATGGTCGCAGAGCAGAGGAAAGTTCTCGATGTTCCCATGAACATCAACGAAGAATACTACCAGATAAGTGGTGAAATTCTGTCGAGCTTTCCCAAGTTTCGGCCTCCGGTAGATCTTTTCAGCTTTCGTGAGGATATCGCTGTTCTTGCGCCCTACTGTCTCAAGGGTGCGCGCCTGAGCAGCGAGCAGGTTGAAGAAGTGGCGAACCTGTGTGCGGCGGGTGACCTTTTTGTTTCCCGCTCAGACCACCCCATTTATTCGCGCCACATAGTCAAGCAGCTTGACCTTGTACTGCAGGACAACAACCTGAAAGAAGCGGAAATTGCAGATATCTGCATACGAGCCCTGCTCATGCGGTGCACCGAATTCTTTGACCAGCCCGTCAAGGCGCTGTTTGACCCTCTGTACCGCGACGTTATGGTGGTGACCGAATACCTGTGGAACGACAAGCATCACATAAATACGTTTATGCGTCGCCTGTTCCGCAAAAACCATCTGGCACGGCACTCCATCAACACCATGATCGTGGGCCTGTGGATATGGCTGCAAGGTGCTGGCGAACTGCGTCGCAAGGATCTGGACCGCATGGCTGTGGCCCTTTTGCTGCACGATGTGGGCATGTGCAAGGTTCCACCCTTTTTGCTGAGCAAGGCTGGCCCCCTCAAGCAGGAAGAAAGGGACAAGATAGTGCCTCACCCCATTGTGGGCGTAAGGCTGATGCAAAAGATGGACGTTGCATTTGAAGAACTGCTTCGCGCCTGTTTTGAGCACCATGAACGTCTCGACGGTTCGGGCTATCCCCAGCGTACCAAGAGTGCCCAGTCCACCAGACCGGGCCGTCTGTGCGCGGTGGCCGATTCCTTCGCAGCCATGATCTGTGAAAGACCGTATAGAAAGGCCAAGGACATTCTTCAGGCAGCCAAGGAACTGACCAGCGACTCGCGCTATGATCAGGAATTTGCTAACGCCCTGTTTGGCGGCTTTGCAGCAGGAACCATCGGACTGATGGTGGACATGGATCTGGCAGTGGATACTCCACAGCCTGAATAGACAGGGCAATCCGCACTACCGGGCCTCACAAATATTCAAGGCCAGACAGACCGCGCGAGCGCATCTGTCTGGCCTTCTTTTTTCCGGTTGCGCAGAGAGTCAGCATCTGGTTTTGTGGCAAGGTATCTTACCAGGTCTCGCCCTACTGCTCCTGCCCGACAACAAATGTTTCAGGTTTGCGGCGTGTCAGGCAGTTGGTCTCTAGCATGCCCACAATCCTGGTTACCAGCGGATCGTCGAAAACTCTGGCTTCTTCAGGGCAGATCTTAACGCAGGCGCAACAGCGTATGCAGCCTTGCGCAGTCAGGTGCGGTGCGGCGTCGCTGATGACACCCACAGGGCAAACACTCGCACACAGACCGCAGCCGGTACAGGTGTCAAACGTCCTTGGCCGGATATCCACAGCTGGCGGCAGGGTCTTGTACGGGCGGTTGCCGGGGACATGCACTCTCTCCCCCGGCCCCTGGGCAATTCGCCTGGCCGCCTTGCGGGCAAACGCGGCCAGGGCTGCCATGTCCTGCGCATCTGGTCGGCCAGCGCCAACCTTGCGCGTATAGCTGTGCTCTGCCACAAAGGCCCCTGCGGCCAATACAGAAAACTGCTGCACATAGAGCAGCTCAACCGCTTCCAGCAGGGCGTCGTCATAGTGTCTGTTGCCATACACGGCCAGCGGCACGACATACACACCCTGCCCGGCAAGCCGTCCAAGCGGCTCAAGCAGCAACTGCGGTACACGCCCCGCATAAACGGGAAAGGCGAAAACCAGCACATCACCCGCATTGGGCGAATATGCCGCTGCACGCCCTCCGGGGAATGTCCAGTCCCAGTCTTCGGCATGGGTAAGCCCAAGCTCCTGCGCCAGAACACTGGCTGCTTCCTGCGCCATGGCGCGGCTGCTGCCAGTGGGGCTGAAATATACTGCGTGCACGTTTGTGGACATTTGCTCCCCCTTTCCTGTTCATAAAAAAGCGGGCTGTGGGTACAGCCCGCTTTAACTATGCATTCTGTGGTGCAGTGCCGTAAACCAGGCACAGCAGGGTTCGACCTACCAGGCCTTGCCCTTGCTTTGCTCATGGCCAACGATACCGCCAGCCAGTGCGCCAACACCCGCGCCAGCCAGCGCGCCCCAGGCAGCAGAACCGCCGGCAATGGCGGCTACGCCAGCGCCACCAAGTGCGCCAAGCGCAGCACCGCTGGCAACGCCCTGCTGGGTTTTGCTCATATTGGTGCAACCGATGCCGCTGGCAAAGATGGCCGCCAGCAAGGTGACAATCAACAGTTTTTTCATTTCTGCTCTCCCGAAAACCCGTTAGACAACGGGTCTGCTATTTCTTCGCATCCAGGCGGGGCTCGATGATTTCGCGCCAGATAACATTCATCACCGGGCGGTCAAGCCTCTGCGGGTTGGCCGTGTACCAGTCATCCACCAGTTTGACAACCTCTGCGCGGCTCATGCCCTTGAAGGCCTTCATCCAGCCTTTTTCAAAGGGCGAGAGGGTGTACACCGGACGTTTGCCCTCCTTGGTCGCTTTTTCCACAACCTTGCCGTTTACAAAATATTCAACGGTGATCGCGGTTTCGACACCAAAAAGAAAGGCAAGCTTTTCCGCTTCCGGGGTTTTTTGCCACACGGCACCCGTAAGCTGGTCCACAGGATTTGCCTTGGAATTATCGGCTTCAGGCATGATTTCCGTAGCGCGAACCGGAGCGAACGCCAGGACAAGTGCAAGGCTTAGGGCCAAACACAAAACCGACTTTTTCACGATAAGCTCCTTGAGTTGAGTAACCCTTTGCAATGCCGCTCGCCGGATTGTTTGCCATTGAGCGGTTCAAGCCAGGCGGCAAAGCCGCCGGGGCACAGGCCCCATGTGTCTTATAGTTTACCCAAAACACCACCGGTATATCAAGCGCGAAAAAACCGGCTGTTTTGCTCAAACAGCCGGTTCAAGTCCAGCACGGCACTGTGCGCCGCCTAGATATCATATGTGTCGTGCGGTTACGCCCCGGCGGCCTCGCCGATCAACTGGCGGAAACGGCCAAAAAGGTACTGGCCGTCGCGGGGTCCTGCCGCCGCTTCGGGGTGGTACTGCACGCTCATGACAGGCAGGGTTTTGTGACGCAGGCCTTCAAGAGTGTTGTCGTTCAGGTTGATGTGCGTGGCCTCCACATCGTTAACGCCGTCGAGCACCACATGAAAACCATGGTTCTGCGACGAAATCTCGATGCGTCCGGTGGTCAGGTCCTTGACCGGGTGGTTGCAGCCGTGGTGACCAAACTTGAGCTTGTCGGTGGTGCCGCCAAGGGCGTGGCCGATAAGCTGGTGACCAAGGCAGATGCCCGTAACCGGGAACATGCCCACAAGCTCGCGCACAAGGGCGATCTCTGCTGTCAGGGTTGCCGGGTCGCCGGGGCCGTTGGAAAGGAACACGCCCTTGGCTCCGCTGGCCTTGGCCTGCGCTGCGTTAAAGTTCGGCGGCACGGCAAGGGGTTCAAAACCCGCCTCGCACAGGCGACGCAGAATGTTCCACTTGATGCCATAATCGTATACCAGCAGGGGCAGGCCCGTGCCGCGCCACTCATATGCGCCATCGGCCCCAAGGCTTACCTTTTGCGGCTGGTTGTCAAACCACGCGTAGGGTTCCTGGGCGGCCACAAAGGGCACAAGGTTGCGCCCTTTCATGGTGGGCTGGGCGAGCACTTTTTCCTTAAGAGCAGCCGGGTTCAGCTCCCTGGTGGAAATCATGCCGCGCATGGCGCCGTTGATGCGCAGGTGGCGGGTAAGGGCGCGTGTATCGAGCCCTTCCATGCCAGGTGTGCCGTACTTCTGCAAAAAGGCGGGCAACGCCATCACAGACTGCCAGTTGGAGGGCTCCTTGCAGCATTCCTTTACCAGAAAGGCGCTGCAGTGCACGCGGGCCGATTCCATATCAGCCTCGCATATGCCGTAGTTACCCACCAGCGGATAGGTCATGCATACCATCTGACCATAATAAGAGGGGTCGGTGAGCACTTCCTGATAGCCAGTCATGCCCGTGGTGAAAATCACTTCACCGCCGGTTTCAAAGTCTCCGGTAAAGGATTTGCCTTCCAGCGTAAATCCGTCTTCCAGCACCAGCAATGCTTTCATAACTTACCCCCGCGCTTCCCGCGCGTAGTATTCCTGCAAACTTTCCACATGGGTCTCTGCCCGCCGCGAACCGATGGCCGTGGCCGTGGCGCGAGCTGCGGCAATGGTGGTGCAGTAAGGAACCTTATATGTAAGGGCCGCATGACGGATGGCCTTGGAATCCCTGGCCGTATGCTTGCCCGATGCCGTATTGATAACCAGAGCAACCTCATGGTTGATGAGCAGGTCCACAATGTTGGGCCGCCCTTCGTAAACCTTCAGCACTTCTTCAACTTCAAGCCCGTGCTCACGCAGCACGGCTGCCGTGCCGCGCGTTGCCAGCAGGTGGAAACCAAGCTTGGCAAACATATCGGCCACTTCGGGCAGATAGGGCTTGTCGCGGTCGTTGACCGACAGGAAGAGCTTGCCACCCTGCGGCAACACCTGACCAGCACCCAGCTGGCTCTTGAGGAAGGCCTCGCCAAAGTTTGAGCCCATGCCCATAACTTCGCCGGTTGAGTGCATTTCGGGTCCAAGTATCACGTCCACGCCCGGAAAGCGCTGGAAAGGCAGCACAGCTTCCTTGACGCAGGTAAACCCACCCTTGCGCATGCTCCAGGGGTCCAGTTCCTCAAGGGTTTTGCCCAGCATCACCTGGGTAGCCAGGTAAGGCAGGGGCACACCCGTGGCCTTGGACACAAAGGGAGCCGTGCGTGAGGCGCGGGGATTTACCTCAAGTATATAAACATCGTCGCCCTTGATGGCAAACTGGATGTTCATGAGCCCCACAACCTTGAGCTCGCGGGCCAGGGCTTCGGCCTGTACCGCAATGCGGGCCACGTGGTCGTAAGAAAGCGAATACGGGGGCAGCACGCAGGCCGAGTCGCCAGAGTGGATACCGGCTTCCTCGATGTGCTCCATGATGCCCGCAACGTACACTTCCTTGCCGTCAGAGAGGGCGTCCACGTCCACTTCCACCGCATGCTCAAGGAACTTGTCGATGAGGATGGGGTGTTCCGGCTTTTCGGGAACCTGGGTGTGGAAGTAGTCCTTGAGCTCGGCGGCGTCGTACACCACGGCCATGGCGCGGCCCCCCAGCACGTAGCTGGGCCGCACAACCACGGGGTAGGTGATGCGCTCGGCCACGGCCAGAGCGTCTTCAAGGTTCATGGCCGTGCCGTTCGGCGGTTGCAGCAGCTCAAGCTTTTCAATCAGTGCCTGGAAGCGCTCGCGGTCTTCGGCTCGGTCAATGGCGTCGGGGCTGGTGCCCAGAATGGGCACGCCAGCGCGCATGAGCGGCACGGCGAGGTTCAGCGGGGTCTGACCGCCAAACTGCACAATGACGCCCTCGGGCTTTTCCCTTTCCACAATGTTCATCACGTCCTCGAAGGTCAGGGGCTCAAAGTAGAGCCTGTCCGAGGTGTCGTAGTCTGTGGAAACGGTTTCGGGGTTCGAGTTGGCCATGATCGCCATCACGCCCGCGTCGCGCAGGGCAAACGAGGCATGGCAGCAGCAGTAGTCAAACTCGATGCCCTGACCAATACGGTTGGGGCCGCCGCCAAGAATGAGCACCTTGCGGCAGTCTTCAATCTTGATTTCGTCGCCACGCTCGTAGGTGGAGTAAAAATACGGGGTGTAGGCCTCGAATTCCGCGGCGCAGGTATCCACCAGATAATAGGTGGGCTCCACGTCCATTTCCTTGCGCATGTGGCGAATGTCGGCCTCGCCCATCTTCCACATTTCCGCCAGCTGGCGGTCGGAAAATCCGTATTCCTTGGCTTCGCGCAGCATGTCGGCCAGCGCCTTGTTGGCGGTGGTCATGTCGTTGGCAAGGCCAAAGTTGCTGATGCGCTTTTCCATTTCAACGATGTCGCGCACCTGACGGATAAACCAGGGGTCGATGGCCGAAACCGCAAATATTTCTTCTTCGCTGATCCCGGCCACAAGGGCCTGACGCAGCGAAAACATGCGCCGCGAGTTAGGCCGGTGCAGGGATTCGAGAATGGTTTCGCGGTCGGGCAGCTCGGAACGGAAGCTGTAGCCAAGGCCGGTGGCGCCAATTTCCATGGAGCGCAGGCCTTTTTGCAGGGCTTCCTTGAAGGTACGGCCAATGCTCATGGCTTCGCCCACGCTCTTCATGGAGGTGGTGAGCTCGTCCTTGGCACCGGGGAACTTTTCAAAGGTAAAGCGGGGAATCTTCACCACGCAGTAGTCGATGGCGGGCTCAAAGCTGGCCACGGTTTCGCGGGTGATGTCGTTGTTCAGCTCGTCGAGGGTGTAACCCACGGCCAGCTTGGCTGCGATTTTGGCAATGGGGAAACCCGTGGCCTTGGAAGCCAGCGCCGACGAACGCGAAACGCGGGGGTTCATTTCGATCACCACGATCTCGCCGTTGGCCGGGTTGATGCCGAACTGCACGTTACTGCCGCCCGTTTCAACGCCGATTTCGCGCATGATGGCAATGGAGGCGTCGCGGATGTTCTGGTATTCGACATCAGAGAGGGTCTGCACCGGGGCCACGGTGATGGAGTCGCCCGTGTGCACGCCCATGGGATCAAAGTTTTCAATGGCGCAGATGATGACGCAGTTGTCCTTGGCGTCACGCATCACTTCCATTTCAATTTCTTTCCACCCAAGCACGCTCTGCTCAATCATGACTTCAGAGGTGGGGCTGGCCGAAAGACCGCTGGCCGCGATGGATTCGAGGTCTTCCATGTTGTAGGCCACGCCGCCGCCCGTGCCGCCAAGCGTAAAGGCCGGGCGCACAATAAGGGGAAAGGGCAGCACGTTGCCGAGCTGGCGCACGTCTTCGATGGTGCGGGCAATGCCGCTGGCGGGCATCTTGAGGCCGATGTGTTCCATGGCCTCGCGGAACAGTTCGCGGCTTTCGGCTTTTTCGATAACGTCGGCGCGCGCGCCGATAAGCTCAACGCCGCATTCCGCCAAAACGCCGCTCTTGGCAAGCCCAAGAGCGGCGTTCAAAGCCGTCTGACCGCCAAGCGTAGGCAAGAGAGCGTCGGGGCGCTCTTTTCGGATGATTGCGGCAAGGGTTTCCTGCTCGATGGGTTCCACATAGGTGGCGTCAGCCATATGCGGATCGGTCATGATGGTAGCCGGGTTGGAATTGACCAGCACCACCTCGTACCCTTCTTCCTTGAGGGCCTTCACAGCCTGTGAACCGGAGTAGTCAAACTCGCAGCCCTGGCCAATGATGATCGGGCCCGCGCCGATGACAAGAATTTTGTGTAAATCCGAACGCTTGGGCATTGAACTTTCCTGCGGATTTTGAGATCAGAGGTAATGACGCGGCACAGGCGCGCCGATTTGCATAAAACGATTGTTTTTATTCCACAGCTGGTATAAAAGTCAAGTTTTTCCTTCGGCCAAATGAATACGCAGGCTTGCGGGCGACCCACTGCAGCCCAGTTCAGGCCCGTCAGGCGCGCATTGCGGCTCTATGCCCGTGGGCGCTGCCAGCGGGCGGCACAAAGCCCTTGCCTCGCACATTTTTTTGCGCAATAATTTTTCTCTTGAATCCACAAGGGGGCTCCTTACATGCAAGATGTTAAAAAAGTCGTTCTCGCCTACTCGGGCGGGCTTGATACTTCTGTTATCCTCAAATGGCTCATCGAGACCTACAAGTGCGAGGTCATTGCCGTTACCGCCGACCTCGGCCAGCCCGAAGACCTTTCCGGCGTGGAAGAAAAGGCGCTGCGCACCGGCGCTTCCAAGGCCTATGTGCTTGACCTGCGCGAAGAAATGGCAAAGGACTTTGTGTTTCCCATGATGCGTGGCGCGGCCCGCTACGAGAACCGCTACCTGCTGGGGACCTCCATTGCCCGTCCGCTGATCGCCAAGGCTCTTGTGGACATCGCCCGCAAGGAAGGCGCCGACGCCGTGGCCCATGGCGCCACCGGCAAGGGCAACGACCAGGTGCGTTTTGAATTTGCCGTCAGCGCCATTGCGCCCGACCTCAAGGTTATCGCCCCCTGGCGCGAATGGGACCTCATGTCTCGCACGGCCCTTACGGCTTTTGCTGAAAAGCACGGCATCCCCATTTCGAGCGATGCCAAGCGCTACAGCATGGACGCCAACATGATGCACACGAGCTTTGAAGGCAGCGAGCTGGAAAATCCCGGCAACGCGCCCGACGCTTCGTGCCACCAGCGTTGCGTGCCTGTGGAAGAAGCGCCCGACACGCCCGAGATCATCAGCGTTGATTTTGAACACGGCAACCCCGTGGCCGTTAACGGCGAACGCCTCTCCCCCGCCGCCGTAATCAAGACCCTCAGCGAAATCGCCGGGCGTAACGGCATTGGCCGTGACGACATGGTTGAAAACCGCTTTGTGGGCATGAAGTGCCGCGGCGTGTACGAAAACCCCGCAGGCACCCTGCTGTTTGCCCTGCACCGCGACCTTGAAGGCATCTGCATGGACCGTGAGCTGCTCGGCATCCGCGACATGCTGGCCGTGCGTTACTCGCAGTGCGTGTACAACGGTTTCTGGTATTCGCCCGAACGCGAAGCCATGCAGGTGTTCATGGACAAGTCGCAGGAGAGCGTCACCGGTACCGTGCGCGCCAAGCTTTACAAGGGCGGCGTGTGGCCCTTGGCCCGCACCTCTGCCAACTCGCTCTTCTCCGAAGATCTGGCCACCTTTGAAGGTGGCAACTACGACCACAAGGACGCTGCTGGCTTCATTCGCCTCAACAGCCTGCGCCTGCGCCTGCACGCCGCCGTGCAGAGCAAGCTGGGCAAGTAGTCTTGAAGGGCCGCATGCTGTCCACATTTGCGGCGGCATGCGGCTTTTTGGAATATGGAACGCCTTTCCCGGAGCCTGTGCCGTAATGGTTCGGCCATTGGCGGCAAAGCCGCGCGCTTTGCGGAAAAGTAACGCAACAGGTTCCGGGGGAAGCGGCGTTTGCCATAAGCAACGCGGTTTCCCCCGATTCATTTTTTACTGAAAACGGACAGACCATGAAGACCAACCAGAGCTGGGGCGGCCGCTTTGCCGAAGGCCCCAAGGAAGCCGTGGCCCAGTATACGGATTCGCAATCCTACGACAGGGCGCTTTACGCCCAGGATATCCGCGCTTCACAGGCGCATGCCCGCATGCTGGGCCGCCAGGGCGTCATCAGCCAGAGCGAGGCCCGGATTCTGGTCAACGGTCTGGACCGCGTACGAGAAGAAATCGAGGCTGGCAATTTTGTGTGGAAGCCAGAACTTGAAGACGTGCACATGAATATCGAGGCGCGCCTCACCGAGCTTGTGGGAGATGTGGGCAAAAAGCTGCACACGGGCCGCAGCCGCAACGATCAGGTGGGCCTGACCTTTCGGCTTTTTGTGGCCGACCGCCTCGAAACCTGGCGGCAGCGCGCGGCCTACCTGTGCTCTGTGCTGGCCGAAAAGGCCGCCGAACACAAAACGGATATCCTGCCCGGCTGCACCCACCTGCAGCCCGCCCAGCCCGTAAGCCTTGCCCACCACCTGCTGGCATACGCCTCCATGTTTCGCCGCGACGCCATGCGCCTTGAAGACACCCTTGAGCGTGTGCGCATTTCACCCCTTGGCGCGGCTGCCCTGGCCGGAACAACCTATCCCCTCGACCCGCAGAGCGTGGCCGACGAGGTGGGCTTTGCCGATATTTACAGCAATTCCATGGACGCCGTTTCTGACCGCGACTTTGTGCTCGAAGCCCTTTTTGACGGTTCGGCCATCATGATGCACCTTTCGCGCCTGTGCGAAGAAATCATCCTGTGGGCCAACCCCGCCTTTGGTTTCGTGCGCCTTTCCGATGGTTACTCCACCGGCTCGTCCATCATGCCGCAAAAGAAAAACCCTGACGTTGCCGAGCTCATGCGCGGCAAGACAGGGCGTGTTTACGGCGCGCTTACCGGCCTGCTCACGGTCATGAAGGGTCTGCCCTTGGCCTATAACCGCGACATGCAGGAAGACAAGGAAGGTTTCCTTGATGCTGACCGCACGGTCGAAGCCTCGCTGCGCCTCATGGCGGGCATGCTTGAAGAACTGACCTTCCGCACCGACCGCATGCGCGAAGCCTGCAAGGCCGGGTTCCTCAACGCTACCGAGCTGGCCGACTACCTCGTGGGCAAGGGCATTCCCTTCCGCGAGGCGCACCACATCACCGGTCAGGCCGTGGCCATGGCCGAAAAGGCTGGCAAGGGCCTTGAAGATCTTACCCTCGGCGAGCTCCAGATTCTTGAGCAGCGCATTGATGATTCGGTTTTTGCCATTCTGGAATACGCCGCAGCCGTGAGCCGCCGCGAAACCCCCGGTGGTACTGGCCCCCACTCTGTTGAAACCCAGCTTGCACAGATGCACGAATGGCTTGGCCAGATTCTGGGCAAGGATTAGTGCTGAAAACGGAGTAATGTGCCATGTCCCTGTTTGATATGGAAAACCGGCAGGAACCGGGGGCGGAAGCCCCCGCCACCGTGTGCTGGCCCCAGTGGGCGGAAGACGCGCGGCTCGACGATGCTCTCGCCGCGTCAGCCTACGAGGCCACGCCCGCGCACCTGCGCGCCGCCGTCAAAACAGGGCTGGCGCTGGCCCACATGCACTTTGGCGAAAGCACCACCAGCCATCGCAACGAGATCCGCAACACCCATCTGGGGTTCTGGCGGCGCTCCATAGCGCACCCCGCGCCCTGGGCGGTCATTGCCTTTACGCCAGCCTATGCGGCGGCGGCCCGCCTTGCGGCGGCCTGCATGCCCGCTCTGCTGGGCGGCGTGCCCCTGCTTGGGGCCGTGTGCGTGGGTGGCACGCCTTCTGCCAACGCGCTTGTCACTCTGGAGCTGGCGGGCGTGGAAGACATCTTTGTCATGGACAGCGCAGGCCTCTGCGCCCTGCTGGAAGAAACACAGCCGGGGCCGGGGCGGCTGGTGCTGCTGCACAAAGGTGAGCTTGATGCCGTTGCCGGGGCCGCCAGAACGCTGGATCTGCCCTGCTATGAAGAACGCCGCTCGCCCGTGCTGTGCCTGCCCAAGCCTGATGCCTTTGACCTTGAGGCGCTTGCCTTTGCGCAGGCTGAAGCGCTCGAAGCGGCGCTTGATGCCCCTCTGCTCCTCTCACCGGACGCTACCTATCTTGCGCCCGTGGCGGCGCTGGGCCATTGCCGCGAACGCCGCACCGGCCCCTTTCCCCACAGCAGCGCGCCTGCAATTACACCAGGATGTGAAGGGTTCTGGCTGCATCCCGGCCTCACGCCCGATTTCTTCCGCGTGCAGCGTCAGGCATTTGGACTGCTGTAATCTGGCGCAAGGCCCTGCATCGGGCCATTACATCGGCCAGTAACGCGACAGCCGCAATCATAAAGCAACACCACGCTTTGGGAGCCAAACCATGCCCAGCATCAAGCATATCCGCAACATAGGCATTATTGCCCATATCGACGCGGGCAAAACCACGCTTTCAGAGCGCATGCTCTTTTACAGCCGCAAGATCCACCGCATGGGCGAGGTACACGACGGAGCAGCCACCATGGACTACATGCCGGAAGAACAGGAACGCGGCATCACCATCATGTCTGCCTGCACCACCTGCCAGTGGGGCGACAATACCATCAACCTTATCGACACCCCCGGCCATGTGGACTTTACCATTGAAGTAGAGCGTTCACTGCGCGTGCTCGACGGAGCCGTGGGCGTATTCTGCGCCGTTGGCGGGGTTGAGCCACAATCGGAAACCGTGTGGCGGCAGTCAGAAGATTTTGGCGTGCCAAAGATCGCCTTTATCAACAAGGTTGACCGGCTGGGCGCGGATTTTGAAGCCGTGCTCGAGGCCATGCGTCAGCGCCTGCAGGCCAATGCTGTGGCCCTTACCATCCCCATGGGGCAGGGCGAAGACTTCAGCGCAGTGCTTGATCTTGTAAACGAGCAGACCCTTGCCTTTGATCAGGCCGATCAGGGGCAAACCGTGCACCGCTCCCCCTTTACAGCTGAGGAAGCAGCCCTCGCCGCTCCCTGGCGTGAAACTCTGCTGGAAAAACTGGCCGAGGCTGACGAAACCTTTGTAGATCTTTATCTTGAGGGCGCGTTCACGCTTGCCGATGTGCAGGCCGCCCTGCGCCGTGCCACGCTTGCCCGCGCAATCACGCCCGTATTCTGCGGTTCTGCCCTGCGCAACATGGGCGTGCAGCCGGTGCTCGACGCCGTTTGCAGCCTGCTGCCCTCGCCCGCCGATGTTCCGGCTCCTGTTGGGCACGATGCCGAAGGCAACGAAATTGTGGTGGAGGCGACTCCCAATGCTCCCGCTGTGGCGCTGGTTTTCAAGGTACTGATGGAAAACGGTCGCAAGCTGTCCTTTGTGCGCATGTACGCGGGCCGCATCCACGAGGGCGAAAACCTGCGCAACACCGCCAACGGCAAGGACGACCGTCTGGGCCGCATATACCGCCCCCATGCCGACCGCCGCGAGCAGCTTGAAAGCGCCGAGGCGGGCGAAATTGTGGTGGTCGTTGGTCTGCGTTCGGCCCATACGGGCGAAACATATACCGCCCGAGAGCGCCAGCTGGCGCTGGAAAGTATCGACGCTTACGCGCCGGTCATCACTCTTGCGCTCGAACCCCGCAATGCCGACGAAAGCAAGATTCTGGACGAAGCCCTCGCCAGATATACCGAAGAAGACCCGACTCTGCTGGCACAACTGGACGACGACACTGGCACCCGCAACGTTTCGGGCATGGGCGAGCTGCATCTGGACGTGCTGCTTGAACGCATGAAGCGAGAATACGGCATCAGCCCCCGCGCGGGCAACCCGCAGGTAGTGCTGCGCGAAACAGTGCGCAAAGAGGCCGAGGCCGCCGTTGTGTTTGACAAGGAACTGGGTAAGGAGCGCCATCAGGGCTCTGTGGTCCTGCGGGTTGCACCGCGTACCAGAGGCACGGGCAATGTGGTTGAGGTGGGCGACTTTTTGCCGCAGGATGCCGCCGAGGCCCGCAAGATACTGCCCAGAATCTATCTGGATGCCGCCATTGAAGGCGTGCGCGACGCCCTGCAATCGGGGGACTTCACCGGCTACCCTGTGGAAGATGTTGCCGTAACGCTCACCTCGGTGGAACGGCAGGAGGGCGTGACCACGGTTCCCGGCAGCCGCATGGCTGCGGGTCAGGCCCTGCGCGAGGCGCTGGCTGCGGCCTCGCCTGTGGTTATGGAGCCCGTGATGCGCGTTGAAATCACCGCGCCGGAAGACTTTCTGGGCGCGTCCATCACAATGTTCACCACCTGCGGCGGCAAGGTTGAAGACATGGAAGACCACGGCGGCCGCAAAACCCTGCGCGGCACAGCGCCCCTGCGTCGCCTGTTTGGCTTTTCCACCTCCTTGCGTTCGGTCACCCAGGGCCGCGCCGGGCTGGTAATGACCTTTGACCGCTTTGACCTGCCCTGAGGAACCATGCAGCAACACGAAACCACACACGGCCAGCCCCGCGCCAAGAAAAGCCTTGGACAGCACTTTTTGAAGCGCGAGGACATCTGCCGCCGCATAGCCATGCTGCTGTTGCCCAAGCCCGACGACATGGTGCTTGAGATCGGCCCAGGCCCCGGGGCTCTTACCCGCGCCATTGAGGAACAGCCTCACGCGCGTCTGCTGCTGCTTGAAAAAGACGACCACTGGGCGGCGGAACGCCAGCGCCTTGGCGAGGTCCGCACCCAGGCCGTACTTACCGATGCCCTGCGCTTTGACTGGCGGCGCATAACGCCCCAGACTCCGTGGAAGATCATTGGTAACCTGCCCTACAACGTGGCCTCACCCCTGATCTGGGACATTGTTTCGCGGGCCACTGGCTGGAAGCGTGCAGCATTCATGGTGCAAAAAGAAGTGGGCCAGAGGCTGGCGGCGCAACCCAACACCAATCACTACGGCGCGCTTTCCGTATGGGTGCAAAGCTACGCCCGACCGCGCATGGAATTTATTGTTGGCCCAGGTGCATTCAGCCCACCGCCCAAGGTCGATTCCGCCGTGCTGTCGTTTGATCCCCTGCCGCCAGAGAGCAGACCCGCCCACCCCGAGGTGCTGTCAAAACTGTTGCGCGTGTGCTTTCAGCAGCGCCGCAAGCAGCTTGGCGGCGTTTTTCGGCGCAGCGGCCTGCCCGGTCTTGAGACGGCGCTTGAAAAAACCGGGCTCGACCCAAGCCTGCGCCCCGAAGCACTCGCCAACAAAGATTTTCAGGCGCTGGCCGCTTTTTGGGCCGAGCAGCTTGACAATAATGCATAAAAAGTTTTGAGTTTAGCCACTGTCTTTTAAACGTAATGCATGGCGGCCTTTGCCGTTCTTGCTTGCTGGCAGAAACTCAAGCCGGGGAAATTTTTCAGGAGGATGTGCTGATGACTAAAGCTGATCTGGTTGAAAAAATTGCCGCCAAGGCAAATCTGACCAAGGCTGCTGCTGAGCGTGCCCTTAATGCCTTTCTTGGTTCTGTAGAAGACGCACTTGTCAAAGAATCCAAACTGACCCTCACGGGGTTTGGCACTTTTGCGGTTGAAACGCGCAAAGCTCGCCAGGGCCGCAACCCCCGCACGGGCGACACGCTCACCATCCCTGCCTGCAAGATTCTCAAATTCCGTCCCGGCAAGATGCTCAAGGACTCCCTGAACTAGCTTTTTGAGCCGTTACGCCTGAGCGTAACGGCTTTTTTTGCGCCAGCCGACGCGTGACCGTTGCCCATGGCTGTTGCCATGGGGAGGCCCGCCGGGCGTAGCCCCGTTTCGCAGGCTCTGACGCTGCACATGGTACAAAGGCGCGAGGGACAAGAGCCGGTAAGGAAAAATATTCATTTTTCCGCTCTTTGGACTTGCCTTTTTGCCAAGTGAAGGCTACAAGAGCAGTTCATATTTTGAGGGCCATGGTCTTTGATCGTGCCCCACCGCCGAAGGGGGTGATTTTCTTGCCCGGAGTTTTTCTTAACGACGACGACTATAACTTCGACATCGCACTGCGCCGCTTTAAGAAGCAGGTAGAAAAGGCGGGCGTTCTTTCTGAAATGAAGAAGCGCCAGCACTACGAAAAGCCCAGCGTTATGCGCAAAAAGAAGAAGGCCGCCGCCCGGAAGCGGCTGATGAAAAAAATCAGGAAGATGAACATGGCCTAGGCATTTCTGCCTGGTGCCCATTGAAGAGCACCGCTCGACAATGCGGCAGGCCGCGCGATGCCAGCCATCGCACCGTTCATTCGGCCAGTTATGCGGGAGGCCCCTGGGGCTTCCCGCGTTTTCTGCTTTTCTCCACCCTTCACCCCACCACCGCCATGACCGTCACCACCACGCTTTTTGAGCAGATCGAAAAAGACTACATCCTTGCCTACAAGGCCAAGGACAGTGTGCGCCTTACCGTGCTGCGCCTTCTCAAAACGGCGGTAAAAAATCGCCTGGTGGATCTCAGGCGTCCCGGCGGCAGCCTTGCCGATGAGGAAATGCTTGATCTCATCATCAAGGAAGGCAAGCAGAGGCAGGATTCCATCGACCAGTTCACGGCTGCTGGCCGCACAGATCTGGCTGACAAGGAAGCCGCAGAGCTTGTTATTCTCAAGGAATATCTGCCCAAGCCCCTGTCGGCTGAAGAACTTGCGGCCCTTATCGACGCCACTGTGGCCGAGGTGGGCGCTACTTCGCCCAAGGATATGGGCAAGGTCATCTCTGCCATCATGGCGGGCCACAAGGGCCGCGTAGATGGCAAAGCCCTTTCCGAAGCGGTCAAGAAACGCCTGCAGCCCTAGGTTCCGGCCTTTTTTCAAGGGGCAGGCCCCCTTTCCGTGTCCCGTTTTGAGTTGGCATGCAATCTTGCGGGAGTCGTTGCGTCTTGGAGCAAACAGCCTTGTACAGCCTGCTTACGCCCTTGGGGCGGCTGCCTGACCGCGCGCGCCATGCTTTGACGCGCCCTCTGGGCGGCATTGCGTTTGCGCACGCCTGAGCCCCGACGGTTCACGACTTTTATGACCGCAACACGGGCAAGCGCGCTTTTTTGCGCGTAACCCCAACGCTTTAAGGCAGTTATCGCATGATCCACGCCCGCACGCTCAACGCCCTCGAATTTAACCGCATTGCCGATCAACTCGCCGCTCTGTGCCTTTCTGGCGTGGGGCGCGAACGCGCAGAGGCCATTGCCCCGCTGGAAGATGCGGAAGCCGTTACCCTCGCCACCCGTATCTATGAAGAAGCCGCAGACTGGTCCAGCCGTCCCGCCACGGGCGGCGCGGTGTTCTGCGTTTGCGCTTTTCCTGATGTAAGCGGCCTTTTGCGTGCGGCAGAATCAAGCCGCGCTCATACCTTTCAGCCCGATGTGGACGCCTTTTGGGCACTGCGAGAAGTGCTGCACCTCGCCAAGGAGGCCCACGCCTCCATAGCCCAGCCCGAAGCCGCCACCCGCTGGCCGCACCTGCTGGCCATGGCCGACGGCTCTCCCCTGCCCGTACAGCTCACGGCGGCCCTGCTGCGCTGTATTTCAGATGACGGTCTGCTGCGCGACGAAAGCTCGCCCGAGCTCTACCGCCTGCGCGGCGAACTGCGCCGTCTGCACCAGAGCTGCATGCGCAAGGTCAAGGACTTTGCCATGCAGTACAACATGCTGGCCTACCTGCAGGACGAGTTCATGACACTCTCGTCCGACCGCTACGTGCTGCCCCTCAAGGCCAACTTCAAGGGCCGCATGCAGGGCATCATCCACGACTGGTCGCAAACGGGCGAAACCTGCTATTTTGAACCCATGTTTCTGGTTGAGATCAACAACCGACTGCAGGAACTGAAACGCGAAGAAAGAGAAGAAGAACGCAAAGTTCTGCTCTACATGCGCAGCCTGCTCGAGGCGGAACTGCCCGGCGCGCGGGCGGCCCTTGAGCTGCTGGCTCAGCTCGACGTTTTGCAGGCCAAGCGCAAGCTGGCCGCCCTGTACGATGGCCGCTGCCTGCCGCTTACGCCCGTGGCCGAGGGCATTCAACTGCTTGATGCCCGCCACCCTCTGCTGCTGCTCAATCGCGTTGCCGAAGCCGCCAGCGACAAAAACAAGGATTCCAGAACCAGCGCTGCAACAAGTGCCCAGAGTCGGGTACGCCCCCTTGATATTGTGCTGCGCCCCGGCGAGCGCGCCCTGGTTATCACCGGCGGCAACGCGGGCGGCAAAACGGTATGCCTCAAAACCCTTGGGCTTATCGCGGCCATGACCCTGAGCGGTCTGCCCGTGCCCGTGGGCGCGGGTTCGCACCTGCCATGGTTCAGCAGGCTTGATGCCTTTATCGGCGACGAACAGAGTCTTGCCGACAATGTTTCTACCTTTACCGCCCAGATAGAGCACCTTGCCAAAGCCTGGAAGCATCTTGACGCCAGCAGCCTTGTGCTGCTCGACGAATTTGGCGCGGGCACAGACCCGGCTCAGGGCGCTGCCCTTGCTCAGGCCGTACTTGACGAATTGCTGGACAAACATACCTTTGTTCTGTCGGCCACGCATTTTCCTGCGCTCAAGAGCTATGCCCTCACGCGCGAAGGCGCACGGGCGGCCTCCATGCTGTTTGATCCGCAAAGCAAAAAGCCCCTGTTCCGGCTGGCCTACGATCAGGTGGGAGCCAGCCAGGCTCTGGACGTGGCGCGTGAGCACGGCCTGGCGGAAAGCATTGTGCGCAGGGCGGAACATTATCTGTTGCAGGATGGTCAGGACGCCACGGCCCTGCTGGGCAGGCTCAACGACTTGGCCGCCACGCGAGAGGAAGAACTGGCCGAGCTCAAGCGTGAGCAGGAAAAAACCCGTCGTCAGACGCAGGACCTGCGCGAAAAGCTGGACAGGGAACGCACACGCCTGCACGACGAGGTGCGCACCAAGGCTGGCGAACTCATGCGCGCGTGGAAAGAAGGCCGCGCCACCCACAAGCAGGCGCTCAAAGAAATGTCGCGCCTGCGGGCCTCGCTGGCTCCCGCACAGGACGAAGCAGCAGAAGGCCAGTCTGTACTGCCCCAGCCCCAGACCTTCACCGCTGGGCAACAGGTGCTGCACACCGTATTTAACAAGCACGGCGTGATCACCGATGTGGACGAACGCCGAGGTCGTGTGCGCCTTGAGATGAACGGTGTGAACCTGTGGGCTGAAATGAAGGCCCTGCGCGTGCCCGGCCAGACCGCCGCACCGCAGACCAAGGTTGCCACTCGGGGTGTGGTTGGCCGCAACTCTGGCGGCGAGGGTGCCTCGCTGCGCCTTGATATGCGCGGCATGCGGGCCGATGTGGCCCTTGCGGAACTGGAACGCTTTATGGACAAGGCACTGCTTGCAGGTTTTTCAGAGGTGGAAGTGGTACACGGCAGAGGTACTGGCGCTCTGCGCCGTCAGGTGCACGATTTTCTGCGCGGCTTTCCGGCTGTGGGGCATTTTGCCCTCGCGCCCGAAGACCGTGGCGGCGACGGCATGACCATTGTGAACTTTAGATAACACGCAGGCGTGTGACCCATGCAGTCGAGGGACGCAATTCGCGCCATCAAGGAGCGCCTTAATATTGTTGACGTTGTGCGCCGCTATGTGGAGCTCAAACGCAACGGGCCGCGCTGGGTTGCGCCCTGCCCCTTCCACCAGGAAACCAAGCCTTCCTTTTCTGTAAACGAGGATCAGGGGCTTTTTTACTGTTTTGGCTGCCACGCTTCTGGCGATATTTTTGATTTTTACAGCCGCATCAACGGGCTTGATTTCAAAGAAACACTTGAACAGCTGGCCGGTGAAGCGGGCGTTACCATTGATCGCGGCCCGCGAGATCCACAGCGCGACGGGCAGGAACGCAAGCAGCGCTCGGCACGTCAGCAGATGCTGCGCATGTACGAGCTGGCCGCAGGTCACTTTGCCTCGGCGCTGGAAAGTCCCGAAGCTGAAGAATGCAGGCGGTATATAGAAAAACGCGGTTTGAGCGATGAGATAGTACAGCGCTTTGGCCTTGGCTGGGCCCGGCGCGAGTGGCAGTCGCTGGCCGATGCCCTGCGTCGCGCGGGTTTTGACCTGCGCATGGCCGCAGAGGCCGGGCTTGTGGGGCAATCGAGCGGCGGGCGACCATACGACAGGTTTCGCGGGCGACTCATCTTTCCCATCAAGAGCCTGTCAAACCAGATTATCGCCTTTGGCGGCCGTATTATCGCCGATGAGGAAGAAGCCAAGTATATCAACAGCGCCGACACGCCCCTGTATAAAAAGGGGGAGCACCTTTACGGGCTGGCGCAGGCGCGGCGCGGTATTGTTACCAAGGGCCGCGCGTTGTTGACAGAGGGGTACATGGACGTGCTTACCCTGCACCAGTTCGGCTACGACAATGCTGTTGGTGTGCTGGGCACGGCCCTTACTCCGGAACAGATAAAACGCCTTTCGGGTTTTGCATCGCAGATGACGCTGCTGTTCGACGGCGACCGCGCCGGACGCAAGGCAGCCCTGCGCTCCTGCGAAATGCTGCTTACACGCGGCCTTTCGTGCAGCGTGGTGATCATGCCCGAAGGCGAAGACATAGACAGTTTGCTGCGCGGCCAAGGCCGTGAAGCCTTTGAGGCATTGCAGACACAGGCCCCAGACGGCCTGCGTTTTTGTGTGGATGTGCTCAAGGCCCTTGCCCCGCGCGAAACAGTGGAATGGGCGCGCAATTTTTTGCGTCAGCTTGATATTCCCGAGCTCATCAGCCCGTATATTTCACGGCTGGCGGCGCATCTGCAGCTTTCAGAAGCTGACCTGCGCGAAGGCCTGGCCGGTACGCGCGGGCAGCGTAAGGAAGGTCAGCCACAGGCTTTATCAACCACACGGTCGCGCCAGAATATACGCGATCGCGAAATAATGTTGTTTGCCGTGCGATACCCCCACCGCCTGCGCGACATGCAGGAAATGGGGGCAGACCTTGCCCTGAGGTCTGAAATTGCCCGGCGGCTGTGGGACAAGATTGAAACCTACGGCCCGGAAGAAGTGTTTTACCAGCTGGACGAACGGGAAAAAAACTTCTGGTGCAAAAGTCGTGGCCCAGAGGCTGCCCCGTGCGACAGTGGCGAAAAAGAACTGGAATTATTGCGACAGTCGCTAGACCGATATTACGCTTCAGCTCAGGCATCCTCACTGTCGGCGGCCATGCGGGCCAATACCGGCATAGGTGACTTTGAAGCTGATTTAGATTATCTTCGCGCACTTAAGGAAACCTTGGAGAAAGGGCATGAGCAATCTTAAAGATATCCAGCAGATACAGTCCCTTATTGCCAAAGGCAAGGGCGCGGGCTTTCTGACCTTTGAAGAGGTCAACAAGGCCCTGCCCGTTGAAATGAGCACGCCTGAGCAATTTGAGGAAATAATCGGCATCTTTGAACAGCTCGAAATTGTCATTGTGGATTCGGAAAAGGACGGAAAAAAAATTTCCGCTGCTGCTACCGAAACCGACGAAGACATTACCGAAGGTTCGCTGGATCTGTCTGAAGACGAGGAATCTGCTGATTATTCCTCGCGCAGCACCGACCCTGTGCGCATGTATCTGCGCGAAATGGGCGCCGTGCCCCTGCTCGACCGCGATGGCGAAGTTGTTATCGCCAAAAAGATCGAAATGGGCGAACAGGACGTGCTGTACGCCCTGGTTGAAGTGCCTGTGGCCGTTGAAGAACTCATCAATGTTGGCGAAGACCTGCGCCAGAACCGCATCAAGCTGAAAGATGTGGTTAAAACCATTGAAGAAGACGACCCCAGCGAAGACGAAATGAACCAGCGCACCCGCGTTATCTTGCTGCTGGACGAAATAAAACAGACCTTCAAGAAAAAGCGCAAGATTTACAAGAAGCTTGACGCCTGCGCCTGCATGGACCGCCGCGTTACCGCAGTGCAGAAAGAAATCATCAGCTTCAAGGACGAAATCGTCACACGTCTGCGCGATATCAAGCTGGAAAAAACGCTCATCGACCGCATCATTGAAACGGTTGAAGACTACGTGCGCCAGATGCACAACTGCCAGCGCGACCTTTCGGCCTACATTCTTTCCACCGGGCGCACCCAGGCAGAAATTCAGGCCATGTTCGATGGTCTGGACAAGCGCGAGGTGAACCCCAACGATGCGGCCCGCGACCTAAAGCTGAGTGTGGACGAGCTGTTTTCGTTCAAGGAAATGATCATCGGCAAGATCGAAATTCTCAGCCGTCTGCAGGAAAAGTGCTGCCACAACGTCACTGATCTTGAAGAAGTGCTGTGGCGCATCAAACGCGGCAATACCGCCGCCATGCGCGCCAAGCAGGAGCTTATCCGCTCCAACCTGCGGCTGGTTGTTTCCATTGCCAAAAAATACACCAACCGTGGCCTGCAGTTCCTTGATCTTATCCAGGAAGGCAACATCGGCCTCATGAAGGCCGTGGACAAGTTTGAATACCAGCGTGGCTACAAGTTCTCGACCTACGCCACATGGTGGATCCGTCAGGCCATTACCCGCGCCATTGCCGATCAGGCCCGCACCATCCGTATTCCCGTGCACATGATCGAAACCATCAACAAGCTTATCCGCACCTCACGCTACCTTGTGCAGGAACTGGGGCGCGACCCCACGCCCGAGGAAATCGCCGAGCGTATGGAATACCCGGTGGAAAAGGTCAAGAAAGTGCTCAAGATCGCCAAGGAGCCCATCTCGCTCGAGACGCCCATCGGCGACGAAGAAGATTCGAGCCTCGGCGACTTTATTGAAGACAAAAAGGCCGTTGCACCGGCTGAAGAAGTCATCAATACCAAGCTCTCCGAGCAGCTTGCCGCCGTTCTGGCCGACCTTACCCCCCGTGAGGAACAGGTACTGCGCAAACGCTTTGGCATTGCTGAAAAGAGCGACCACACCCTTGAGGAAGTGGGCAAGCTCTTCAACGTAACACGTGAACGTATCCGGCAGATCGAGGCCAAGGCCCTGCGCAAGCTTCGCCACCCAGTTCGCAGCCAACCCCTGCGTTCCTATTACGAAAACTGATTGTAATCGTGCCTGCCCCGCAGGGGATTCTGGCGGGCCGGCGCGGGGTTTGAAGCCAAAGGCCATTCCGCACACCGATAGCAACGGATGAGCATAGCCCACATGCTGAACCACATGCCAAAGCTTTTCAGCCGGTCTTCATTTTTGGCTGGCAAAAAACATACCCCGGCGCAAGTCTTTGCGCTGATTCTTTTGTGTCTGCTGGCGCTTACGGGCGCAGCAAGCGTCGCCCCGGCTGCCGATCAACAGGCTGCCACAGGCAAGGTTGCCAAATGCTTTGACGGCGACACCCTCAAGCTTACAGACAGACGCACTGTCCGTCTGGCGGGCATTGACGCCCCTGAAATGGACCACGGCAAACGCAAACCTCAATACTATGCCCGTGAGGCCATGGATCAGCTTACGCATCTGGCCCAGGGCAAGGAAGTGCGCCTTGTTTCTGTGGATCCCAAGGGCAAGGACCACTATGGCCGCATCGTGGCCGACGTCATCCTGCCTGACGGGCATTCGCTTTCAGACACCATGGTCCGCAACGGCGCGGCCTTTGTGTACCCTCACAGCGAGCTGAACTCTCATTTTCAGGAGAGGCTGCGCAAGTTACAGCACGAGGCCATTGCCGCCCGACGCGGCATGTGGGCGCATATACTCACCCTGCCTGCCGCAAAAAAGACCTACCTCGGCAACCGCGAATCCATGCGCTTTTTCCCCACCGACTGCGCCGAAGTGCAGCACATCAAACCGCGTAACCGCGTGTTTTTCGGCACACTTATGGACGCGTTTATGGCCGGGTACGCACCGGCACGGCCCTGTAACTTCTGGCCAGATGCAAAATGAACACTACTTTCCCCCTGCTTGAACAACAGGCTCTCGTTGTTTTTTCTGGCGGGCAGGATTCCGCAACCTGCCTTGCCTGGGCTCTCAGTCGCTTCAAACGGGTATTCACCCTGGGTTTTGATTACGGACAACGCCACTCTGTAGAGCTTGCCTGCCGCATGCGCGTGCGCGAGGGCATTACTGCGCTCAACCCCCTGTGGGCTGAGCGTCTTGGCTCAGATTGCCTGCTCGACCTTGATATTTTTCGCCAGCTGGCCGACACGGCCCTGACCTCCGACACGCCCATCGACGAGCACGGAGCCAACGGCCTGCCCAACACCTTTGTGCCGGGCCGCAACCTCATGTTTATTCTGCACGCGGCCGCCTGGGCCTATGCCAAAAATATCCGTCACATTGTGCTGGGCGTCTGCCAGAGCGATTACTCCGGCTACCCCGACTGCCGCGACGACAGCATCAAGGCCATGCAGGTGGCGGTAAACAGCGGCATGGACGCGCAGTACACCCTGCACACGCCCCTCATGTGGCGCAGCAAAAAAGACGCCTGGATGCTTGCCCGCGAGTTGGGCGGCGATGCGCTGGTAAACCTGATTGTAGAAGAAAGCCACACCTGCTACTTGGGCCAGCGCGGCCAGCGCGAACCCTGGGGCTATGGTTGCGGCACATGTCCGGCCTGCCGCTTGCGCGCAGCGGGCTACGCGGCCTACGACCAAGCACTGGCCGATGGCCAGAACTGCCAGAAGGATAAAGCCTGATGTCCAAAAAGCAGCTCAGCGCAGCACAAGGGCTGGAAGCGGCCTGCATACTCTTTCAGATCAACAGCAAGACCGCCGATATCATCAACATGGCCAGCGGTGCGCAAATGCCCGAGGAATACCTTTCCGGCCCCGGTGCGGAGATGTTCTGCGCCGAATGGCGCGCCTTTGTGCATGCCGTGGTTACAGCTGCCATCATGCAGCACGCGCCCAATACGGTTTTTCTGGCCTACCTGCGGCAGACCGGCAACCTGCTGGCCGACGCCAGCGGTAGTTTTGACAGCGCCGACGAGAAGGCAGTCAACGCAGCCCTCAACGCCTTTGTGGATGGCCCTTTTGCCCAGTACATGCCCCTGCTGGCGCAGGAACAGCAGGCCCAGTGCCCCGATCTTTTCTGCCAGCGGCTTGCAGTGCAGGCTGCCAACCTGCGTGGTCAGGCCAGCCCGCCGGACGACCACGCCAAGGCGCGCCTTGCTGCCATTATGGCCATGGTTATCAGCGCCGTGTGGGACAAACTGGAGCAGTACGACATTCAGGCTGACTAGCCAGTCCTCCCCCAAACGCTCCCAAAGCCCGATAAAAACAAAGCCACAGGCAGATGCCCTTGGCTTTGTTATGATCTGCCGGTGTGGCAAACAAAAAAGCGCCGGTGTCCTGCAACAGGCAGGTTTTACCGGCGCTTTTGAATTAACAGTCCAGACTGGGCTATTTTTTACCCGCCAGTTCCAGCATGGCATCGGCAATGTTGTTGGTGCGCAGGCCCACAAGCTCGCGCAGGCGTAGCTGACTGCCGTGCTCCACAAAGTGGTCGGGCAGGCCAAGGCGCTTGATGCACTGCCCGCGCATGAGGCCACGATCATTCCAGAATTCAAGCACTGCAGACGAAAAGCCACCGGCCAGTACGCCTTCTTCCACAATCAGAATGCGGTCAAAACGGTTTGCGATTTCGGCCAGCTGCTCTTCTGGCAGGGGCTTGAGCCATACGGGGTCAAACACCAGAGGCCTGATGCCGGTCTGCTGCTCCACAACCGCAGCCGCTTCCAGCGCGGGGTGGGCACGGTTGCCCACGGCGATCACCGCCAGGCCTTCGCCCTGTTGCAGTATCTCACCCCTGCCGGGGGTCAGCAGCCGGGGTGCTCCGTCCGAGGGCACGCCAAAGGCGCTGCCGCGCGGATAACGCAGGGCACAGGGGCCGGGATGGCTCAAGGCCGTGTGCAGGCTGTGCCGCAGCAGGTTTTCGTTGCGCGGGGCCAGCATGGCAATGTTGGGAATATGCCGCAGGTAGGCAATATCAAACGCGCCGTGGTGGGTGGCACCGTCTTCGCCCACAAGGCCCGCGCGGTCTATGCAGAAGGTGACCGGCAGGTTTTGCAGACACACGTCGTGCACAACCTGATCGTACGAACGCTGCAAAAATGTGGAATACACCGCCAGCGCAGGGCGATAGCCCTGACTGGCAAGCCCTGCTGCAAAGGTCACGGCGTGCTGTTCGCAGATGCCCACATCCACAAAACGGTCGGGAAAACGCGCCCGGAACTTGTCCGTACCTGTGCCCTCGGGCATGGCCGCCGTAATGGCAATGATCTTGTCATTGTGCTCGGCAAGCTCGGTAAGCGTGTTGCTGAACACCGTGGTGAATGAAGGCAGCTTGGCCGTAGAAGCCACAGGCTGCCCGGTTTCTGGCGTGAACAGGCCAATGCCGTGGTACAGTGTGGGATTTTTTTCCGCCGGGCCGTAGCCCTTGCCCTTTTGCGTACGCACGTGCAGCAGCACCGGGCCGTCCTCGATGGCAGCGGCCATTTCGAGATGACGGCGCAGGCTTGTGATGTCGTGACCGTCCACCGGGCCGATATAGTTGAAGCGAAAGGCCTCAAACAGCATGCCCGGAGTAAAAAACGACTTGAAGCTCCACTCGCCGCGCATGGCATAGACAGCCAGCTTTTGCCCGATTCGTGGAATGGAGCGCAGAAAATTGAGCACTTCCTTTCGGGTCTGCCGCACCCAGCGCTGCGAAAGAGTGCGGCTGAGAAACAGCGAAAGCGCGCCCACGTTGGGCGAAATGGACATCTCATTGTCGTTGAGCACCACAATGAGCCGCCGCCCCATGTGGCCGGCAAGATTCAGCCCTTCAAAGGCCTCGCCCGCAGTGAGCGATCCGTCGCCTATCACGGCAAGCACATGGTGCTTGAGACAGGAAAGATCTCGCGCCAGAGCCATGCCCAGAGCCGCGGAAATAGACGTGGAGGAATGCCCCACGCCAAAATGGTCAAAGGGGCTTTCTTCCATGCGCGGAAAGCCGGAAATACCGCCAAACGTGCGCAGGGTATGAAAATTTTTGGCGCGCCCCGTAAGCATCTTGTAGGCATAGGCCTGATGGCCCACGTCCCAGATCAGCTTGTCGTGCTCAACGTTGAACGTGGAAAGCAGGGCAAGTGTCAGCTCCACCACACCCAGAGAAGGCGCAAGATGCCCGCCGGTACGCGAAACCGTATCAATGATGCGGCTGCGCACCTCGCCAGCAAGCTGGGTCAGTTGCGCGTCCGAAAATTTGTTCAGCTGGGCGGGGCTTTCAATACCGTCCAGTAAACTGTCGTGCTCTTTCGTATCCATATCAGGCCGCCCTGGTTACCGTGTAGTCGGCCAATGCCCGCAGAAAATCCGCTTCCTGCCCGTCAAAAGCGGCCAGTGCGTTCTGCGCGGCCTGTGCCTGTTCGCGCGCCAGCTCGCGGCTTTTTTCAAGCCCCAGCAAGGCGGGATAGGTGCTCTTGCCCTGCTCTTCGTCGCTGCCAGCGGGTTTGCCCAGGGTTGCCGTGTCCGAGACCACATCAAGAATATCGTCTGCAATCTGGAAGGCCACGCCAAGCGCCGCGCCGTAGGCAGAAATGGCCTCGCGGGCGGGCTGTTCTGCCCCGGCAAGTATGGCCCCGCACAGGCACGATGCCCGCAGCAGCGCCCCGGTTTTCATGGCATGCACGGTGCGCATCTGCTCAAGCGTAATGGAGGACGCCCCCGTGTAGATCATGTCCCATTCCTGACCGCCCACCATGCCCGAAGACCCCGTCGCCAGCGCAAGTGTGGATACGGCTTCAAGCACGCGGTCGGGGGCTTCGGGGGTGCGGCACATGACCATAAAGGCATCGGTAAGCAGACCATCGCCAGCAAGAATTGCCGTGGCCTCGTCAAAAGCCTTGTGGTTCGAGGGCTTGCCACGGCGCAGATCATCGTCGTCCATGGCAGGCAGATCATCGTGAACAAGCGAATAGGTATGAATCATCTCGATGGCGGCAGCAAAGGGCATGCTGCGCTGCGGCGAAAGACCGCACAGGGCGGCAGTGCTCAGGCACAAAACAGGCCGCAAGCGCTTGCCCCCGGCCTGCAGGCTGTAAAGCATGGAATCCTTGAGCCTCCGGGGTATATCGCGACCGTCAAGACAGGTGGCCAGATAGGCTTCCACGTCCTTGCCCCGCGCGCGCAGCAGGGCCTTCATGTCAGCAACGCTCATCATCGCCTATTCCGCCTCCTCTTCTGCATTCAACCCGCCTTCGGTCACAGGGCGTGACTGAAGCGGACGAGCCTGACCATCCTGCCAGATTTCAAGCTCGTGCCGGGCTTTTTCAAGCTGCTCGCGGCAGTAGCGTGAGCAGGCCGCTCCTTCCTTATACAGTGCCATGCCCTTTTCAAGAGGCAGATCGCCGCTTTCCAGCGCCGCTACTATTTCCTGAAGTCGGGCCATCTTTTTTTCAAAGGTATTGTCTGTCTTGGCGCTCATGGATTTTTTTCCTTAGCGGCGTTGCCGGTGGTCAGAAAGGGCTGCGGATCAACCGATTCGCCCTGAACCAGAAGCGACAGATGCAGATGCGGCCCGGTAACACGGCCTGTGGCCCCTACGAGCCCCACAACCTGCCCCTTGCGCACCCGATCGCCATTTTGCACCAGTATTTCAGAAAGGTGCAGATACGCGGTAAACACCCCTTCGCCGTGATTGATGTACACTACATTACCAGAGAAGTACAAATTCCCCGTAAGCACCACCTGCCCGTCGGCGCAGGCAATCACCTGCTGTCCCTGCTGGCCGCGCAGGTCAAGCCCCTTGTGCACGCCGCGGGGCTGCCCGTTGAATACGCGCTTGAGGCCGTAAAAACTTGACACATCGCTGGGCACTGGCCGTACAAAAGGCAAAACCCACTGGCGTTCGGGCAGACGCTGAGCCAGCGCCTGACGCACAAGCTCCCTGTCGGCCTTGATGCGCGCCATTTCATCCGCTGGCGGATCCACAAATTTTTTGTCCACGTTCAGCTTTTGCACCGGGCGGTCCTTGTCAAAAAAGGCAATCCGGTGGGCAGTGCGGGGGGCTTCCTTGCCACCGCCAACAGATACGGAGAGGTCGCGGGCGGCTTCTTTTTCTTCCAGAGGCACGGGCAGCAGCATCACAGCCTGCCAGCGCGGGGCGGAGCCAGCTGCGGCACTGGTGTTTACCTGCTCTGCGCGGGCCTCGTAGGCTTTACCCAGCCAGTAGAAGGTAAATGCTTTTGTGGGAGCCTCACTCACCGCCAAAGCGGGAAAAGCATCACCACGCGCCACGGTTTCCGGAGCGTCCAGCACAAGCGGGGGAGCCGCCAGCGCGGCAACCCCGGCAAAAAACACATGCAACGTCAGCAGCGCCAGCACAAGGCGCACGAATTTGGTCATACGCGCGGACATCAGCTCTTCCGTCCTTGTTTTTCTGCTTTCGGCCCAGCTACGGCATCTGCCGCAGCTTCCGGCAGTACATTGCTGACCACGGCAGCCAGACTGCCGTCTGCCAGCCGCACCGTAATGGCGCTGCCCGCAGGGGCCGCATTTACCGAGCGCAGCAGCCCGCCATCCGCACCGTGCACAAGGGCATAGCCACGGCTGAGAGGCGCAAGCGGATTGGCCGCCGCAAGCGAAATTTCCAGTTTATCCAGCTCGCGCCCTGCGCGGGCGATCATTTCCTGCCCTGCCGCATGCAGACGACTGTGGGCGGCAAGGTGCTGCTGTTCCTGCGCGGCCAGCATACGCGGCATGGCCGCAGCCAGATTGGCCGAAAGCCCATCTACCCTGCTCTCCAGCATATCCAGCCGCGTGGGGCTAAAGGCACTTTGCAGCGCCTGGGCAAGTCTTTCACTCCGGGCATGGGCAGTATCAAGCCACTGCCGGGTAGCCCTGTGCAGGCGCAGGTGCAGGCTATCCAGCTGTTCCGCAAGGCGCGCCTGATGCCGCATGGGCGAAAACCAGCGCAGGGCGCTCTCGTACTGCGCAAGGTTCTGCCCTGTCGCTTCAAGCCGCTGCCGCATGGCGCGCACAAGGGCGGCCTCGGCCTCGTCAACTTTCTGCACCAGCTCTGCCCGTGCGGGCCAGAGCAGCTGGGCCGCGTGCGAGGGCGTTGCCGCGCGCAGGTCTGCGGTCATGTCGGCAAGTGTAACGTCCACCTCATGTCCAATGCCTGCCAGCACCGGAAGGCGCGACTGAAAAACGGCCTCGGCCACGGCTTCTTCGTTAAAGGCCCACAGATCTTCAAGCGAACCACCACCGCGAACCAGCACAATAACCTGCGCCCAGCCCTGCGCGTTGGCCTCCTGCACGGCCCGCACAATGCTTGGGGCCGCCTCTGCTCCCTGCACCAGTACCGGGAACAGACGGATTCGCGCCCCACTGCCACGGCTGGCAGCCAGTTCCATGAAATCGTGAATGGCCGCGCCAGTAGGCGACGTTATGAGGGCCACACGCTGCGGATCCTGCGGCAGGGGCCGCTTGCGCTCGTGGATGAAATATCCCAGTGCCGCCAGTTTGCGCTTGCTGGCCTCAAAGGCCTGTGCCAGCAGCCCCTCACCCGCAGGCTGCAAAAGCTCTACCGCCAGCTGGTACTGCCCGCGCGGGGCGTACAGGGTAATGCGTCCAGCGCACAGCACATCAAGCCCGTTGCGCAAAAGCTCCAGCGGTGATGGACGTGGCGCGTCAAAAACCTCGCCCGTCAACGGGTCAAACCCCTGGCTGGTCTGCCGCTGCATGTGCCGGAACCACACGCACTGCAGCTGGGCATCCGCATCCTTGATGGTAAAATAGACGTGCCCAGAGCCGGGCCTGGTAAGGTTTGTCACCTCGCCCCGCACCCACACAAAGGGAAAACGCCCCTCAAGAGTTTTGCGCAGCTGCTCCGTGAGCTCACGGACAGACAGTATGGCTTCCTGCATGGTACTCCGCTTGCGGCCCTGTATCTGAAAAGAGGCTCTTTTGTTGTAAAAGGGGCACTGACAGCGCCCCTTTTACGTTACCTCAACCTATGACAAACCCTCGCCCGGTGTGTGCATGGGCATTGCCCCACGCCCCACCCCTGACGCGGTTTTATGACGGTACAATCTGATGCAGCGTGGCCTAGCCCTGCTGCTGTGCCCAGCCCTCGCGAACCCTGGCGGCCCAGGCCGAAAAGGCTTCGGCCATGGCATCGGCAGGCAGCTCGCCCTTTTCGCCGCTACGGCGATCCTTGCATTCCACAATGCCCTTGGCCAGGCCCTTGCCGCCCACCACGAGCTGCATGGGAATACCCAGTAAATCCGCGTCCTTGAACTTGACACCGGGGCGTTCGTCGCGGTCGTCCATCAGCACATCCACGCCCATATCCTTGAGCATGGCGTATATCTGCTCGACCTTGGCGTTGACCTCGTCGTTGCGCGGGTCAAGGTTCAGCAAAATGCAGTCGTAGGGGGCCATTGGCGGGGGAAACACTATGCCGTGTTCGTCGTTGTTCTGCTCAATGGCGGCAGCCGCCACGCGCGAAACACCGATGCCGTAACAGCCCATAATCATGATCTGTTCCTTGCCGTTTTCGTCAAGAAAAGCGGCGTGCATGGCGTCGCTGTACTTGCGGCCCAGCATGAACACGTGGCCCACTTCGATACCGCGCGTAAGCTCAATATGACCACCGCAACGGGGGCACTTGTCTTCGGGGGTGATGGCGCGCAGATCGGCCCATGCTGCCACCTTGGCATCGCGGTTAAGGTCAACATGAACAAGATGGGCATCGCCAGCATTGGCACCCACCACATAATCTGTACCCGCCTGCAGCTCGGCATCGGCGTAAACGGGAATTTCAAGCCCCACAGGCCCGGCAAAGCCCACGGGAGCCTTGGTGATTTCCTGCACGGTGGCGGCGTCGGCCATCACCACGTCCTGCGCGTTGAGCAGGTTCTTGAGCTTGATGTCGTTTACTTCGCGGTCGCCGCGCACAAGCACAGCCACGGCCTTGCCGTCCACCTTAAAGAGCATGGTTTTAACCACAGCAGATGCGGCAACGCCAAGCAGGGCTGCCACTTCTTCCACCGTATGCGCGTTGGGTGTGGCTACCTTTTCAGCCGGGGCACAGGCCTGCGTGCAGGGCTGGCCGTTCCAGGCAACCTCGGCGCGTTCCACGTTGGCCGCGTAGTCGCAGCTGTGGCAGAAGGCAATGGTGTCTTCACCCGTATCGGCCAGCACCATGAATTCGTGCGAAAAATTGCCACCGATGGAGCCGGAATCAGCCTCCACAGGGCGAAACTTGAGGCCAAGACGCTGGAAAATACGCTTGTAGGCCGCGTGGCAGGCCCAGTAGTTCTGCTGCGCGCCGTCTTCGTTGGCGTCAAAGGAATAGCCGTCCTTCATGATAAATTCGCGCCCGCGCATGAGGCCGAAACGGGGGCGGATTTCGTCGCGGAACTTGGTCTGGATCTGGTACAGACGCACGGGCAGCTGACGGTAAGAGCGCACTTCGCCGCGTACGAGGTCGGTGATGACTTCTTCGTGCGTGGGGCCAAGGCAGTATTCACGTTCGTTGCGATCCTTGAAACGCAGCAGTTCCTTGCCGTAGTGTTCCCAGCGGCCCGATTCTTTCCACAGGTCTGCGGGCTGCACCATGGGCATGAGCAGTTCTTCAAAGTTGGCGACGGCCATTTCTTCGCGCACGACGCGGCTTATTTTTTCAAGCACCCGAAGGCCCAGCGGCAGATACGTGTACATGCCCGAAGTAAGCCTGCGCACCATGCCGGCACGCAGCAGAAGCTTGTGGCTGATCACTTCGGCATCGGCCGGGGATTCCTTGAGGGTGGGAATATAGCAGTTGCTGAAACGCATTACTGTGATTCCTTTTCGTTGAGCAGTTGTTGCAGTTCTTCCATAAAAGCCGCCAGCAGGGCTTCCTGCCCTTTGACCGAGCGGATGACCTCGCCCTTGCGAAATATGATGCCCTTGTCGCGCCCGCCAGCAACGCCCAGGTCGGCCTCGCGGGCCTCGCCCGGGCCGTTGACCACGCACCCCATGACCGCCACCTTGATGTCGGCCTTGGAGGTCGCAAGGCGGTCTTCTACCGCGCGCGCAAGCGAAAACAGGTCAATCTCTGTGCGTCCGCAAGTGGGGCACGATATGATTTCCGGCCCTCGCGAACGCAGGCCAAGAGCACGCAGAATTTCCCACGCCACGGTTACTTCTTCCGCCGGGTCGGCGGTGAGCGAAACGCGCATGGTGTCGCCAATGCCCTCGTGCAGCAGAATACCAAGCCCCACAGCAGATTTGACCGTACCGCGCATGAGCCCCCCGGCCTCGGTCACGCCGATGTGCAGGGGGTAGTCGCACACCTCGGCAAGCTTGCGGTACGAGGCGATGGTATCGAGCACCGATGAAGACTTGAGCGAAATTTTTGTGTCGTAAAATCCACGGTCCTCAAGCATGCGCACGTGGCCCAGCGCGCTTTCGACCAGCGCCTCGGGGCAGGGGCCGCCGTACTGCTGAAGCAGGCGCTTTTCGACCGAGCCGGAATTGACCCCCACGCGGATAACCGCCCCGTGGGCCTTGGCGGCATCCACCACGCGGTCAACATGCTCTCTTGGGCCAATGTTGCCGGGGTTGATGCGCAGGCCCTCAAGGCCAGCCTCCAGCGAGGCCACGGCAAGGCGGTAGTCAAAATGGATATCCGCAATAAGCGGCAGACGCGTACCGGCGCGAATGGCGGGCAGGGCTGCAACTGCCGCTTCATCGGGCACGGCCACGCGCACGGCCTCGCAGCCGCGTGCTTCAAGCCGCGCTATCTGGGCCAGTGTGGCCTCGGCATCGCGGGTATCGGTATTGGTCATGCTCTGCACCATCACAGGTGCGCCGCCGCCAATGGAAAGCCCGCCCAGACTGATGGCGCGGGTTGTGCGCTTGTGCATGCTTGCCTCTCAGAAACATGGTGCAACCACAGCCAAAAGCCGCAGTGTGCCGTAAACGATTCTTGTATGCTATTTCGCCCGGCAAGCCAAGTGTGCCCGGCACGCCGCAGCCAGCGGAGCATGCCACCGCAGGCAATTTTATTCCCTCGTCCGCGCACAATACCCCTGATAACACTGCAATTATTCCGCCCCGGTAACTGCCCCGCACAGTCCCGCCATCACGCCGACACCTCCGCCAGGCAGCAGGTAGGAAAATATTACGAAAAAATATTCTGGAACGTGTCTTGCAAAGTTTTTTTGCAAAGGCCTGCGTGCAGACGTTTTTTCCCCCTGCACTCAAGTTTGCGGCCATTACGACGATAAGTATCCATAAAGAACGGCCCCGTATTTCTGGCTGTTGCTGGCTATTCCGGCAACGGTCAGGGCAGGCAGGCCGCACAACATGGCCGCGCCGCGCGGACTGTTTTCAGAACACTACCGGGGTTTATATGCACATTATGCCGCGTCTTCTCATATTATGCTCACTGTTGCTGCCGCTGTTTGCCGGTTGCAGCAAGAGCGGCCCTTCGGCCCTTTCGCCCGGCTATACCGACGCCGTTGAGTTCAAGCTCAAAAGCCGCGAACTGGCCGAACAGATGCTTGCCACCATGCCCAACGACGCCATTCAGGGCTTTGTGGCCATGCCCACGGCTTTTGTGAACCAGAACAACACATCGCAAAGCTCGCCCATGGGCAGGCTCATGGCCGAATCGCTGTTTTACGAATTCAACCAGCGGGGTTTTCCCACGCGTGAATACAGACTTAACGGAACCATCAACGTGCAGGGCGGACGCGACGACCTTGCCCTTGCGGCCAACCAGATGGTTTCGACCAACGGACAAAAATGGGCCGCCCTGGTTGTAGGAACCTACTATGTGGACAAGGACGCAACCTTTATCAACGCCCGCCTGGTGCGCGCCAGCGATGGTCTGGTGATGCGCACGGGCCAGCTTGTGCTCGTCAACACGCCCATTGTGCAGCGCATGACGCAGGCAGATCCCCCGCCGCCACCGGTCAAGACCGCCGAAAACAGCTCAACCGCCAAACCGGCCCCCACTTCGCTCTATACGCCTGCCAGCAGCATCAGCAGCGGCACGCTTGTAATCAAACAACGCCGGTAATGCCGGAATTGCCATGAAAAAATCGTTGAACAGCATTTGCGCACTCTGTCTTACGGCTTCCTTTGCCCTGCCACTCGCCCTGCCAGCTGCTGCGCTGGCCGACGGCATGTCGTCGTACAGCAATGGGCAGTCTGACGCCCAGGCCAAACGCGAGGCAAAGGAAAGGGCCAACTATCTTTCTGAAGCAAACGAGCACAGCCTGGCCTATCTGGGGCAGGCCCGTTATTTTCGCGAGCAGGGGCGCTATGAACTGGCGCGGCAGCGCTACCTTCAGGCCCTCTCCATCTGTGCAGACGATCAGACCCTCTCCATCATCAAAAGGGAACTGAACGGCGTTGAACTGCTTTTGCGCACCATGCGCTAAGGATTGCCATGAACCGCTTTTTTATTATCACTCTTGTGCTTGCGGCCCTGCTTTTTCCGCTCACTGCGGCGGCAGCTGGCAACGTGCCCCGCGCAGCCGTGAGCATTGCCAAGCAGCTGGACGAACAGCTGATGATGCGCTTTGCGGGCGACAACTCTGAAATGAGCCGCAAAGACCGCGAATCGCTGGCCCGCGCGCGCATCATGATTATGGGCACGACCCCGGTGAACATCAACAATCTGGACGAAGCCTCGCCCCTGGCCCGCCAGATGACCGAAGAAATCAGCCGCTGGCTCATCAACGAGGGCTACCGCTTTCAGGAACTGCGCAAGGGGCGCGACATCCGTTTTGACAAGCTGAAGGGTGAATTTATTCTTACGCGCGACGTGCGCCAGCTTGCGAGCTCGAGCGGCACAAGCCAGGCAATACTGGCAGGTACGTATATTGCCACGGGCGAGCAGGTACGCTTCAGCATCCGGCTCATCCACACCACCAGTAACGAGGTGCTGGCCATGGGCACGGCCACCGTACCCATCACAGATGACCTGCGGCCACTGGTGCGCGAACCCCGCGCAGGCGATGGCCTCGCCCCCTCGGTGAGTACCCGCCTGCAGTAGTCATCTTGCCTCATACGCGCTTTGCGTCTATAACATGCCCGCGCCTGTCTGCTTTGACGGCGCGGGTTGCCTTTTGGGCAACGCCGGTTCCCCAAATTCCGTCTTGCCCGCAAGGGCAAACCGTAGCTGATTCCTGAACCCGGGCCGCTGATGTTATTGGCGGCCAAACCCGCGCGGGCACGCCGCCCACTGCGGGCTATACGCCTTTTTGCGTACCGCAAGGAGACAACATGTCGCTCAGTATTGGTATTGTGGGCCTGCCCAATGTAGGCAAATCCACCCTGTTCAACGCCCTGACCAAGGCCCAGAACGCTCAGGCCGCCAACTACCCCTTCTGCACCATCGAGCCCAACAAGGCCACCGTGGCTGTGCCGGACAAAAGGGTGGACGCCCTGACCGCCAAGGCCAAGCCCAAAAAGACCATCTACGCCAGCGTCGATTTTATCGACATCGCCGGTCTTGTGCGCGGGGCCAGCAAGGGTGAAGGGCTCGGCAACCAGTTTTTGGGCAATATCCGCGAATGCGCGGCCATTGTGCATGTGGTGCGCTGCTTTGAGGACGAAAACATCACCCACGTGGACGGCGGTGTCGACCCCCTGCGCGATGTGGACACCATTGAAACCGAACTGCTGCTGGCCGACCTGCAAAGCGTTGAAAAGCGTCTGGACAAGCTGCTGAAGCTTGCCAAATGCGACAAGAACGCCAAGGCTGCCGCCGACATCATGCAGAGCCTGCTGTCCCAGCTCAATGACGGCAAGCCCGCCCGAGGCTTCAGCCTGCCTGAAAACGAACTGTTTCTGACCACCTGGCGCGAGCTTGGGCTGCTTACTGCCAAGCCCGTGATCTACTGCGCCAACGTGGATGAGGCCGCCGTGGCCGAGGGCAACAATTTTTCTGCCACGCTCGAAGCCTTTGCAAAGGAACGCCAGGCGGGCTTTGCGCGCATCTGCGCCAAGCTTGAGGAAGAACTGCAGGGTCTGCCCGAAGAAGAACAGGACGAACTGCTGACCTCTTACGGCATTGACGAAAGCGGCCTTGTGCGCATCATCCACACGGGCTACGCCACGCTTGGCCTGTGCAGCTACTTTACCGCTGGCACGGACGAAGTGCGCGCCTGGACAATCCACAAGGGCTGGAAGGCACCGCAGGCCGCTGGCGTTATCCATACCGATTTTGAACGCGGCTTTATCCGGGCCGAAGTGATTTCGTACGACGACTACATGAGCCACGAAAGTGAAGCCGCCTGCCGCGCTGACGGCGTGCTGCGCGTGGAAGGCAAGGAATATGTGGTCAATGACGGTGACGTCATGCACTTTCTGTTCAACGTCTAGGCATCGCCACATTGTTTCAGGGGGCTCTGTTCCGGCAGGAACAGAGCCCCTTTTTATGACAAAAAGCCGCCCAGAGCTGATGCTCCGGGCGGTTTTTGACATCTGAACGTCAGGCAGCTGCCTGCCCGTCTGATTTTTTAGTCGGCTCGGCGGCCAATGCAGAAGTACGCAAAACCGCGCTGCGCCATAAAGCTGGGCGAGTACAGGTTGCGTCCGTCAAACAGCAGGGGGGCCGTCAGCAGGCTCTTGATCTTGTCAAAGTCGGGGTTGCGGAACTGGTTCCATTCCGTAACCACCAGCAGGCCTTGAGCGCCTTCGCAAGCGCCGTACTGGCTGTCCACTATTTCCACCAGCGGGTTGCCCTTGAAGATCTCGCAGGCATTTTCGGCGGCAACCGGGTCAAAGGCGCGAACCTTCATGCCAGCGGCGGTGAGCTCGTTGACAATGCTGATGGAAGCGGCTTCGCGCATGTCGTCGGTATTGGCCTTGAATGCCAGCCCCCACAGCGCAAGGGTTTTGCCCTTCACGCCGCCCTGGGGAGCAAAGTATTCCTTGATACGGCCAGCCATGTGCTTTTTCTGGCGGGCGTTGACGTCTTCCACGGCGTTGAGCAGCTTGGGTTCCACGCCAGCCTTTTCAGCAGTGTGGATAAGCGCCTTCACGTCCTTGGGGAAGCAAGAACCGCCGTAGCCCACGCCGGGGTAGATGAACTGGTAGCCAATGCGCGTGTCAGAGCCAATGCCGGTACGCACGTCACGCACGTCGGCGCCAACCTTTTCGCAGATGGTGGCGATTTCGTTGATAAACGAAATCTTGGTAGCCAGCATGCAGTTGGCAGCGTACTTTGTCATTTCTGCACTGCGCACGCCCATGACGATGATCTTGTCGCGGGTGCGGGCAAAGGGCGAATACAGTTCGCGCATCAGGGATGCGGCATGTTCCGAATCCGTACCAAGCACAACGCGGTCGGGCTTCATGAAGTCGGAGATGGCGTCGCCTTCCTTGAGAAATTCGGGGTTGGAAACAACGTCCACCTGATAGGAAACGCCACGGGCGGCCAGTTCCTTGTCGATCAGGGCGCGCACTTCGTCGGCGGTACCCACGGGCACGGTGGATTTGTCAACAACCACAAGGTCTTTCTGCATATGGCGGCCAATTTCGCCCGCAACCTGACGCACGTAGCTCAGGTCGCACGAGCCGTCGGGCTGGGGCGGCGTGCCCACGCAGATAAAGGCGCAGTCGGCATTGGCAATGCCTTCTTCAAGACGGGTGGTGAAGGTAAGGCGACCATCTGCGCGGCTGTGGCGCACCATGGGTTCGAGCCCAGGCTCAAAAATATGCACGGAACCGGCGTTGAGCTTTTCGACCACAGCGGGGTTAACGTCCACGCAGGTCACGGTATTGCCCATTTCAGCAAAGCAAGCGGCGCTTACCAGGCCAACATAACCCGTTCCGATGATGCACAACTTCATAACAAAATTTCTCCGTTCGCTCCCACAGCCTACGCCTTGACGTTTCGGCGGGGAACGGGTCAGAATAGTTTAGGTTGAAAGCAAAGCAATACTCTTTTTTCTTTTAATGGGCAACAGCCCAACTTGCAGTGCATAGCACCCGTACTGCGCCTGGTGGACAACTGTATGATCATTGGCCTTGGAACCGACATTACGGAACTGGCACGCATAAAAGCCAGTTATGACAGGTTTGGCGTACGGTTATTGCAAAAAATCCTCACCGAAGAGGAGCAGAAAAACCTGCCGGAGAGTCCTATTGCCTACATTGCGGGTCGGTTTGCCGCCAAGGAAGCAACAGTCAAGGCTCTTGGAACGGGCTTTAGCGACGGCCTAGGACTACTGGACGTGGAAATTCTACGCGGTCCCGCAGGGCAACCACTATTGCGTTTGCATGGCCCTGCCCGCCAGCGCGCCGAAGCCATGGGCATGCGCGCGGCCCACATTTCCATAAGCCATGACCGCAGTGCCGCAGTGGCGGTTGTGGTGCTGGAGGCATAACAATGCCAAGGCTTTTTTACGATCTTTTTCCCCCTTTGCCCCTGCCGGAAGAAATGCGCCAGTGGGATGCCGGTGCCATGGCCCTTGGCCTGCCCGAAGAACTGCTGATGGAAAACGCCGCCCGCGCGGCGCTTGATGTATTGCGGGTTTGCCGGCCAGAACTTGCCGGGCTGCGTGTCTGGCTGCTCATGGGCAGCGGCAACAACGGCGGCGATGCGGCCTGCCTTGCGCGTCATCTGCTGGATGCGGGGGCGCACCCGCTTGTACTGCACACGCGGCCCCTCTCTGCCTGCAAGGGAGCAAGCGGCAAGCATGTGCGCATTGCACGGGCTGCGGGGGTTGTATTTGAGCGCTGCCGCCTCTCTGTTTTCCGCCGTACGCCCCTGCCACACATTATAGTTGATGGCCTGCTGGGTACGGGATTTTGCGGCACACTGCGCCCCGATGCGCTGGAGCTTGTGCGCGAGGTCAATGCCCTGCCCAACCAGCCCTTTGTGCTGGCGCTCGACATTCCCTCCGGTCTTGATGGCCGCACGGGCCTTGCCATGCCGGAAGCCATACGGGCCAACGCCACGGTCAGTTTTGCCGCCGCCAAACCCGGACTGGTGCTGCCTCACGCCCGCGCCTATACAGGCGCACTGCACGTGCGGGTCATAGGTATACCGCTGGCTGTGCAGCGCAAGGCCCCCTGCTCCTTTTACGCCCTTGATGGCCGCTGTTTAAGCCCGCTGGCCCACATTTTGCCCGACGGCTTCAAAAATTCATACGGCCATGTGCTGATTCTTGGCGGCGCGCCCGGCCTTGGCGGAGCAGCTCACCTTGCGGCCCGTGCCGCCCTGCGCGCAGGCGCTGGCCTTGTGACCGCAGCTGCGCCCGGCGCGGGCATTGCAGATATCAAGAATGGCTGGCCGGAAATAATGACCCTGCCGTTGGGCGATACTGAGCGCCAATGGCCCGCGACCCTGCCCGAGGGACTGACAGAGCTGCTTGCGCGTTGCTCCGCGCTGGTGGTTGGCCCCGGCATGGGCCGGAGAAAAGATGCGTCAGACTTTATTGCTGCTTTGCTGCGCCTGCCCTACAGGCCGCCAACAGTTTTTGACGCCGATGCGCTGGTGTTGCTGGCCGGACGGCCAGACCTGCTCGGCCGGGTAGGCAAAAACGATGTTCTTACGCCGCACCCCGGCGAGGCTGCTGCCCTGCTGGGCTGCACCGCCGCAGAAATTCAGGCAGACAGGCAGGGCTCGCTTGCCCGGTTATGCGGCCTGTGCCGTGCCGTTGTTGTTCTCAAGGGAGCCGCAAGCCTCGTGGGACAGTCGCAAGCGCCCACCCTGATTTGCCCCTACGATGTGCCGCAGCTTGCGGTGGGAGGCTCGGGCGATGTACTGGCAGGATGCACCGGCGGCCTGCTGGCCCGCATGCTGCCCGCAATGCGGATGCAGGATGTGACTGCGCAGCCACACAACAACACAACAGCACACAGCAACAGCACCGCAACAGAAATCTTGCAACCAGCGCACATATTGGCAGGCCAGGCCGTAGCCCTGCACGTGCTGGCGGGCAAGAGCCTTGCAGAGCAATGGCCCCTCAGGGGCAACACCCCCTCTGCCGTGGCCGATGCCCTGCCCCGGACACAGAGCGCTTACGCTTGCGGCTTTGCCGCAGATTATACCGCCCCCACAGTTACCCGTGACCCCAAGGACGACATATTGCCATGGCCCAGATAACCCTCCACGACCTTTCTGAAACCGAGCGCTTTGGCCGCCTGCTGGCCCAGGCGGTAACCCTTTGCGGCGTTGCGGCATTGTTGTTGCGCGGCCCTCTTGGAAGCGGCAAAACCACGCTCACCCGCGCGCTGGTCGAGGCTCTACCCGGAGGCGATCAGGCCGAGGTGGCCAGCCCCTCGTTTACCTTGTGCAACTACTACCCCACCACCCCGCCGGTCATGCACTGCGACCTGTACCGCAGCCCCGGCAGCCTGCCCGACGAGATTGCCGAGGGGCTCGACAAGCCACAAATTTTTTCCATTCTGGAATGGTCCGAGTACCTGCCAAAGGCGGAAATGCCGCAAGATTATCTGGACATATCCTTGCAACCGTGCGAAGAAAGTCGCCTACTGACGCTGCAAGCTCACGGCCCCGTTGCCGACGGGCTTTTGCGCCACCTGCGCCAAAACTGGCCTGTGGACAGTTCTGCCCACGACTAGCATGGGCGCGGGCTGACCTGTTGTACCCATCAAGGATTGAGGACAATGGATACAGGCATGAAAATTCTGGTCCAGAAATTTGGCGGCACTTCCGTTGCCAAGCTGGAGTGCATGAAGCAGGTGCGTGAAAAAGTGCTGGAAGGCCTTGCCCAGGGGTATAAGGTCATTGCGGTGCTTTCGGCGCGGGCTGGCGACACCAACAAGCTGCTTGCCCTTGCTGATGAATGGTCTTCTACGCCTGACCGCGCGGAAGTCGATTCTCTCGTTTCCACTGGCGAACAGGTTTCCATCAGCCTGTTTACCATGCTGCTGAAAGATGCGGGCATTCGCGCCCGTTCGCTGCTCGGCTGGCAGATTCCCATCACCACAGACAACGACTTTGGTCGTGCGCGCATCCGCTCCATCGACAGCAACTCGCTACGCAAGCACCTCAAGGAATATGATGTTCTCGTGGTAGCTGGCTTTCAGGGCTGCACCGAAGACGGGCGCATCACCACCCTTGGCCGTGGCGGCTCGGACACCTCTGCGGTGGCCCTGGCTGCGGCTCTGGGCTCTGTGGAATGCGACATTTACACCGACGTTGACGGCGTCTACACCACCGACCCCAACATCTGCTCCACGGCCCGCAAGATGGACCGCGTTGCCTATGAGGAAATGCTTGAAATGGCAAGCATGGGGGCCAAGGTACTGCACATACGCTCTGTAGAATTTGCCAAAAAATACAAGGTTCCCGTGCGCGTGCGCTCTACGTTCAGCAGTGATCCCGGCACGCTTGTCACCCAGGAGGACTCCACCATGGAAGCCGTACTCGTCTCCGGCATTGCCTATGACAAAGACCAGGCCCGCGTGACCCTGCGCGACCTTCCCGACGTGCCAGGCACGGCTGCGGCGGTTTTTGGCCCCCTCTCCGAAAAGGGCATTCTGGTCGACATGATCGTGCAGAATACCAGCCAGGATGGCCACACCGACATGACCTTCACCGTCTCACGCAAGGAGCTCAAGCAGACCCTCGAGATGATGGAAGAAGTGGCCAAGAAGACAGGCGCCCGCGAAGTGCTGCACGACGTGAGCGTGGCCAAGGTCTCCGCCATCGGCGTGGGCATGCGCAACCACTCTGGCGTTGCCGCGCGCGCTTTTGCCGCGCTGACCCAGGAAGGCATCAATATCCTCATGATCAGCACCTCTGAAATCAAGATCACCATCCTGATTCAGGAAAAATACGTTGAGCTTGCCGTGCGCATCCTGCACGACACCTTTGGTCTGGACTGGGATCTGGGCTAACCGGCCCCCTGCCAGCGCTCGCTGAGCATTAAAAAGCTCCCCGCAAACGCGGGGAGCTTTTTTTACGGGTTATTCAGACCGCGCGGGGCATGCCCGCATTTACAGGTTCAGGCCAGCAGCATGCGCCGCAGCGAGGGCACGTCGTCGCACAGGCACTCCGCCCCGGCTTCTTCCAACTCGCGGCGCGAACCGTAGCCGTAGAGCACACCGGCGCAGGACATTCCCACGGCATGCGCGCCCAGCACGTCGTACTTTCTGTCGCCCACCATCAGGCATTGCTGCATATCGTCAACATCGCACAGACCGCAGGCGTGCCGCAGCACAGACGACTTGCTGTTGCGCGGGCCAGTGAGCTCCGCCCCTGCCACGTGGTCAAACAGGCCGGCAATGCCAAAATGCTCAAGAATACGCAAGGCAAAAGGCTCAGGCTTTGAGGTAGCCAGCGATACAACGCGGCCAGCGCCGCGCAGGGCGGCCAGCAGGTCGGCAATGCCATCATACAGGGCATTTTCAAAAATACCTGTAACAGTGTAGTATTCCCTGTATTTTTTTACGGCCAGCTCTGCCTTGGCGGTGTCGCCGTCAAATATTTTGCCAAACGAATCACGCAGGGGCGGGCCAATAAAGTACAGCAGGTCTTCGTCTGCGCGGCTCACGTTAAAATGCGCCAGCGCGTGCTGCACGGAACGGATGATGCCTGTTTTGGAATCGGTAACCGTACCGTCGAGGTCAAAAAAAAGATATTGCTTCACGGGTGGTAATCCTTGCGCGTAACAGCGGATTGCGGGCTAATTGCCGTTAAAGGGCGTGCGCCGCCCCGTGCCGTCGATGCCAAACTGGCCGTCCAGGGCCTTGTTGTCGCCCGGCGAGGTAAAGTACCCGTTCATGGTGTGCTGCGGCTTGCCCATGCCCAGCAGGGTGCTTGCCGTTACAAAGCTGTAGCCCTTGGCGCGCAGCTCTGCCACGGTATCGCGCAGCAGTTGGGCCGAGCCCTTGGGAACCAGATTGGCATGGAGCAGCAAAATGGAACCGGGCCGTACCTGCGAGGCAACCAGATGGGCCTCATGGCGCGCGTGTTCGGGCCTGGTATTGTCCGCGCCTGATTCTGCCACCACATCCCACTGCACAACCTGCATGCCAAGGTTCGCCAGCGCCTGCAGGGCCTGATCGTTGCAACGCCCGTAAGGAAGGCGAAACAATGTTGGCACGGGCGCAATGGCTGGTTCAGGGCGCCCCTGTGCCCTGGCTTCGCTCTGCACCTGCTCGCGCAGCAGCTCATACTGCGCCTGCGTCCACAAAACCTGGGCACGCAGGCCAGCGGGCGAAAGCAGGGCAAAATTGCCGTGCGACCATGCGTGGTTGGCGATTTCAAACTGGGGCTCGCCCATGATCTGCATCACCCTGCGGGCATGGGTGCGCATCCATTTGCCGCCCATAAAGAGCGTGGCGGGTATGCGCTCGGTCCGCAAAAAGCCCAAAATTTCCATATCGCAGCCAGTGGTGACTGTATCCAGCTCGCACATGTCAAAAGTAAGGGCAACCACCTTGGCTCCGTCGGCAATGGTAACCCGGCGAATGGTGCCCACATCAGCGGATGGGAGGGGGGCCAGCATAGTGGCCGGTTCGCGCCTCGAAGGGGGTGTGGAATTGTTGGGCAGGGCCTTGCGGGCGTCCTGCGCGTCGGGCAGCCAGGAGGCCGCGCCACTGCTGGCGGGGGCCACCTCCTGCGCGCATGCCGCTGCCTGCATCACCACCCACAGGCACAGCACCGTTGCCCACAGGGCGCACATACGCCCCCTGCTTCCCTTACGCATAGATAGCAGAACCATGATTACCTCCTGCGCCGCCGCTGCGGCTCCAGTGGTTTTATGCAAATTAATAATTATTGCCAATTCACAAAACACGATAAGCTGCGCTATCACAGTAACCACGCAGGTCTATATCCTTTACCTCAGGCGCTCACAAGCAGCACAACCAACCGAAACCCTACACATAATTATATGATTAACTTGCAATAAATTGTGTGTTGAATTTATTTTTCAAATATCGCAGTATAAAAAATACTGTATGCGACGGTTTGAAGCTTATCGCTCCTACCCGGTTTGGAAGTTTCAGGCAAAAGCACGCACTTTACACGCAGGCGATCAAGAACTCATGGCGCACATCAAAATACCAGTCGCAACCCTTCGCCCAGGAATGTACATCGTCGATCCTGGGATTTCATGGCTAAAAGCTCCCCTGCTTTATATGCAGGAGGGCATTTTGGCATCTAACGATGAAATAAATGGAATTATCCTGCAGGGTTTTGCCGAGGCATACTACGATCCTGAGCGCTCCTGCGACGAAAATGCTGCTGCGCCCCAGCCCAATACTCCGCTTGCCGTCGAGCTGCAAAACGCCAACCGGATATACGAAGACGCGTACGAAAACGTTAAAAACTTTCTTGAATCCGCCAGAGGCGGCGCGCTTGATCTTACCTTTGCGCGCCCGCTGGTGGGAGACATCATCAAGAGTCTTTCGCGCAACGTTGATGCGCTTGTGACCCTTTCGCTGCTCAAAAAAACAGACGAATACACATACGCCCACAGCGTCAACGTAACCATTTTTGCCGTGGCCTTTGCCAATTTTCTGGGCATGCCTGAAGACCGCCTGCACAGCGTTGGTTTGTCCGGCCTGCTGCACGATTACGGGAAGGCGCTGATTCCACACGAAATTCTTACTGCCCCCCGCTCGCTGACGTTTCAGGAAGTTGAAACCATGCGCTCGCATGTGCAGCTGGGCGTTGAAAAAATCAAACAGTTTTCGAGCGTTGACCAGGAAACCACAGAAGGCATCGAGCAGCACCACGAAAAGCACAACGGCACGGGCTACCCCTACCGGCTTTCTGGCAAGCAGATTGGTGTTATCGGGCGCATTCTCTCGCTCAGCGACGTGTACGACGCGCTTTCGTCCAAGCGTGTTTACAAGGGTGCACTGCCGCCCAACAAGGCTCTTGGCATGATGTACAAGATGCGCGGGCAGGCCTGGGCACCGGGCTATGTTGAACGTTTCATCAAGATGGTGGGTATTTTTCCCGTGGGTACGGCTGTGGAGCTTTCAAACGAGCACCGGGGCATTGTGTGCCGTTCCAACACCAATTTTCCTGCCCAGCCCTGCGTTCTTGTGGCGCAAGACCCAGATGGACGCACCATTCAGCCGCAGTTTGTCGACCTCACGCGCTACATCGGGCTGCGCATCACGCGTTCACTCTCTGTGGCTGAATCTGCGGAATTTGATATTCCGGCCCTGCTTGGTGGCCCGGCCTGATCTGACCAGAACCCAAGAGTCCAAAAATCAGCAGAGCGCCTGCTGCTCGGCATGATTCCTTGCCACTGTGGCAGGCCAACTGAATCAGCCCCTCGGCCTTTTTTGTGCGCGAGGGCTTGCACCGTGCACCCCATTGGCGCTATACAAGCAGCCAGAAAATAAACCGTACTATTCCCGCATGGTTACCACACCGGCTGAAGCTGCTGCTCTTGCCGGTTGCTGCTACCATGCCCGTAAGCCTTGCAAGGCCTTGAGGACTATTCCATGCGTAGACTTGATGTGTTGATCAACGCCCTAAGCGAACTGACTGGCCGCGACAGAGATGCCGTGGCCCAGACTTTTGAAGCCATTCTTGCCGCCAACCCCGACAAGAGCAAGGATATGCTTGCCGAGCTGTCGTTTAACGAGGCCTCTGCAATGCACGAAAAACTGATCAAGGACGGCCCGGACGTTCTGGCCCGCCTTGTGAGCCGGGTAAGCGACGAATAAACCGCCACGGGGCGGTTGCCAGTGGCGGTTCATACACGACAAAAGATTACGGCGGCTGCACATGTGCCCGTGCTCTGCGGTGCACCAGCTGGCGGCACCGAGACGCTACATCGGCCTGCTGCAACGATCTGATGCAACGGTGTTGGTGGCCCTCGACTCTTCGCGTGGGCTACAGAGCCCCCATCCGCACGGCCCTGAATCTCAGCCTTACCAGCAGGCCTGCGGCGTCAGGGTTTCAATAAGCTTCCACTGCGCGGCAAAGGCTTTTTCCGAGCTACGCGATTCTGCGTAACAGCGCGCCTCGCGCTTCATGGCGAGAAGCGTGCGCGGATCGGTTGCCAGCGCCATCATGGCCGAGGCGTAGGCCTCTGCTGTTTCCTGTCTGACCACAATACCGCTTTTGTCGGGCAGCACATTTTCTCGCGGCCCGCCCTGCCCGCTTACGACCACAGCCAGACCGGCGGCCTGAGCCTCAAGCACCACTTTGCCGTAAGTATCGGTGGTGGACGGAAACACAAAGATATCCGCCTGCTCATAGGCCCGCACCAGCGCCGTGCCACTCAGATAACCAGTGAAGGTCACCGGCAGGTCAGCCGCCTGTCTTTGCAGTTCCTCTGCCTGCGGGCCGTCGCCCACTATGTTCAGGCATGCCGTGGGCATGTGTTCATGCACAAGCCGAAAGGCATCCACAAGACGGTTCACGCTTTTTTCTCGCGAGAGCCGCCCCACATACAAAAAACGCACACCGTCGGCCTGTGCCTCGTGCTGCTTTTGCCAGGCCGGGGTATAGCGTTTGGCGTCTACCCCACGCGGATAGAGGCGAATCTTTTCTTCCGGCAGGCCGTGGGCGATAAGCTCCTTCATGGTTGCCGCTGAGGGCGCAAAAACCACATCCATCTGGCTGTAATACCAGTATACGTAACGCCACGTGGCTTCCTCAAGCGAGGGATCGCCCGTAAGCTCAAGAATATACTGCGGAAAGGCCGTGTGGTAGGTGGCGTGGATGGGCAGTTTGAGCATCCTTGCCGTCAGCAGGGCCGCCAGCCCCATGGGGCCCGGCGTGGCCGAATGCAGCAGGGTGTAGCCGCGCTCGTAGCAGTGCTGCACTATCTTGAGCGCCGGGGGATAGTTGAGTGAAAGTTCTGGATATTCCGGGATGGAAAAACTGCCAATGGGACTGAAATTGACGGGGCCAGGGGTGAACTGGGCGTTGGGGCCTGTGCTATCCTGCCGCACACAGGTGAGAATATCCATCTTTTTGCCCTGCTCTCTCGCCAGAGGCAGCATGGATTGCAGCGTTTTGGCCACGCCGTTCACTTCGCTGTAGGTGTCGGTAAAGTGGGCGATGGCCGCGTTTTCGCCGTGGCTCTCCTTTGCCCTGTCTTTTGCGGTTATGCGGCGCAGGCACTGACGGGCAAACATCTTGTCTTCTGCAAAAAGTGAGTAGCCAATGCCGTAAGGCGCCAGCATGGCATAAAGCGAACCCATGGCTCCCACCAATTTGAACACGTTGAAAAAATTACCCTTCAGAACATCGGCAAGCACGGAATTGGCGCACGAAAGCTGCACATTTTCCGTTACTTCGGCCACAAAGCTGGCCAGCAGGGCCTCGCGCCGGGGCATGCGCTGCTGGGACAAAATTTCGTTAATGCTCTCTGCCGCCGCAGACAGACTGGGCGAGCCAGCAATGGCGCGGCCTGCGGCCTCAAGCATATTTTCCTGCATGCTTTTTTCAGACCGTGCCACCCACCTGCCGCATTGCAGCAAAAAGCCGCCAAGCGACATGACCCGCGTTCTGATAGTGCGGCTGCGTGTCTCCGGCTGTCCGGTGAGCATGTTCTCGGCAAAGCGCAGCACCGTGCTATTGTTGATATCCTGCGCGAGGCCCGTGGTATTTTTGTAAAACTGGTAACCAATAGCATAAAGGTTGTGGGCAAATCCCAATGGCGTAGCGGGGATGACACTGGGAGTGGTTTTGCCCTCCATGATCGAGCGCATAAGCGCCGCCGTGGGTGCATAGCCAGAGCGTCCGATCAGGGCGCGCGGCACGTTGATTACCGTGGAGCTTCTGGCGATGTTGCACGAAGAATGGTCGTCCGACCCGGCCACAAAACTCTTGATCCATGGCCGCGTCACATGGGAGCTGAACCCGTGCTTTTCTTCCATCCGCGCAGTGGATTCGGGGGTAAGGGCGCTTACAATTTTGTGCAGCGCCTCATTTTGCACATTATTACGGGCTCCGTTGAGCTCAAACACTGAAAACAGCAGTACAAGCTGTTCCACATGCTCAATGGTCAGCCTGTTGTTGGCGGCGCACAGCGGGTGAGCGCAGGCGTGGGCAATGCCCTGCCCCATAAGATAGGGAACAAGATCAAAAATATTATGGCGCAGGCGCGATATTTCACGGTGCTGGGCTTCTGTTATGTTCCATGCAAGCACATGTATTTCGCACCTGTCGTCGGGAAAGAAGGCAGAAATCTCCTCGCTGATGAATACCTGCGGCAGATGGGCTATTTCCAGAGCTCCGCTGATGGTGTCGTGATCGGTAATGGTCACGTAGTTCATGCCTCTGGCCCTGGCGATGTCGTATATCTTGCGGGGTGGAGTGTAACTTTCACCGCAGCCGATCTTTTGCAGAATCCACTGCGAAGGGCATGTTGAATGGCAGGAATGAACGTGCAGATCAACGCCAAACGAGGCCTGAAACGAACTGGATTCTTTACTGTTTCCGGCAAGGCTCTGGAACATGCGGCTTCCTCCTGGGTATGCTTGGGCCGTCCGCGCTTCCGCCATCATGCACTGTCAGCAAAAAGGCCGCAGCATGGGGGGCTGTGTCCCCTGCTTGCGGCCTTGCATAAAATGATGCGGATGCGTTGTGTATTGCATGCCCTGCACTATAGAAAAATTGCAGAAGCCTTGTGTTCTGGCGAGGTGAAGGTTTCCGTGCATTTTGGCTTTGCCGCGGGCACGCTAACAGATTGAAATTGCATGGCAGGGGCAAAGCGAAGCAGCAAAACTGTAACAGCACCATTCGCCGCAACCTGCTTGCACGCTGTTGCCTGCCGTGGTTTGTGGCGGGCACAACAAAGGCAGATACCAGGCGCAAAAAAGCCTGTTTTGTCGCTCGGCATGCGACAGAACAGGCTGCAACACTGGCAAACTACAGGAACGCCTGAGGCTTACACGATAATGGCCTTTACCCGGTTACGACCGGCATTTTTGGCCTGATACAGGGCGGTATCTGCCGCCTTGACCAGTTTTGCGGCAAGGTTGGCTGCGGGCGCATCTTCCTGCTTTTCATGCAAGGTGGCCACTCCGGCGCTGATGGTCACATAGTTGCATTCGCTGCCCGTATGCGGCGTTTTAAGGTCATACACAGCTGCTCGTAACGATTCGCAGACCTCATGCGCGCTTGACGCGTCATACTCTGGCAGAACAACGGCAAATTCTTCGCCGCCGTAGCGGTACAGCTCACCCCCCACGCCAGCCAGAGAATCCTGCATGGTATTGGCCACCTGCGACAGGCATTCGTCTCCGGCGACATGGCCATATTTATCGTTATAAAACTTGAAGTAGTCGATATCGATGAGAATGACGGAAAGCTTGCCCGCGCGCCGCTTGTAAAGAGCGGCCTCCTTGCGAATGATGGCGTCAAAGAACCTTCTGTTATACGCGCCCGTGAGGTGGTCGTGAATAGACAAGTGCCGCAGGCGCTCGTTTGCATCCTTGAGCTTGCGCTCAAGCGACTTCCGCTCGGTTATATCAAAATACGCCAGTGAAAGTGCCGTGATGGAGCTTGAAGCATTGCGTACAGGCGTTACCGAAACGGCGTATTCCCTGCCCCCGATATGCACCTCGTGGTCAGAAGCCTGGCCGCCATTATCCAGATTATAAAAATCGCTCTGAATTTTTTCTTCCAGCTCCGGGTGCAGCAGCGAAATGTGCGCACCGCTTGTGTCAAACAGCGACCGGCCCGAAAGCAGACCATGGTGCTCGTTGGCAGAAATGAGCATGCCGGTGCGGTCAACAACGCACATGGCAATGGGCGCTGTGGCATAGATGGTATCAAGTTCAATGGAGGTGGAAATGCCCGCAGAATACAGCGAGATACTGGCAATAACGCGTTCTGTGCCCCTGTAGCCCATAAGGCCGTAGCCTTCGTCAAACAGCGGCACACCGCTCATTTCGAGCAGAAACAGAACACCATCGCTTTTTCTGATATAATGGCCGATAACATTGGCAAAGGCACGAGGCTCCCCGTATTCGTCCATAAGCGTTTCCATGGCCATCTGCTGATCGGCAACATCCATGCCGAAAAACAGGGTCTGGCCTTTAACTGTAGAAACGCCAAGTATGGCCGACTTCAGGGGGACATCATCGCAATAGCACAGATCAGGACCGGCTACCCATTCCCAGGACTGATGACTACTACTACATGACATTGCAGACTCAGGATTTACCCAAAAAGGAAAAAAAGGTTCTGACACAGCCAGTAACAGACAAAACCATGTGCAATTGTGGGAAAACTTTCATACCGTTTTTTTTATGGCAGGTACAGATGTTTTGATGATCCTTCAAATTATCTTGTTTTGTATAAATTTAAGAGTTTTTTATTAACAATATAATATATAGATAAAATTTTATGCCATTTGACACATCCTGCCAATAAAGTTGTGCGGGCCATGATTTTTTTATGCAATGATGAATTCAACATATTTTTATGAAATAATTTGATGCAAAAAAACACCGTGATTACTAAAAGAATGTCTTGACTGTGCAGTCAGTTAACAGATCTGTGGTCTCTCCAGATATGAAAGTCAATACATACAGACAACACAGAAGAGATATCACATTGATACCATTTTCTGCATCCCGCCACCATGTCTGCCCGTCTGTTCACCTGCAGTACTACCCGTCACAGTCCTCCACGGATATCCATAGCTCTCCCCAGGCCCACGGGACTTGAGTCAGCTGACTCTCTACGGGCATAAAAAAAGCCCTCTACGAATAGAGGGCTTCTGCTTTATTGCACCGCTGGAGCAACCGGGGTTGTGGCATTATTCCTGACTTCTGCTCTTGGGCAGCAGCAGGTTGAGCACTACACCGGTCAGGGCCGCAAGGCCGATACCGCCGAGCTTGAACGAACCAATGCTGAACTGCATACCGCCAACGCCAAAGATGATGATAAGCGCCACAATGATCATATTGCGCGGTTCCATCAAATCCTTGCCAGCGCGAACCAGTGTGTTGAGACCCACCACCATGATTGCGCCAAACAGCAGAATCATGATGCCGCCCATGACAGGCACGGGAATGGACCCCAGAAAAGCACCAATCTTGGCCACAAATGAAAGCAGGATGGAGCACATGGCAGCCCAGGTCATAACAGCGGGGTTAAACACCCTTGTAAGGCTGACCGCGCCGATAACTTCGGCGTAGGTGGTGCAAGGCGGGCCGCCCACAAAGCCAGCGGCCATGGTGGCAACGCCGTCGCCAAACATGGTGGCGTGCACGCCGGGGTCTTTCAGATAATCGCGCCCGGTGATGGAGCTGATGGCAACCACGTCGCCAAAGTGCTCAATGGCCGGGGCAAGCGTAATGGGCATGATAAAGAGGATGGGCTCCCAGGCAAATTCGGGAAAGGTGAACGAAGGCATCTGCAACCAGGGGGTTGCGGCTACCTTGGTCCAGTCGCCCACGCCAAGAAAGATGGAAACGAGAAAACCCGCCGCAATGCCGCACAAAATGGGCATGAGGCGCAAAAAGCCTTTGCCCATCAGCGACACCAGCACGGTAACGGCCAGAGAGGTCATGGAGATCCACAGGGCCGTATTTTCAGGCACAAGCACCACAGCACCGTCGCCGGTCTTGCCAAGGGCCATATGAACCGCCACCGGGGCCAGAACAAGGCCAATAACCATAATGACCGGGCCGGTCACAATGGGCGGCAGCACGCGCAGCACCACGTCGGTACCACGCCAGCGGATAAGACCGCTCAGCATGAAGTACACAAGTCCAGAGCACACCAGCCCGCCAAGGGTCTGCGCCATGCCCCAGGTCTGCACACCATAGATGATGGGTGCGATAAAGGCAAAGGAAGAGGCAAGAAAAATGGGCACCTTGCCCCGGGTGCAGATCTGGAAAAGCAACGTTCCCACACCAGCGGTGAACAGGGCCACGTTGCTGTCAAGGCCGGTCAGAATGGGAACAAGAACAAGAGCGCCAAAGGCCACAAAAAGCATTTGCGCGCCCACAAGGCAATCCCTGAAGCGAAAATTATAGTCAGTGGGTGCAATTTCGCGCCGCGTGCTGGCTGAACTCATGGGACCCCCGCTACTTGGTTCCAAAGATACGGTCGCCGGCGTCGCCGAGACCAGGAATGATATACCCGTTTTCATTCAGGTGAGAATCAATGGCGGCCGTGTAGATGTCCACATCGGGGTGGGCGGCCTTGACCTTGGCGAGACCTTCGGGGGCGCACACAAGGTTGAGGCTGCAAATCTGCTTGCAGCCGTGGCGCTTCAACAGGCTGATGGCGGCAATAAGCGATCCGCCGGTGGCCAGCATGGGGTCGAGAATGATAGCAAGCCGCTGATCCATGTCGGTGGCGAGCTTCACGTAATATTCAACAGGTTCAAGAGTTTCTTCGTTGCGGTACAGGCCCACAACGCTGATCTTCGCGCCGGGAATCATATCCAGCACGCCGTCCATAAGGCCCAGCCCAGCGCGCAAAATGGGAACCACGGTCACCATCTTGCCCGAAATGGCTTCAATTTCCACCGGTCCGGCCCAGCCTTCGACGGTGTGCTTTTCGGTGCGGAAGCTCTTGGTGGCTTCGTAAATAAGCAGACGCGCAATTTCGTTGGAAACAGAACGGAACTCACGCGTGGAGGTGGCCCCCATGCGCAAAATGCCCAGCTTGTGGCGCACAAGAGGATGATCAACGACATAAACGGCCATAACGCCTCCTTGACTATACATAACGGACGGATTGAAAAAAATTAAAACCGAAATACACTATTCTTAATCATGGTGCGTGTCAATGAGATTGGCAGGCAACCTCATTGCCCTGACTCCCGAGAGTGCGGTAATATTTGTCTGGCCCAGGCGCTTTGCAACGTGCCTGACGCGCCATACCAGCTTGGCCTGACGACCCCGCAAACACCCCACCAGGAGGTCAGACAATGCCCGCCACTGTTTATTATGCAGACATGCACTGCCGCTCGCACGAAGACAGCAAAATCGCCAAGGTCGCCCGCCTGTGCGAAGCGCTGAACCTCAAGAAAATCATCAAAAAAAAGGAACTTGCCGCAATCAAGCTGCACTTTGGCGAATACGGCAATGACACCCACCTCAACCCCACCCTTGTGCGCCAGGTTGTGGACATGATTGTGGCTGCAGGCGGCAAACCCTTTCTTACCGACACAACAACGCTCTATTCCGGCAGCCGTCACAATGCTGTTGACCATATGCAAACAGCCTATGCCCATGGCTTTGCCCCATCAGTGGTACACGCCCCGGTTATTCTGGCCGACGGCCTGTATGGCGAAAATGACACACCTGTACGCATAAACGGCAAGCACTTCAAAGAGGTGCACATAGCAACAGAAATCCGGCGGGCTCCTGCCATGGTGGTGCTTTCGCACTTCAAGGGACACGAAATGGCGGGCTTTGGCGGGGCAATCAAAAACCTGGCCATGGGCGGCGCTGCGGTGCGCGGCAAGAAAGCCCAGCACGCAACCCACGTGGCCGTGAGCGAAAAAAAATGCGTTGGCTGCGCCAAGTGTGTAAAGGTGTGCCCACAACACGCCCTGGGCATGAAAAGTAAAAAGAGCGTTGTAGACATTGCCAAATGCATTGGCTGCTTTGAGTGTATTACCGTCTGCCCGGAAAAAGCCATCAGCATTGACTGGGAAACAGAAATCCAGCCTTTCATGGAACGCATGACAGAGTACGCATATGGTGTTGTAAAAGGTCGCAAAAAGAATATCTGCTATATCAATTTTGTCCTCAACGTCACACCAGACTGCGATTGCGCCCCCTGGAGCGACATGCCCCTGGTGCCCGATGTGGGCATTCTTGCCTCCACAGATCCAGTCGCTCTCGATCAGGCCTGCTTTGATCTGGTATCCAGAGCACCCTCGCTGTCACCAGTCACCCCCGGTGCAGACATCACAGACAAGTTCACCGCCCGCTGGCCCCACACGAGCGGCACGGTGCAGCTGTCTTATGGCGAAACCCTGGGCCTCGGCAGCCGCGAATACAAGCTTAAAAAAGTATAACGCAACCACGCTACCCAGAGGAACACCACATTGCGCAGCCCGCGCAATGTGGCAACCGTACAGTCAGACAGCCCTTTTAGCCCACTGCAATGCATGGATTAAAAGGGCTGTTATTGTTGAACAAATCAGGCGAGGCTTTCAACGTCACAGAAATGTCACTCAATTGTAAACTATCTGTCACACAAACATTACTACATGCATGTTATGATATAATATTTTTTTATATTAAGATTACTTGATAAATTTTTAACACATATTTTTTTAAAAAAAAATTTTTTTGATTCAACTTATTTCCAAGTTAGATTTTTTAAAAACGAATACCCATCATGCAAGCACATGTTATATAGAAAAACTTCCACTTTATTACTTTATGAATAAAAAATATTATCTTTCATTAAATTTATTGTAAAAAATGATTACAATAACATCATTCAATGTAATAACAACAGTATTAATTGATTGCATGAACAACTTCACAGCGCAACTCACTTTACATCAAAAAAACTTTTTTGGCTTAAACTCAAGATATCGGAGCTTTCTCAAACTTTTTTCGCAAATAACAGTTGAATTTTAGGTGGCAGGTCACTTAAGTTTGCCTCAGCTTTTGGCCTTCAAGAATCTGGAACTCTGCGTGCATTGGGGCACGCAGGCCAGTCACCTGGTATAACTACGGCCCTGCTGTGGTCAGGGTTTGGTTTTTGTTCTTCTGGTGGCACAAAAGTTTATAAGTGAGGAGGTTTACAGGATGAAACGTATTGTTGCACTGTTTATAGCTCTGGGTCTTGTTTGCGGCATGACCCTTGGCTTTGCCGGGGCCTCTCAGGCCAAGACACTCATCAAGATTGCGGGCATGAAGCCCGAGGGTGAGCCCGAAACTCTGGGCATGCATCTGTTCGGCAAGTATCTTGCCGAACTTTCCAATGGCAAATATGAAGTGCAGGTCTTCCCCAACAGCCAGCTTGGCAAGGAAGACGCCTACATTGCCGCCACCCGTAAGGGTATCATTCAGATGTGCGCCACCGGCACGCAGACCTCTGCCCTGCACCCCGCCATGGCCATGCTTGAAACGCCCATGCTGTTTGATGATCTTGATCATGCCCGCCGCGCCATGGAAGGCAAGACCTTTGACCTGATCAACGAAGGCTTTACCGAAAAATCAGGTCTGCGCACCATGAACGCCTTTCCCTTGGGCTTCCGCCACTTCTACACCAAGAAGCCCATCGTTACCGTGGAAGACGTAAAGGGCCTGCGCATGCGCGTGCCCAACATTCCGCTGTACACCAACTTTGCCAAGGAATGCGGCATCAGCGGCCAGCCCATGCCTTTTGCAGAAGTGCCCGGCGCTCTTGACCAGGGCGTCATTGACGGCGGCGACAGCCCGCTGGCCGATATCGTAAGCCTCAAAATGTACGAAATCACGCCCGAAATCACCCTTACCGGCCACATCCTTGTTATCCACTCCCTCTATATCAACGACAAGTTCTACCAGTCGTTGCCCGATGAGGACAAAAAGTGGTTTGACGAAGCCGCCAAGCGCTCTGCCAACGACGTGTGGGCCATGGTCAAGGAAGGCGACGAAAAGGCCAAGGAAACCATTCTTGCCAACAAGGGCCACATCAACACGCCCAGCAAGGAATTTCACGACTACATGGCCGAAGCCGGCAAGCGCAGCTGGAAGCTCTTTTACGACACGGTGCCCAATTGCCAGGCTATTCTGGACAGCGCCGCCGGCTACCGCGAATCCAAATAACTGTTATCTGCTTTACAGGCCGGAAAAGTATGTGCTTTTCCGGCCTGCGCGGTTCATGAATAAAACCCCTGCAACCTTATTGGTGCAGGGGTTGAAACAATTTTTTACGCAGCTATCTAGCGGCGCAACGGGCATGCCTGCACAGGCAGCGCACGGTAAAGCCAGCGATTGGGGGCAGCGTTTTACTGAGGTTCGTTATGAGCGAGGATGTTTCCAAAAACTTTCCGCCCGACCATGCGCCGGGCGTGCATGCCCTGCTTGAGCCAGAGCAGGAACCCAAGCATGAAACCATGGGGCAGCTGCTGTTTGAAGTGTTTTGCGCCGTTATCTTTCTGGGCATGATTGGCCTTGTGTTTTACAATGCCCTGCTGCGCTACATTTTTTCATCCAGCTACCCGCCCAGTGAAGAATGGGCGCGGTTTCTTTTCATGTACATCACCTTTTTTGGTGCCATTGAAGCCTTTATCTGCAAAAAACACATTGCCGTTGACCTGCTTGTGGTCACGTTTGAAGGTGCAAAACGCAAAACCGTGGATATCATGGCATCGGCATGCAGCCTTTTTGCCCTTGGCCTGCTGTGCTACGGCGGCGTGGTCAACGTGCTGCAGACGCTTGATACCTACTCGGTGGCGACCAATGTCAACATGGCCTTTATCAATGGCACCCTGCCCATCATGGCCCTTGTAGGATTTATTGTTGAGCTGCGCTCGCTGGTGGCCCTTATTCGCAGACCCGCATCCACCTTCCAAAAGGGCTAGGAGAGAAGAATGGAACTCTTTATTTTCCTCGGCTCCCTCTTCTTCTTCATGCTCATTGGTGTTCCGCTGGCCATTGTGCTTGTGCTGTGCTCCATCGTGCTCATGTGGCACTCTGGCATGTGGGACGCCATGATTATTCCCGGCAGCATGCTGGACGGTGCCAACAACTACCCCTTGATGGCCATTCCCTTCTTTGTGTTTGCCGGTGAAATCATGGCAGAGGGCGGCCTTTCAAAACGTGTGGTACAACTGGCCCAGCTCATGATTGGCAGGGTGCGCGGCGGTCTTGGCTATGCGGCCATTATCGCCAGTATCATCTTTGCCGGTCTGATGGGCAGCTCTGTGGGTGAAGCAGCGGCTCTTGGCGGCCTGCTGCTGCCCATGATGAAGGAAGTGGGCTACCACCCTGGCCGCGCGGGCGCGGTTATCGCCTCTGGTGCCATTCTTGGCCCCATCATTCCGCCCAGCACCAACTTTATTCTGCTTGGCGCTACGGTGAGCGGGCTTTCCATCACCAAACTGTTCATGATCGGCCTTGTGCCCGGTATCCTTATCGGTCTGGCCCTCATGGTGGTATGGTTCTTTGTGGTGCGCAAAGACGGCTACAACGAAACCATCCGCTTTACCAAGCAGGAAGCAATCAAGATTCTTATTGATTCCACGCCCGCCTTCATGATGCCCGTGCTGCTGCTGGGCGGTATTCGCTTTGGTGTGTTTACCCCCACCGAAGGCGGTGCGTTTGCGGCCATTTACGCCATTCTGGTGTGCGTGCTGTACTACCGCGAGCTTTCCTTCCGCGACCTGCTGCGGGTGAGCGCCCGCGCTGCCCGCACCACCTCGGTGGTCATGCTGATTGTGGCCACGGCCACCGCCGTGGGCTGGTTCATTACCATTGCGCAGATTCCCAACCAGATGACCGCGCTCTTCTCGCCGCTTATCGACAGCCCCATATTGCTGCTTATCAGCATCAATATCTTCCTGTTCCTTATCGGCATGGTCATGGACCTTACACCCAACATCCTGATCTTTGCGCCGGTGTTCTACCCGCTTATCCAGCAGGCTGGCATCGACCCCTACTACTTTGGCCTGCTCTTTGTGCTCAACCTGGGCATCGGTGTTATTACGCCCCCGGTGGGTACGGTGCTTTATGTGGTGTGCGGTATCGGCCACATCAAGTTTGCCGACCTGATAGTCAAATTGATACCCTTTGTCTTTGTGGAAACCCTCATGCTCTTCCTGCTGCTGTTCTTCCCCAAGCTTTCGCTCGTTCCCATGAACTGGCTGATGGGCGGCAACTAGCAGCCGTACGCTGATAAACAAAAAAAGCCCCTGCCTGTTACAAGGCAGGGGCTTTTTTTGTTTATGCCACACTGGTGTGACGTACCGCACAAGTCTGCTGACACAACTTATGCTAACAAATTTTTAATCAAAAAATACTATTTTTTCATACAACACATAATTCAAAAAAACATATATTACAATTATACTTTAAAATTAATGCTGATAATTTGAGTTTTTTACTCAATATATAAATTATTATTTTCAAAAAAATATAAACATTGATTTTTTTAATAAATATATTAAAAATCATTATTTCATACATAATTAATAATGAAAGAATCAATAAAAATTAAAATCAAACAATATAATTTTTCAATTGTTACTATAAATATAAATAGAAATAATAATATTCATGATTTATGAAATTGCATAAATTTTACTCAAATAAAGAAAGCAAATTATAATTTTTTATAAATAATAAAAGATATGTTGAATATCAATACATAAAAATATTCCTCAATTAACATACAGCAAAAACATTTTTAGAAGCTTAAATAATTTTAATTTTCACCCGTGAAACTTCCAGTAAAACAATATTTTTATAACGCTAAGGCATGATTTATATTTATTTTTTTACCCCAGCTATTGAATTTTTTTATAAAATTCATTTAAAATCCCTGCGCCCAAAACATAATTTTTTTAATGGCAGGCAGCAGGCTGACGGCTGTTCTGCTGTCATGCCGCGCGGTTATGCCCGGCAGCAAACCGGCAAAGTCACTACCCTGCAACCCTAAGCGCAACGAGAACACCATGGTTGGCATTTTAAAACCTGCGGCTCACATTGATGAGATTCCTGTTGATAAGCAGTCTGCCCTATACAAGCGCCTGCGCTGGCAGATTTTTATGGGTATTTTTATTGGTTATGCGGGCTTTTACCTTATTCGGAAAAACTTTTCGCTGGCTGTGCCCTTTCTGATTGAGCAGGGCTTCAGCCGTGGCGATCTTGGCGTGGCCATGTCTGCCGTTGCCATCGCCTACGGTTTTTCCAAATTCCTCATGGGTGTTGTTTCTGACCGTTCCAACCCCCGTCTCTTCCTGCCCCTGGGCCTTACGCTTTCGGCTGCCATCTCGCTGCTCATGGGCTTTGTGCCCTGGGCCACCTCCAGTGTGCCGATCATGTTTGTGCTGCTCTTTTTGAGCGGCTGGTTCCAGGGCATGGGCTGGCCGCCCTGCGGCCGCACCATGGTACACTGGTGGTCCCATTCCGAGCGCGGCGCGGTCGTTTCCATATGGAACTGCGCCCACAACCTGGGTGGCGGTCTGGTCAGTCCCCTGTTTTTGCTGGGCATGATGCTGTTCAGTGACTGGCGTTCGGCCTTTTATATGCCCGCCTTTGGCGCTGTGATGATCGCTGTTTTTGCCCTGATCACCATGCGCGACACACCGCAGTCGTGCGGTCTGCCGCCCATTGAAAAGTTCAAGAACGACTACCCCGAATCGTACGACGACAAGCAGGAAAAAGAGCTTTCGGCCAAAGAAATCTTCAAGCTCTACATCCTGCCCAACAAGCTGCTGTGGTACATCGCCTTTGCCAACATTTTCGTCTACCTGCTGCGCTACGGCATTCTTGACTGGGCCCCCACTTATCTCAAGGAAGTAAAGGCGTTCAGCCTTTCCAAGTCTTCGTGGGCGTACTTTTTGTACGAATTTTCGGGCATCCCGGGCACACTGCTGTGCGGCTGGGTTTCGGATAAAATCTTCAAGGGCAACCGCGCCGCCACCGGCATTGTGTTCATGATTCTGGTGACCGTCGCCACCGTGATCTACTGGAAAAATCCCGCTGGCAACCCCACCGTGGACATGATTACCCTGATTGCCATTGGCTTTCTCATTTACGGGCCTGTCATGCTTATTGGCCTGTACGCGCTGGAACTGGTACCCAAAAAAGCCGCTGGCACGGCTGCCGGCTTTACCGGCCTGTTTGGCTACCTTGGCGGCACGGTGGCGGCCAACGCCATTGTGGGCTACACCGTTGACCACTTTGGCTGGGACGGCGGCTTTATGCTGATGACTGTGGCCTGCCTTCTTTCCATCGTGCTGTTCTTCATAACCGGCATGTCGCTGAGAAATTCGCAAAAGGCCGCACAGGCCTAACGTACAGTAGAAAGGCCCGCACACTGGTGGCAAAAGCCAATAGTGGGCGGGCCTCACATTCTCTTGCCTTGTAAAACTCCCGGCGCGCCACACGGCACGCCGGGAGTTTTCGTCCATAACCAGAATACCCGCCAGGGCTTGCGCTCTGGCGGGTATCAGATGGATAGCACAAGGCAGTGGGCTTATGCCCAGTCTTTGTCGGCGTGGCCCAGATCTTCAAGCACCAGTGTGGGCTGATGTTCCTCACGCGCCAGATCGGCCCGAGTAGCCTCGCCACTGAGCACAAGTAAGGAATCAATGCCCGCATTGCGGGCCAGCTGAATGTCCGTGCTCAGGCGGTCGCCCACCATGACCATTTCTTCCTTGCGGTAGCGGGCCAACAGAGGGGCAAGCACAGCGGGATCGGGCTTGCCAAAAATGTATTGCGGCTTTCTGCCCGTGGCTGTGGCGTACAGGCTTATGAAGCTGCCCACATCGGGCAGAGGACCTTCGGGCGAGGGGCACACGAGGTCCGGGTGCGTGGCGAGAAACAGCACAGAGCTGTCCTGCAGCAGCACCGCAGAACGCGCAAGCTTGTGGTAGGTAAGCTCGGTATCGTAGGCCAGCACTACCGCCTGCGCGCCATCTTCCACCAGTTGCAGCTCGGGCATGCGGTGCTGCAGGTCGCGCTGGAAGTCGGCATTGCCTACGGGGTACACGCGCTTAATGCCTTTGGCGCGCAAAAAATCCACCAGCGGCGTAACGGGCGACAGCAGCAGGTCTTCGCGTGCTGCAATGCCCATACCGTTGAGCTTGTCCACGTAGGTCAGCGGAGATTTTGAAGTATTGTTGCTCAGAAAGTAAAAATCCAGGCTGTCCCAGTGTTGCTGAATGAAGCGCACAGCTCCTGCAATGGGAATATGGCCAAGATAGACAGTGCCATCCATATCAAGCACAACGCAGCGTTTTTGTGACCAATCCATATTCGCAATCCTCAAGTTTTTTGCTTTCATTATGCGGCATTGCCGCCCAAGGCAAGAACATCCACCACATTGGGCAGAGTTCAATCTTGACGCAACAACACAAATTGATAACCATATGGCATCAACGATCATCCCGGGCAAAACCGCGGCAATAATTCTAACGGTCTGGCTCTTCAATCCTGTTGCGTATGTGCGCCGTTGTTTTTCGGCCACGCGGACGCGGCATCTGACAGCGTCTGCATGTATCTGGATGATTTCGACAATTTGCTCCACTGGAGAAACCATGCTTGAAACTACTGTTGTCGTCATTGGCGGCGGCGCAACAGGCATTGGAACCCTGCGCGATCTTTGCATGCGCGGTATTCCTGCCATATTGCTCGAACAGGGCGGCCTGGCCCACGGCACTAGCTCGCGCTTTCACGGCCTGCTGCATAGCGGTGGGCGCTATGCTGTAGGCGATAATGAGTCGGCACGCGAATGTATTGAAGAAAACATGATCGTGCGCCGCATTGGCAGGCAGTGCATTGAAGAAACTGAAGGCTTCTTTGCCCTCACGCCAGAGGACGATCCCTCCTATGTGGACCGCTGGGTTGAGGCCTGTGGCCGAGCGGGTATTGATGCCCCCGAAGTTGACGTTAAGGAAGCCCTGCGCCTCGAGCCCAACATGTCGCCCGAAATCAGCCGCGTTTTTCGCGTGCCCGATTCGTGCGTGGACGGCTTTCGCCTGGTGCTGCACAACGCCATGTCTGCCCGCAGACACGGCGGAAAAATGCTCACCTATCACGAGGTAACCGGCATCTGCCAAAAAAACGGCAAGGTGTGCGGTGTTACGGCCATCAACAAGAACACGGGCGAAACGGTAGAAATCGCCTGTTCCATGGTGGTGAACGCCGCTGGCTCGTGGTCTGGCCGCATTGCGGCGCTGGCCGGGCTTGATGTGGCTGTTTCGCCTGACCGTGGCACGCTCGTGGTCTTTAACCACCGCTTTACCTCGCGCGTGGTCAACCGCCTGCACCCCGGTTCGGACGGCGATATTTTTGTGCCTCACGGCTCCATCACCATTTTGGGCACAACATCCATGCCCACCGACAGGCCCGACGACACCACGCCCACCAGCGAGGAAGTGCTGCGCCTGCTCAAGATTGGCGAGCCGCTGTTCCCGCGCGTGCGCGAATACCGCATTTTGCGGGCCTTTGCGGGCACACGCCCCCTGTACACGCCGGGCAATGCCGCCGGGCGCAAAGCCAGCCGCAACTTCCACGTTGTGGACCATGCGGAACAGGGCCTCGACGGCATGGTTTCCATCTTTGGCGGCAAGCTCACCACATACCGCCTCATGGGAGAACGGGCTACAGACCGCGTTTGCGCCAAACTTGGCATTAACGTCCCCTGCCGCACGGCTGAGGAACCGATCATACCCGATCCGGACGAAGCAACCCTTGCCCGAGCGGCCAAATACTTTCCCGTGCAGGGCATCAAGCTTATGGCCGACCGCATGGGCGACGACATTGGCCCGGTGCTGGAACAGGCCGAAAAGGCCGAAACCAACCCCCTGCTCTGCGAATGCGAAATGGTGAGCATGGCCGAGATCGAATGCGTGGCAAAAGATCCCTCCACCCATTCGCTCACCGATATCCGCCTTCGCACCCGCTTGGGCATGGGCACATGCCAGGGCACGTTCTGCTCGCTGCGCACCGTTGCTGCGCTGGCCGAGCACGGCATTTCGCTTGAGCTCTCGCCCACCGACAACGCACGGCGCTTCCTGCAGGAACGCTGGGGCGGGCTGCGCCCGGCCCTCTGGGGCATGCAGGCCCGTGAAATGGAACTTGGCCGCGCCGTATACGCGGGAACACTCAATCTTGATGGAGCCGCCCATGAGCAGGATTGTTGACGTACTGGTGGTCGGCTCTGGTCTGGCGGGTCTTGTGGCTGCGCTGACCGCAGCCGAACAGGGCCGCAGCGTGCGGCTGCTTACAACGGGCATGGGGTCGCTGGCCATCAGCGGCGGCTCGGTTGATTTTCTTGGCTATGCAGACAGCCGGCTGGCCTCAGACCCGTGGCAAAGCCTGGCACTGCTGCCAGAGGACCACCCGTACCGCCTCATGGGAACGGAAAGCGTGCGCACGGCCTTTAAGTTCTTTTCCGACACCATGGAAAAGCAGCACTGGCCCATGCGCCCCGCCCTCGCGCAGGATGGCACGCCGCGCAACACCCAGCTGCCCACAATCATGGGCACGCTCAAGCCCACCTATCTGCTGCCCGCCAGTCTGAACACCCAGGCCATGGCCAGCGCCAAAAAGGTGCTGGTGCTCAGCGTGCACGGCCTGCGCGACTGCCAGCCCGCCCTGGTGGTAAGCCAGCTCAAGCGCTACAAAAGCTGGGCTGACAGGGAATTCACCCAGGGCCTGCTGCCCTCGCCCTTTGGCGAAACCCACCGCGCCATTACAGCGCTTGACCTTGCCCGCCTCACAGACAAGCCGCAAAGCCGCCAGTGGCTGCTGGACGCACTTGCCCCCTACGCTGGCAAGTACGACCTTATCCTTATGCCACCGCTGTGCGGCAGCAAGGCCAACCCCGAAGTGTGGCAGGCCGTCAACGCGGCCGCAGGCTGCCCGGTGGTCGAAATGCTTTCCATTCCTCCGGGTGTTGGCGGGCTGCGCCTGCGCGACGCCCTGCTGAACGCCCTGCACAAACATGATTTTGAACTGGTGGAAAACACCACGGTGCTGCGTGCAGAGACGGCAGACAAAAACTGCACGTCGGTGCTTGCCGAGGCCTCTGGCCAGCAGCGCCGACATGCGGCCCGCGCCTTTGTTACCGCCACCGGCGGCATACTTGGTGGCGGCATGGTGCTTGAGCCCGGCCAGTGCTGGGATTCCGTGTTCAAAATAGACATTACTGTTCCGCAGGACGTGACCCTGTGGTCTGAACCGCAAATTTTCGGCAATCACCTGTTCTCACGAATGGGTGTGCGCGTTGACCGCGAAATGCGGCCTGTGGATGCAGCTGCTGCCGTACGCTGGCAAAACGTGTTTTTTGCCGGGCGCAGCCTTGGCGGCTACGATTACGCAACAGAAAAAAGCGGTCATGGCGTTGCCATCGCCACGGGCTGGCAGGCGGGTCGCATGGCCGCCGCAGCCGCCGCTGCCGGGGAAAAACAATGAGCGTGCGCATTAATCCGGACAAGTGTATAGCCTGCACCACCTGCGTGGTGCACTGCCCCGTGGCGGAGGCCACGCCCAAGTTTCTGGGCCCACGCATGATCGGCCCGGCCTATGAGCGTTTTCGTCTGTTGGGCCTTACAGAAGATCCCTCGCTGCACTATTGCGCCAACTGCAAAAACTGCGACATCTCATGCCCGCACGGCGTGCCTGTTTCCAGCCTCAACATGATGGCCCGGGCCGACCAGTTCAAAAAACACTCACCCGGTCTGCGCGACTGGGTGCTTGGGCATGGCGAGCTCATGGCCAAGTGGCTGCGGCTTATCCCCGCCATCATCAAGAACTTTGGCATGCTCAACCCTGTCACGCGCACGGTTCTTGATGCCCTGGGCATCGACAAACGCGCGCCTCTGCCCGCCTTTGCGCCGCAAACCTTCCGCCAGCTCATGCGTCATGTGCATCAGCCAGATCACAAGCGCAGCGTGGTTTTTTACCCCGGCTGCTATGTGGACGTGTACGATCCCCGTACCGGCCTCGATATGGTGTGGGCCATGAACCGCGCTGGCTACAAGGTTATAGTGCCCGAAGAACTGGTGTGCTGCGGCCTGCCCATGGTTGCCAACGGCTTTTGGCAGCATGCCCGTTCCAATGCCGAGCATAACCTCAAGGCCCTTGGCCTGTGGCGCGATGCAGGTCTGCCCGTGGTTACGGGCTGCCCCAGCTGCGCACTCATGTTCCGCGTTGACCTGCCGGAATACTTCCCCGATCTGGCGGACAAGTACGGCGCGTGCCGCCTGGCCGATGCGCAGGAGTTTCTGCTGGATGCCGTGGACAGTGGCGACCTTTCGCTCAAGACCGACGGCAAGCATACCAACCTGCCAGACCTCAAGCTCATCTACCATGCTCCCTGCCACCTGCGTGCCCAGGGCAACGGTTTGCCGGGTCTTGAACTGCTGCGCCGCCTTGATGGCGTTACGGTGGAAAATGCCGATGCCGGTTGCTGCGGTATCTCTGGCAGTTACGGCTTTAAAAAGGAAAAATACGATATCGCCCAGACTGTGGGCTCAGAGCTGTTTGCCAAGGTTCGCGAAAGCGGCGCTCAGGCGGCGGTTTCTGAATGCGGCACCTGCCGCGTGCAGATCACGCACGGCTCGGGCAAGTTCAGCCTGCACCCGGTGAGCATTCTGCGCCAGCGGCTTGAAGCCCGCTAACGCACCAGTTGTCTGTAACCTTTGGGGCAGGCGGTTCTGCCGCCTGCCAGGCGTAAAGGCACGGAAACCAGTCGCTTCGCGGTGCGGCAAAGCCGCAGCCTGCTCCTGTTTTCCGGTCGTGTTGACCTTGCCAACACTCTCGGGCAGGCGGTTCCGCCGCCTGCCCTTATATTTTATGAATAACGACAGCAAAAAATACGGCACCAGAGATTTCTGGAACAGCCGGGCCGAGTCGTTTCCCCGTTTTGAAGCAGGGGACTCCACCTACGAGGCCCGCATGCTGAATCTTGCCCGTGAAAATGGCGTCGATTTTCGCGGCAAAACAGTGCTGGATGTGGGTTGCGGTAGCGGCATGTACACCATCCGCCTTGCCCAGCTCGCAGCCACGGTCACGGCCCTGGATATTTCGGACAAAATGCTGCGCATTCTCATGCAGGACGCAGCAGCCCAAGGCCTTGCCAACATCCGCCCCGTGCTCTCTGACTGGGAACACTTTACACCGGGCGAGCGTTTTCAGATTGTCTTTGCCTCCATGACTCCCGCCCTCACCGACGATGCCGCACGCGAAAAGCTGCACGCCTGCGCGCAGGAGCAGGTGGTCTTTATGGGCTTTACCGAGCGCAAACCCTCTGATGTCATGGCGGCGCTGTACGATCACTATGAGGTCAGCCCGCCCCGCTTTGCCGATGCGCCGCCCATGCGCGCATGGTTGCAGACCCGCCACATTCCACACACGGTGCTGCCAGTAAACGGTCAGTGGGTTGTGCCCCACAGCCGCCAGCAACTGCTGGAGGCTTGCACCGCCAACCTGCGGGCGCGGGGCGCACACCCAGACACCGCGCATATAGCCGCATACATTGAGGCCTTTCGCGACCGAGACGGCGCATATGTGGAGCGCACCGAATATTCCCTTGAAATGATCATCTGGCAGGCCTGCTGAAGACCCTGACCGCCGTTTCTGGCACAGCCGACAGACCAAACCGCCCGCCGCTGTTCACGCTTTGTCGCCTCTGCGCATTACATCAAAATCTGGTACAATTTTAGCTCAAATTCCCCGCACCTCATCGCATAAAGGCTTGTGGCCAAACGCCGGGCAGAGTGCAGACCAGTCCATGCTCGGCAAGGTGCACAACGAGCGGCAAAGGCTGGTAAAGTCTCGGCCACGGGGCGCACGCGCATTCAGACTGCGTTAGCCGCCAGTTTCTCCAGCACACCGCACCGCATACCCGCCCGCACAGTGGCCCACTCCACAGCTCTGCCTTGCCCGCAGGGCTGTTTGCTATTTGTATCAGCTGTCAGGCTTTGCTGCCTTTGCGGCTCCACCACAGCGCCCTTTCCCAACCACTTGCCAAAAGCTGACCCACTGTATTTTGAAACACCTGCCCCATCGAGTGGCGGATGGTTTCTGTTTTTGCAGTGATCTACGCGCCTGTTTCAAACAAATTTGTATCGGCCATTTTTCCCTGTCAAAAACTGAAAAATTTATATCAATATTTTCACTATATTAAATGCAAACCCATTTTTAGTACACGCCAGGCCATTATTACAAAATTGTATTGATTGAATAGCCATATTATAAACTTATTTAATTATATCAATATATTAATCAGACGGCACGCTTTCTGCAGAAAGAGGGACAAGCGCAACGAGCGCGGGAACTTCAAAACCAGAGGGATTCTCATGCGTCAGGTAGCTATCTACGGCAAGGGCGGCATCGGCAAGTCCACCACCACACAGAACCTCAACGCCGGCCTCGGCGAAATGGGCAAGAACATCATGATCGTGGGCTGTGATCCCAAGGCCGACTCCACGCGCCTGATTCTGGGCGGCCTGGCTCAGCAGAGCGTGCTCGATACCCTGCGCGAAGAGGGTGAAGACATCGAGCTGGATCTGGTGCTCAAAAACGGCTTCAAGGGCATCCGTTGCGTGGAATCGGGCGGCCCGGAACCGGGCGTGGGCTGCGCTGGTCGCGGTATCATCACCTCCATCGGTCTGCTCGAACGTCTTGGCGCCTACACCGACGACCTCGACTACGTGTTCTACGACGTTCTGGGCGACGTTGTGTGCGGTGGTTTCGCCATGCCCATCCGTGAAGGCAAGGCCCAGGAAATCTACATCGTGGCCTCGGGCGAAATGATGGCCCTCTACGCCGCCAACAACATCTGCAAGGGTATCAAGAAGTACGCCAACACCGGCGGCGTGCGCCTTGGCGGCATTATCTGCAACAGCCGCAAGGTTGATGGCGAAGCCGAGCTTGTCTCAGCCGTTGCCAAGGAAATCGGCACTCAGATGATCCACTTTGTGCCGCGCGACAACATGGTGCAGCGCGCCGAAATCAACAAGCAGACTGTTATCGAATTCGACCCCACCTGCGGGCAGGCCGACGAATACCGCTCACTGGCCCAGAAGATCGACGGCAACGACATGTTTGTTATCCCCAAGCCCCTCTCCCAGGAAAGGCTCGAAGAGTTGCTCATGGAACACGGTTTGATGGACGCCTAAACCAACAGCACGAAACGGAGAACAGCTATGCAGATGATTCGCACGATTATCCGGCCTGAAAAGACCACCGAGGTTCTCTCAGAGCTGCTGTCAGCGGGCTTTCCCGCCGTTACCAAGCTCGACGTGGTGGGCCGTGGCAAGCAAAAAGGCATAATGGTGGGCGACATTCAATACGACGAAATTCCCAAGCAGATGCTCATGCTTGTGGTCAGCGACGAAGACAAGGACGACGCCATCCGCGTTATCCTGCGCGTGGCCAAGACTGGCGACGGCCACTTTGGCGATGGCAGAATCTTTGTTTCAAGCGTCAGCGAGGCCTGGACCATCAGCAGCGGCAAGTCTGGCCTGTAGGAGGCTCCCATGCAGGAAATAGTTGCAATGGTTCGGGCCAACATGGTGGCAGCTACTAAAAATGCCCTCTCAAAGGCCGGGTGCCCCTCATTCTCATGCACCAAGTGTCTGGGGCGCGGCAAAAAGGGTATGGATCCCGCCACCCTGCGCATGGTTATGGAAAGCGGCGAGCTGCCGCGCACTCCCGCGGGCGAATCCCTTACGGAAGTGGGCAGGCTGATTCCCAAGCGGTTATTCAATATCTGCGTTCCCGATGAAAAGGTCGAAGCTGTGGTCAAGGCCATCATAGAGGCCAACAGCACCGGCCACCCCGGCGACGGAAAGATCTTTGTGATGCCGGTGGAAGAATCCTATGTGGTTCGCACGGGCGAGCGCGCTGACGCATAAGGAAGGTATGTATGAGTATTGACGCCAACGCAGTAGTGCTTGAGCGCTACAACGCCAAGGTCTTCAAGAACCGCAAGGAGCACATGCTCAAGGTCAATCCTGCGGAAGACCAGATGATTATCGCCAACACGCGTGCCATTCCCGGCATCATGACCAACCGGGGCTGCTGTTACGCTGGCTGCAAGGGCGTTGTGCTCGGTCCCATCAAGGACATGGTCACGATCACCCACGGGCCCGTAGGCTGCGGCTTCTACAGCTGGGGCACGCGCCGCAACAAGGCCAAGGCCGAGGGTGATGCACCCAACTACATTCAGTACTGCTTTACCACTGACATGCAGGAACCCGACATCGTCTTTGGCGGCACCAAAAAGCTCAAGAAGGCCATCGACGAAATCATGGCAATCATGAAGCCCAAAACCATCATGATTGCCGCCACCTGCCCCGTGGGCCTGATCGGCGACGACATTCAGGCCGTGGCCGCAGAAGCTGAGAAAGAATACGGCATCCGCTGCGTGGCGTACAGCTGTGAAGGTTACAAGGGCGTGAGCCAGTCGGCAGGTCACCACATCGCCAACAACGGCCTCATGAAGCGCGTTATCGGTACCGGCAGTTATGAACCCGCCAGCAAGTATTCCATCAACATTCTTGGCGAATACAACATCGGCGGCGACGGCTGGGAGCAGGAACGCATTCTCAAAAAGATCGGCTACGAAGTGGTTTCGGTGTTCACCGGTGATGGCGAAGTGGAACGCATCGCCAGCTCGCACAAGGCCAATCTCAACCTCGTGCAGTGCCACCGCTCCATCAACTACATCGCCGAAATGATGAAGACCAAGTATGGCGTGGACTGGCTCAAGGTAAACTTTATCGGTCTGGAAGGAACAGTGCAGAGCCTGCGCGACATGGCGGCCTATTTTGGCGACCCCGAGCTTGCGCAGCGCACCGAACAGGTTATCGCCGAAGAGCTGGCCGAAGTGCAGGACCAGATGGCCTCGTACAAGGCCCGCCTCAACGGCAAAACCGCTGCCCTCTTTGTGGGCGGCAGCCGCTCGCACCACTATCAGGGTCTGCTGCAGGACCTGGGCATCAAGACAGTGCTGGCCGGCTACGAATTTGGTCACCGCGACGACTACGAAGGCCGGGAAATCATCCCCAATATCAAGGACGACGCGGACAGCAAGAACATTGAACACATCACCGTGGAAAAGGACGAAAAGAAGTATCACGCCTACCTTACCCAGGAAGAGTACGACAAGCTGGCGGCCGAAATTCCGCTTGAAAAGTACCACGGCATGATACGCGACATGGATGAGGGAACCTACGTGGTTGACGACCTCAACATGTATGAAGCTGAAAAATTCATGGAAATCCTCAAGCCCGACATGTTTTTCTCTGGCATCAAGGACAAGTACGCGCTGCAGAAGGCCGGTACCCTCTCGCGCCAGCTGCACAGCTACGATTACAGCGGGCCTTACGCGGGTTTCAAGGGCGCAACACGGTTCGGTTACGACCTTTGCATGGGTTACTTTACCCCCGCGTGGCACATGGTAACCCCGCCCTGGAAGAACCGCGCCACCCTGCAAGGAACTGTGGGAGAATAGTATGCTTGACCTCACCCCAAAGACACATGTGAACAGATCGGGCGTTCTTATCAACCCGTGCAAGACCTGTCAGCCGGTGGGCGCGCTGTTTGCCGCCCTGGGCGTGCGCAACTGCATGCCGTACAGCCACGGTTCGCAGGGTTGTGCTTCTTACCACCGCACCTACCTTACGCGTCACTTCAAGGAACCGGCCATTGGTGTCACCAGTTCGTTTACCGAAGGCGCCTGCGTGTTCGGCGGCGGCCCCAACATCCGCCAGGGCGCAAAGACGGCCTTTGAAGTCTACAACCCGGACATCATTGCCGTGCATACCACCTGCCTTTCCGAAACCATCGGCGATGACCTCAAGACCTACATCGACGACATGGAGATTCCGGACGGCAAGATCGTGGTGCACTGCAACACGCCGAGCTACGTGGGCTCGCACGTTACGGGTTTTGGCAACATGATGGCCGGTTTCATCAGCTACCTTGCCGCCAAGGGCAAGGGCACCGAAACCGTGGCGGTGTTTCCCGGTTTTGTGAACCCCGGTGACATCCGCGAGTACAAGCATCTTGTGAACCTGATGAAGCTCAAGTCCATCATGTTCCCCGATTGCAGCAATGTCATGGATGCTCCCATGACAGGCGAATACAAGATGTACCCCGAGGGCGGCACGACCATTGAAGAAATCCGCGGGCTCGGCAGCTGCCGCAAGGTTCTGGCCCTTGGCCGCCTGACCAGCGCCGAGCCCGCCGCCCAGCTCAAGCGCAAGTGCGGCGTGGACTTTGACCTGCTGCCCCTGCCCATCGGCCTGGCCGATACCGATGCCTTCATCATGGCCATGGCAAACCTCAACGGCGGCGAAGTTGACCCGCTTATCGACGAAGAACGCGGTCGCCTGCTCGACCTTATGCTCGACGCCAACCCCTACTTCTACGGCAAAAAGGTTGCCGTGTACGGCGACCCCGACACCGTGCTCGGCATGACCCGCTTCTGCCTGGAACTGGGCATGGTTCCCAAATACGTGCTCACCGGTACGCCCGGCGAAACATTCGTCAAGCTGGCTAACGCCATGTTCAAGGAATACGGCAAGGAAGATGAGTGCAAGGCCTTTGCCGCCAAGGACCTCTTTGACCTGCACCAGTTCATCAAGGATGAACCCGTGGACCTCTTGCTCGGCAACTCGCACGGCAAGCAGATCGCCAAGGCAGAAAACATTCCGCTGGTGCGCGCAGGCTTCCCGGTTCTTGACCGCTACGGGCACGCCTCGCTGCCCATGGTTGGTTACCGTGGTGCCTTCCAGCTTGCCACCAAGATCGCTGACACTCTTATGGAAGAGTTTGACCGCAACTGCGCTGACGAAGACATGGATCTTATCATGTAAGACGGCTCAAAGCCGCGACAGGGGCCGGGGGGCATTGGCTCCCCGCCCTTCCAAGGGGGTTCCCATGGCTATGGAAATACTTGAAGAACGCCGCACGTCCATCAAGGAAAAGGGAAACAAGGGCGGGAGCTGCTGTAGCGGCGATGGCCTGCGTTGCGATACGGCCAGCGTGGCCGGTTCCGTGAGCCAGCGGGCCTGCGTGTACTGCGGTGCGCGCGTGGTGTTAAACCCCATTACCGACGCCTTTCACATCGTGCACGGCCCCATCGGCTGCGCCAGCTATACCTGGGATATTCGCGGCAGCCTCACCAGCGGCTCTGAACTGTTCCGCAACAGCTTTTCCACAGACCTGCAGGAAAAAGACATTGTTTTTGGCGGTGCGGAAAAACTCACCCGCGCCATTGACGAGGCCATTGCCAACTATTCGCCCAAGCTCATTTTTGTGTACGCCACCTGCATTGTGGGCGTTATCGGCGACGATGTGGAAGCCGTGTGCCGCAATGCGGAAAAAAAGCACGGAATCCGTGTGATCGCGGTCAAGGCTCCAGGTTTTTCGGGCACCAAGTCCACGGGCTACCGCATGGCCTGCAATGCGCTGGTGCAGCTTATGGAGCCGCACAAGGAACAGCCCAGGCTCAAGGGCGTCAACATACTGGGCGACTATAACCTTGCGGGCGAAATGTGGATTATCCGCAACTACCTGCGGGAAATGGGCATTCCCATTGTTGCCACCCTTACGGGCGATGCAGCCTACGAAACGCTCATCAAGGCCCCGGCGGCCCAGCTCAATATCGTGCAGTGCGCCGGTTCCATGATGTATCTGGCCCACCGCATGGAAGACGAAATGGGCGTTCCCTGGATGCGCGCCAGCTTCTTTGGGGTAGAGGACACCTCCACTGCCCTGCGGCAGGTGGCCGAGCGCCTCAACGACGACTACGCCAAACGCAAGGCCGAAGCCCTTATTGCCGAGCGCGGCGCAAAGGCTGAAGCGTTTCTTGAACAGTACAAGCCCCATTTTGTGGGCAAGAAGGCCGCCATCTTTGTAGGCGGCGGCTTCAAGGCCATATCGCTCATCCGTCAGTTTAACGAAATGGGCATCGAAACCGTGGTGGTAGGAACCCAGACCGGCAAGCCTGAAGATTATGAAATCATTTCAAGCCTCGTGAACCCCGGCACGGTCATTCTTGACGATGCCAACCCCGCAGAGCTTGAAACCTTCATGAAGCAGAAAGGAGCGGATATTCTGGTGGGCGGCGTCAAGGAACGCCCCCTGGCCTACAAGCTGGGCATTGCCTTTTGCGACCACAACCACGAGCGCAAACACGCTTTGGGCGGCTTTGAAGGCGTGGAAAACTTCACCCGCGAGGTGAACCTTTCGATCAATAGCCCTGTCTGGCAGTTTACGCGCAGCTCTGCCTCATTTGCCGAGGCAACGCAGGCGCAGGCCAATCTGGTGCGCGAAGCACTGGCCGCAAGAGCAGCATATTTCTAGCACAGCGTAATCGGCTTGCACGCAGTTTGCCCGCCGCCGCGGCCACTGGCCGCCTGGAACAAAGGAGAAGACAATGAGCGCCAATCTTGTCAACCTGAATACAAATCCCTGCAAGATGTGCATGCCCATGGGTTCGGTAAGCGCCTTCTACGGCATCAGCAAGAGCATGAGCATTCTGCACGGCTCGCAGGGATGCAGCACCTACATTCGGCGGCACATGGCAACCCACTACAATGAGCCGGTTGATATCGCCTCGTCTTCGCTTACGGAAGAAGGCACGGTATTCGGCGGCACCAAGAACCTGCTCAAGGGGCTTGAAAACCTTATCAAGCTCTACAACCCCGAGGTGATCGGCGTTTCCACCACCTGCCTGGCCGAAACCATTGGCGAAGATGTGCCCGCCATCATCAGGCAGTTCAAGGACGAACACCCTGAAGTAACGGCCACCATCATTCCCGTTTCTTCGCCCGGCTACGGCGGCTCGCAGTACGAAGGATTTTTTCGCGCGTTGCACGCCATTGTGCGCCACGTGCCCATGAATGCCACGCCCAACAACGTGGTCAACATCATCACAGGGCACCTTTCTGCGGCTGATTCCAGGGCACTCAAGGCGCTGCTAGACGGTTGCGGCCTCGACTACGTGCTGCTGCCAGATCTTTCGCAAAACCTCGATGGCGGGCATGAAGACAACTACAACCGTTTGCCTCAGTATGGTACAACGCTTGCCCGCATTGGCCTTATGGCTGGCGCGCGCATGACCCTCGAACTCGCGCCATTCTGCCCCGAAGAATATTCACCCGGCGCGTACCTGCGCGATACCTACGGTGTGCCACTGCTGCGCATGAACCTGCCCGTGGGCCTGCGCGATGCCGATGCCCTTGTAGCCACGCTTGAGGCTCTCGGCGGGCAAGTACCCGCCACCATACGCGAAGAACGCGCCCGCTATCTCGACGCCATGATCGACGCGCACAAGTACAACGCGCAGTGCCGTGTGGCCGTCTTTGGCGAACCAGATATGGTGCTGGGTCTTGTGCGCGCCTCGAGTGAAAACGGAGCCGTGCCCGTTGTGGCCGCCACCGGCAGCCGCTGCGTCAGTTTTGAAAAGGTCCTTGCTCCAGATATGGCCAAGGCCACGGAAACCCAGTTCAGCGGCGACTTTGACATTCTGAATTTTGCCGACTTTGCCGCCATTGAAAACGCCCTGCTTGCGCGCAAGGCAAACCTCATGCTGGGCAATTCAGACGGTCGCCGCATTGAGGAAAGCCACCACGTCCCTCTCTTGCGTTACGGTTTTCCCATCCACGACAGGGTTGGCGGACAGCGCACGCGCCTGCTGTTCTATGACGGCTCGCTCAGTCTCATGGAAGCCACGGCCAACGCCATGTTGCAGTTTACCGAAGGCAGCTTCCGCGAGGAGCTTCTCAACAAGTACTTCAAGGAAGATACCGCCATGGAAGCTGAAGCCTCGCGCATTGAAGTTACCGAATCTGCCAGCGCTTCTGCCAGCGCCCCGGCCACTGAGCTGACCAGCGAACCCGTTGCACCTGCCGCCGCGCTCACCGAGCTGGCCGCCGTAAGTGCAGAACGCACCAAATCCCACCCCTGTTTCAGCTGTGGGGCCTGTGCCACCTCGGCGCGGCTGCACCTGCCCATCGCGCCCAAGTGCAACCTGAGCTGCAACTACTGCCTGCGCAAGTACGATTGCGTCAACGAGAGCCGCCCCGGCGTTACCACAGCCGTGCTCACCCCCACGCAGGCCTTTGACCGCTTTATGGCTGTAAAGCGCGACATGCCCAACCTTACGGTTGTGGGCATCGCCGGCCCCGGCGATTCGCTGGCAAACCCCGAGGAAACCTTCCGCACGCTTGAGATGATCCGCAGGGAAGACCCCAATATCACCTTCTGCATGTCCACCAACGGTCTGGCCCTGCCGGAATACGTGGAAGACATGAAGCGCGTGGGCGTGAGCCACGCCACCGTTACCATCAACGCCGTTGACCCCGCCATTGGCGCGCAGATTTACAAGTTCGCCATGTACAGGGGCAAGCGCTACACGGGCGAAACCGCGGCCGCCCTCCTGCTGGCCAACCAGATGGCGGGCCTGCGCGCCCTTACCAAGGCTGGTATCGTGTGCAAGGTCAACACCGTGCTGCTCAAGGGCATCAACGACGGGCACATTCCGCAGGTTGTGGAAACCGCGCGCGAACTTGGCGCGGTTATGACCAACATCATGCAGCTCATCCCGGTCAAGGGCAGCGTTTTTGAAAACATGCCCCTTGTGAGCAACAAGGAACTCATGGACATGCGCCGCAGCTGCGAACCCACTCTCAAGCAGATGTATCACTGCAAGCAGTGCCGTGCCGATGCCGTGGGCCTGCTGGGCGACGACAAATCCATTGATTACCGCCCGCCAGTGGCCGAAAAGGCCCCCATGGTGGAAGAATCAAGGCTCGCCGTGGCCCGCAAGATACGCATTGCCGTGGCCTCCAAGACCGGTATGACCGTTGACCAGCACTTTGGTCAGGCCGACCAGTTCTATATCTACGAAAGCGACGGCGCTGCCGCCAGCTACGTGGAAACCCGCAGTGTCTCCCGATACTGCAACGGCATGGACGACTGCGGCGAAAAGGCAGGGCGCATGGCGGGCATTCTGGCCGCCGTGGACGACTGCGAGGGTGTGCTGGCCCTGCGCATAGGCGAAAGCCCGCTGAAAAAGCTTGAGACCAGGGGAATACGCGTGTTCACCCAGTACGAAAATGTGGACAAGGCCGTGAATGACGCCGCCAGGGCGCTCTGCGGATAATTCCGGCCCATTCCACCGACCTGACCGGAGGCAAACCGGTCAGGTCGGGGTACACGCCATCTTTGCCAAGAGGTTATTTCCATGCCGCAACTGGTGGACAGAACGCTCTGCCTGCTCTACCGGGTGCTGCCAGCCGCGCACTCGCAAGAGGAAAGGCAGACCGCAGACGAATTTGCGCTCTGGGCCGGGGAATGGATCGACCTCATGCACCACATGGGCTTTGTAGTCGAAATTCCCCCAGACCTGCAGTTTGCCGCAGCCAGCACCAGGACCCGCCTCACGGGCAAGCGTCCGGCTCCTTACGGGCCGTGGGCGCGCCTGAGCGGCTGCTGCGATGCCCTTTATACTTTTGAAACCGACCTCTGGCCCCGCTTTGCCGTCATTAAGGACACGGTGGAATTCTGCCCCGGCGACCACGCTGGTTGCGCCACGGCCCTGGCCGTGTTGTGGCTGCTCAAGGGCGGCCCCCGCGTGGCGGGCTGCATTGGCGGCTCTGCCCTGCACGGCCCCGATGCCGGACCGGCGCTGGAAGAAGTGGCCCTGAGCCTGTACGCGCAGGGGATTGAAACAGGCCTTGCAAACCTTGATAAAATACCGCAGGCCACCGCCCTGCTGGCGCAGGCGGGCTTTGACATATCCCGTCACAAGGCTGTGCTGGGTGCGGATATCTTTGCCGTTGAATCTGGCATCCATGTGGACGGCATTGTCAAAAAGCCCTTTCTTTACGAGCCGTACCCGCCAGCCACCGTGGGGCTTGAACGCCAGATTGTAGTGGGCAAGCATTCTGGCCGCGTTTCCCTGCGCATCAAGGCCCGCCAGCTTGGTTTAAGCTTGCCCCGTACAGAGGAAGAACATATGCTGGTCAAGGTTCAGCAGCTTGCCGAACACCAGCAGTGCAGCCTGACCGACGCCCAGTTTCTCGACCTGTGTCACACATGCCATCCCCCCGAATCCTTGTCTTCTGCCCGAATGGACTGTTGCGGTCTTTCGGGCGCAACGGCTTCTGTGGAGGTGGGTCATGCCTGAGATCATTATTGTCGATACCACCCTGCGCGACGGCGAGCAGGCCCCCGGTTTTGCCTTTGCCCCAGCCCTCAAAATCCGCCTTGCGTCCATGATGGACGAGGCCGGCGTGGACCAGATTGAGGCGGGCGTTCCCGCCATGGGCGAAAACGAAAAAGCCACCATCCGCTCCATCCGCGAGGCCTGTGCAACCGCCCGAGTCTCTACCTGGAACCGTCTGCGCGAAAGCGACGTGCGCCACTCCTTCGACTGTTCTCCCCACATCATCCACCTGTGCTGTCCTGTTTCTGACCGGCAGATCAAGGACAAACTCAAAACTACCCGTGCCGAGGTGCTTGCCTCGCTGGCAAAGTGCGCGGCCCTTGCTGCCAGCCGTGGTGCGGAAGTTACCGTGGGTTTTGAGGACGCCTCGCACGCCACACCCGACCAGCTGAAGGAAGCGGCGCGGGCTGCCCGCCAGTGCGGCGTGGTGCGCGTGCGCCTCAGCGACACCGTGGGCTGCTACACGCCCGACAAGGTGTGGCGGGCCGTGCGCATGCTGCGCGAGGCAGGCGTGGACGTGGAAATACACGCGCACAACGATTTTGGCATGGCCGTGGCCAATTCGCTCATGGCCGTCAACGCCGGGGCGCGATACGTCAACACCACCTTGTGGGGCATTGGCGAAAGGGCGGGCAACTGCGGGCTGGCAACCTTTACGGCTGCGGCCGCGCGGCTTGGCAACACCTCGTGCGCGGTAGATTCCCGCAAGGCTCTTGAGCTGGAACGCCTTGCGGCCACGCTCTTGCCACAAAAATCCATGAGCGGCTGGGGCAAACATCTGGGGTACAGCTATGGCACCCGCCCCTTTGGCTTATAGCGACACAAGCGTCTTTTATCCTCTGCCATCGTCGCGTTAGCCGGTACGACGCAGGAAGCTACGGATGACTAAAGCAATTGGATAAAGTGAACCTGACACGTCCATTGCTGCCGCTGTTCCCAAGCCCGGCAAGCGGGCAACGATCAGCGCGGGCTGCGCCTGCATTTTCGGCCAAGCACTATAAGAGTACATTACCTCAAAGCAGGATTGTCTTCCTTGGCAGAGAACGAAATCCATCTTGTGCCAAAATACCTTTATTATAATTACGGCATATAGATAGATGTTATTTTAAATAACCATATTACTGGTTGCCGTTAACACTCTGGAAGCCCAGGCACACGGAGATCGCCATGAAATGTGACTGCATTGCAGTACTGGAAAATACAGAAAATTCCGTAAGCTCCATGGATAACTGCACACACCTTGCTGTCTGGCAGCGCGACTGGAGTACGGGCAAGGGCTGGCATACCTCTGAATCCGTGCCTTTTTCGCTTGAGGGCTGCACCACCCTGCCCCAGATACGCGATGAGCTGCGCAAACTTGCCCAGCTGCTGCCAGATCAGGCCGCCATTGCCGGGCTCAGCATTTCTGGCCTTGCCTACAACGAACTGAACCGCATGGGCTTTTGCCTGTGCGAGCTGGATGCCTTTTCGCCCGATATCCTCGACGCCCTTGCCAGCGAAATTCTGGCTTCGGCACAGGGCGAGGTGCAGGCCCCCACGGCCCCCACGCCCACAGATACCCCCGGCGTGTATACCATCAACCTTATGGAAGTGCAGGCCGCCCACCCTGAGATCACGTCAAAAAAAGCCCTGCGGCCATTTTTTGCGTTCACTCCCTTTGTGGAGCTCGAGGTCATCTGCGGGCATATGCCCCCCTGGCTTGAGGAGCACATGCGCCAGCATCGTCTTACCTGCTCCCTTGCCCGGCAGGATGACGGAACCGTCCGCGCCCGCATTTCGCACGCACTCTGCGGCGAAACAACGCCAGACGGCGTGTAGGAGTCTGCCATGACATCGCTGCAACTGGAAACGGTACTGACCCCCTATGGCCCTGTCAGCGACGTGCATGTGCTCACGCGCTGGCCCGGCGGCACACCTCAGGACTGCCGCCTGCTGGAAGAAAACAGCGTGCCCACGCCGCAGGGCAGGCTGGTTGCGCTCTACGACCCAGAAGACGTGCGCCGCAGCAGTGGCAAGAGTTTCAGCCTGTACCCCAACGGCATGTGGCGCAGCCTTGAGCTGCAAAGCCAGACCACAGTAAACACGCCACTGGGCGATATGCCCGCCGAATGGCTGGCCTGGCACGAAAAAGGTTCGCTCAAACGCATTTTGCTGCGCAAGGGCAAGCTGAGCGGTTACTGGACAGAACAGGACGAACGCAGGCTTGCCACAGAGCTCAGCCTTAACCTGCATGGGCAAAGCGTAAACGCCAAGGTTCAGGGTCTGCGCTTCCATGCTTCCGGCATGCTTGAAAGCGTCACCTTCTGGCCAGGTGAAAACTTGCGGATCGCCACCCCCCTGGGCCCCCTGCCGGTGCGGTTTGGCTGCGCCTTTTACGAAAACGGCAACCTGCGCAGCTGCGAACCAGCGCGCCCTGTACATGTACCCACGCCTCTGGGCGATCTGGCAGCATACGATTCCACGGCCTCGGCCATCTGCGGCGATGTAAATTCCCTGTGCTTTGACGAAAAAGGCACTGTTTACGGTCTTGCCACTGTCGCATGCACCCTGCGCTGGCAGGCCGACGGCAGACAGCAAAGCATTGCCCCGCGTATGGAAAAAGACCAGCTGACCATGCTGCGCACAGTGGTTGTGCCTCTGCGGCTTACTTTTATGTCAGACGGCCTTGTGCAGATGGACGACGGGCAGCAGGTACTGCTGGCTCCGGCACGGGAGATATCCGTTGGCCCCTTTGTGGCCCTGCCCGACATGCGCCCCGGCAATTGACAGACACGCGGCAAACAAAAAATATTGCAAACAGTTACACGCAGACAGCCCACGCCCGGAGCAGCCATGCACCGAGCGTGGGCTGTCTGCTATGGGCACACTGCGCCTTGCACAGTGCAGGCCCGCAGTGCTAGATTGTCGCAGGAGGCTGCATGGAAGTTCCTTTGCTTTATGAAATAGTCATTATTTTTCTGCTTTCGATCTTTGTCACCATCGTCTGTAACAAGATCAAACTGCCCGCCACGGTGGGTTTTTTGCTCACAGGCGTTTTGTGTGGCCCTTCGCTGCTTGGCATTGTCAAAGACATGCGGGCCATTGACCACATTGCAGAGCTTGGCGTTGCCATGCTGCTGTTCACCATTGGCATGGAGCTTTCTGGCGAAGCCCTCAACCGGTTGAAAAGGCCGGTTTTTTTGGGCGGCAGCCTTCAAATAGGCCTTACGGTCATGGCTGTTGCTGGCATTGCCATGCTGCTGAGCCACGGCACGTTTCAGCAGGGTATTTTGTGGGGCTGCCTGGTGGCGCTCTCATCTTCGGCCATTGTGCTGCGCATTTTGCAGGAGCGCGGGGCCACCAATACGCCCACAGGACGCCTTTCACTGGCCATTCTTGTGTTTCAGGACATCATGGTGGCCCCCATGCTGCTGTGCGTGCCCCTGCTGGCCGGCACGCTTGAGCTTTCGCTTGAAGGCGCGGTGTTCTCTACCCTGCGCGTGGTAGCGGTGCTTGGCTGCGTGCTGCTTTTCGCCCGCTTTGGCCTCGACAGGCTCATGGAAGCCGTGGTGCGCACCCGCACCAGAGAAATTCTGCTGCTCTCGACCCTTGGCCTGTGCCTCGGTATGGCCATGCTCACCAACTATCTGGGGCTTTCCCTTTCGCTTGGGGCCTTTATGGCTGGCCTCATGCTCGCCCGCTCGCAGTACAGCATGAGCGTTATCTCGGGTATTTTGCCCTACCGCGATGTGTTCATGAGCCTGTTTTTCATCTCTGTGGGCATGATGCTGAACCTGGAATATTTTTCTCAGCATGTTGTCAGCATTCTTGTCATAACGGCGCTGTTCATCGTCATCAAAACCCTGCTCACCCTGCCTGCGGTGCTGGTGCAGGGCTACCCCCTGCGGGCAGCCATCATCACCTCGCTCTCTCTGGCGCAGGTGGGTGAATTTGCCTTTGTTCTGGCGGCCTCGGGCCTGAGTGCCAAGCTTTTTGACATGAACGCCTACCAGACATTTCTTGATGTAAGCGTGCTCACCATGATGCTTACGCCTGGCCTTATGGCCATTGCACCCCGCTTTGCCGATCTGGTGGCGGGCAAACGCAACGAGCACAAGCTTGCCACGGCTGAAAACCACGAAGGCGCGTGCGCCATGAAAGACCACCTGATCATCGTTGGCTTTGGCATCAGCGGCAAGCATCTGGCCCATGTGGCCCGCGAGTCGGGCCTTTGCTATACCATTCTTGAAATGAACCCCGAAACCGTCACCCGCTACCGCCACAAGGAACCCATCTCGCACGGCGACGCCTCGCAACCCATCGTGCTTGAACACCTTGGCGTCACCAAGGCACGGGTGCTGGCCATCGTGATTTCCGACCCTTCAGCAGTGCGCGCCATTGTTATCGAGGCCCGCCGCTTTAACCCGCACCTGCATATTATTGCCCGCACGCGCTTTGTGAGTGAGGTCGCCCCCTTGCGCCAGCTTGGTGCGGACGAGGTGATAGCCGAGGAATTTGAAACCTCCATCGAGGTCTTCAGTCGTGTGCTCACGCGCTATCTAGTGCCCCGGCAGGATATCGATTCGTTCGCCGCGCGCATCCGGCAGGAAAACTACCGCATGATCCGCCGTATGAGCGCTTCGGTAGATTCGCTCGATTCCATGGTAAGCCGCCTGCCCGATATGGGCGTTCAGGCCATGCGGCTTTCCCAGGCATCGCCGCTCTGCGGTATCAGCCTGGCCCAAAGCCAGATGCGCCGCAAATACGGGGTGACGGTCATTGCCATTTTGCGCAATGGCGCAACACAGGCATCGCCAGAACCCAACGACCTTTTTGAATCTGACGACGTGGTGTATCTGTTTGGCAAAACAGAAAAACTGCTGGCCATAGCCCCGCTTTTTTCCGGCCCACTGCGCGAATCGAACAAGGAAGCGAGCCCTCCACCCAGGGCTGCGTAGCCCTGGAGGGCACGGTCAGTTGCATGAGTGGGGAGTCACAGAACAGCCGGGGAGCTATATTTCGATAAATCGGGGCCTGGAACTTGCGCATTTTGCCATTGCCGTCTATTAGAAATGTTTACAGATATAACCACGGGAGCAACCCACTGGGCTGCCCGCTGACTATCCGCCCCATGGCGGCATGGATGTACTATGCTTGACGACAGACTGATGCGCGCCATGTTTGGTGAATTGCGCAGTATCGCCATTATCGGCGCCAAGGACAAACCCGGTCAGGCTGTGGACAGGGTTGGCCGCTACCTGCTTGAGCAGGGATACCGCATTTTTCCTGTGCACCCGGTGCGCAAGGAGGTGTGGGGCTTGCCTGCTGTGCCAAGCATTGCGGAACTGCCAGAACCCGTGGATATCATCAATCTTTTTCGCGCGCCGGAATATTGCCCCGGCCATGCGCAAGAAGTTCTGGGCCTTGGCTGGAAGCCCAAACTCTTCTGGATGCAGCTTGGCATACGCTCGCCAGAAGCACGCGCGGTTCTGGCCGATACCGGCATAACCGTGGTTGAAGATTCCTGCATCATGGTTGAACACGCGCGATTGCTGCGCCCTTCGCTCACTTCTCAAGGCCAAGGATTTTAGCCCATGACCGCCGTTAACGGAGAATCAGTTTTTAACTGCCGCATGTGTGGCCACTGCTGCGAAGGCAGGGGCGGCATTGTCGTGAGCCCAACCGATATGACCCGGCTGGCCGCTCACATGCAGCTGCCACCGGAACAGGTGGCAGACCAGTACTGCGAGCGCATCGGCGGCAAGCTCAAGATACGCTGCGGCGAAGATGGTTACTGCGTGTTTTTCCATCAGGGCAGCGGCTGTGGCGTGCACGAGGGCAAACCCTCCATATGCAGGGCATGGCCTTTCTTTCGCGGCAATATCGAAGACGCGGCAAGCCTTGCCATGGCCAAGGAATTTTGCCCTGGTATCGAACCAGATGCCAAGCATGCCCAGTTTGCACGCGAAGGGCGGGAATATCTGCAGGAAAATGGTCTTCTTGCATCTGACCCCTCGTGCGAAGCTAACGCGCTAATCCTTAAGTAGCCATGCGACGCCGCCCCCGCCAAATCTCGCTTAAAGAATGCTACGACATTCTCAAGCTGAAAAAAGACGCCGACACGGCAGACCTCAAGCGGGCCTACCGGCGACGGGCTTTTGAGCTGCACCCCGACCTAAATCCCGGCAACCCCGATGCCAGCAAGGATTTTCAGCTGCTCAACGAGGCCTACGTGGCACTTTCTGCCGTGCTCAAGCACGAAGACACCGTGCGCGCCTCAACCGAGGCCAGCAGGGCCGAGCAGGAAGAAGCCAGAGCGCGCGCGGCAAAGGATGAGGCGGAAGAAAACGAACGGCAGGCTTCTGCCCGTGCGGAAAAAGAAGCCCGGCAAAACGCCAGCGCGGAATCTGAAAGTGCCCGACAGGCAGGGGCTGCTGGCGCAGCGGGGGCAACTGGCCCCACTGACAGCTCTGGTGCGGCCGGGACAAATGGCGCGGCGGGAGCAGGAGCAGGCGAAGCTGCTGGGGGCGCTGCGGGGGCAAACCGGGCCAGCAGGCAGGAACAGGCTCAGACAGGGGCAAAAGGCCCCAGCGCCGGGCAACAGGGCGCGCAAAACGGATATTCCGAGCACGATGTACTGCGCGACCTGCTTACAGACCCCTTTGCACGCCGCGTGTTTGAAGACATTTACAGCGAACTGAATCGCCAGCATCAGGCCGAAACGCCGCCGCCCCGACAAGAAGAACCTGCGCCGGAGCAGCCCAAGGCAAAGCCTGCCGCCGCAGAAAAGCGCAACGTAAAACTGCACCAGAGCAACCTTGCCTGGGGTACGCCCAAGTGGAACAAAGAGCACAGTAAGGGCGTTACCGGCATGGTCAAAGGCTGGTTGCGCAGGCAGATCGACGAGGAGCAGAGCCTCACCCTGCCCTCGGCCAACCTTGCACCGGGCAAGCGCATTCGCCTGCAGATACGGCAGGCCCTTTCTGGCGAACTCAAAACGGTAGAAATCACCCTGCCGCCCGACTTTGCCGTGGGCAAACCCATTCGGCTGCGCGGGCTTGGCAAGCGCGTTGGCCCCTGGCAGGGCGACCTTTATCTCATACTTACCAACGAGTAACACGCGGCATTCTTGGCCCGCCAATTATATGCAAAAAAGGAGGCTCCTGAGGGGCCTCCTTTTTCATTACTATCCTGTTTTCATTGTCACGGCAGATCAGGCGCGCGGGCCGCGCTGCGTTCCCAAAGCAGGAGCATTATTCGCTTTCAACATGAAAGCCAAAGTCTCCCTGTTCTTCACCGTCCACCACATAGCGCAGGCGTTCCTGCACGCTGTTGTCCTCGTTGAAGGTCAGCACCACGGGCTTGCGGCTGTACAGATCCTTTGGACTGTCCACATACTCGTAAGCGCTGATGATAACCTCATCGCCGCGCTGGCAGGCGCGGGCGGCAGCGCCATTGAGAATGCAGCAACGTGAACCCGGTTCGCCATAAATGACATAGGTCGAGATGCGCTGGCCGTTGCTTTTGTTCCAGATATACACAAATTCCAGCGGGTAGATGCCAGCCTCGCGGCATTGTTCCGGGTCCAGGGTAACAGAACCGTGGTAGTTCAGCTCACACCCGGTAACGCGTATGCAGTGCAGCTTGGCGCGCAGTATTTGCAGCATGATGCTCTCTCTTGCGCGGTTGCCCGCGCCGAAAAAAAAGGCCGCTGACGCGACCAGAATAATATGCCTAATCCCAAATTGCCATCTTGTAGTGGTTCACCGTGCCGACCACTACGGGGCCAGCACAGCTAATGCGCAACGTATTGATACTCCCACATCCGCCCCTGAGGGCAGCAAACCCGGTGTGGTCGCAACACTCCGGGCTGCCAAGGCGTTGTGAACCTAAATAGATGGCAAATTAAAATCAATAGGCCTTGATGTACTCGTCCATATTTTCTGCGGAACAGTTGCGGCTTACCCAGAAGGCAGAAGCCCACACCATCAGTGCGGTTGCCTGCGTGTCGTCCAGGCTTTTTATTTTGGCTTCAAGGCTCGATTTGCTGGCTCCATGCCGCATATGCACGCCGTTTATGTCACACGCATCGGTAACCCGCAGCAAAAGATACGAAAGACGCGTGTGATCAGGCATAAGCTTCATATCTTTGTGGGCTTCCACAATAGTTTTGAGCTCAGCCGCGCTGAATATGTGCTTGATGCCCGTAATGGCCCGAAAAAACGTATCAACGGCCCAGGGAAGAATAAACTCAGCCCCAGCGCTCTTTGTACGAAAATAGTCTTTGAGCCAGCGTTCCTGATCGTCGTTAATGCGTGCTGCAACCTGCGGCATGATGCCCCCGATGATGCGTGCGGCCTGGCACAGTTTTGCCAAACATCGTGTTACGCCATCTTTTCTTTCTGCGCTACACTACCCGCCTGTAAATTTCAAGATAAAATCTAGACTTTTTTGCAGAAATATTTTCTACGGTTATCAGACATAATGCAACCCCCCAGGCAAGCACTGCACATCCGGCTCTATTACCGCAATGTTTAAACAACCTTGCTGCTTGCCGGGGACAGGCATTCCGAGTACCACTAGCCCACTACCATCAAGGAGATTACATGCAGCCAGCCAATCAGGCGGAGCATTCTTGCCAGAACAATGCCACAGTTTGCGAAAAAAACAAAACGCAGGGTGGTGCTGTTCGCTCTGCCCTCATACGCATGCACATCGCAACAGTACTGTTTGGCATATCAGGCATTTTTGGCAAACTGTGCCAGTGCTCCGCCATTGATCTTGTGTGCGGCAGAGCCTTGGTTGCAGTTGCGGCGCTGGGCGGCATTTGCCTCATGCAGCGCAATCCGCCGTGGAAAAATGTTAATCTGCGCGATGTTGTGGGCCTTGGTATAAGTGGTGTACTGCTTACAGCACACTTTGTGACATTTTTTATGGGCATAAAACTGGGTGGCGTGGCTGTGGGCACGCTTGGGTTTGCCTGTTTTCCTGTATTTACGGCAATTTTTGAAGCTATTGCCTACCGTGAGCGTCCAAGCTCGCGCGAACTGCAGTGTATTGCAATGGTCACCCTTGGGCTTGTATGCCTTACGCCGTCATTTTCCCTGACCGACACCGCTACCCATGGCCTGTTGTGGGGCATTGCATCTGCCGGTGTGTATGGCCTCGTAGCCATAGCCAACCGGCATTTTGCCGGCGGCATGTCTGGCATGCATACCTGCTGGTGGCAAAATGTGGTCATCATCGTGTGCCTGCTGCCTTTTGCCGCAACCGACCTTGTGGTCCTTGCCCCGCTTGACTGGCTGTGGATTACCTGCCTTGGCCTGCTGTGCACGGCCCTTGCCTACAGCCTGTACGTTAGCAGCCTTACGGCCCTTAAAGCCCGACAGGCCGCCATTATCATTACGCTTGAACCAGTCTACGCCATTCTTGTTGCCTGGTTGCTTTTTGCCGACAGGCCTGGCCTCGGCACTGTTCTTGGCGGCACTCTTATTCTGGGTGCAGTGGCCATATTGAGCAGAAGATAACGCATTAAAACAACTTCAATAACCATTAATAATAACATTACAATAAAAATCATTTGATTACTTGACGTAAAATATTATTTTCAATAATTTTTTACTACAAACAATATAAAGTATATATTTGTTTTGACGATAATATTATTTACAAAAACAATACAATTTGTTTTTCCTCCATGCTTGTTTATCGGCATGTTATTTTTTAACATCCGTTAAAAGACTCTCAAACTAGCCTGGTAGCCCACGCTGACTGGAGGACATTATGCCACGCCTTTCTTTCAAAAGCGTAAACTCAGCACTTGCTGCAATTATAAGCATAGTTTTACTTACTGGTGTTTCTATTCTTGTCATTTATGTTGGCAAATCTTCATACAACATCATCAATGAAACGTCCGTTGATGGCATGAAGCTCATAAACAGCGGCCTTATTGCCAACGTTAACGACCTGATTGCTTCCAACCTGAGCATGCTCAAAGTTCCTGCGCAAAGCGGACAGGCGCAAAGCGCCATAGAGGGTGCCAGTGGAGAAATGGACGTTCTTATCAAATCCCTTATCAAGGAATACAAGGGCGTTAATTCGCTTTTTGTATTAAACAGCAAGGGTATTGCCGTATCTGGCGCATCAAGTGCAGGAGAATCTTTCATTGGTAACAATTACGGCGAAAGAGAATATTTTAAAACTGCCATGCAAGGCAAAGACGCCATTGATCCAAACATTATAGTTTCAAAAACAACCAAAAAAGAAGTATTTGCACTTGCAACTCCAGTTCTCGGTGATGACGGCAAGCCCATTGGCGCTGTTTGTGTCACGATCAACTGGAATGACTATGTAAAAAGCCATGTTAACAACATCAAGGTTGCGGATAACGGTTACGCATTCATCATTGACGCCAATGGCCGTGTTATAGCCCACCCCAGCCCAGATATGTACATGAGCGATGCCAGCACAATGGATTTTGTGCTCAAGGCGCTCAAAATGAAACAAGGCTCTTTTGATTATGATTTCAAGGGCAGACGCAAGGTACTTGTATTCAGCACTATTGAAAAAACAGGCTGGATTGTCTGCATTTCTGCCTTTGAAGACGATCTTGCCAGCGATGCGCTTGCGCAACGCAATGTTCTTATTGCCCTTGCCGCATGTATTTTTATTGTGCTTCTTGGCAGCATCATCTTTATGGTGCGTCGTGTTATTACCAGCCCTCTTAAAAATATCATGGATTACAGTGCGCAGATTGCGCATGGAAATTTCAAGGCTTCGCTTGCTGGCAATTTCAGTTTTGAACTGGCGGAACTTGCTGGCAACTTCAAGGAAACCACAGAGGTGCTTAAAAACCGTCTTGGCTTTGCAGACGGCGTGTTGCAGGGCATTACCTTCCCTACCCTTGTTGTGGATACGGAGGTCAACATTACCTACGTGAATGAAGCCATGCTCAAGCTGGTGGGCTTCAAGCGCCCCGCCAAAGACGCCCTTGGCATGCCCTCTGCCGAATTTTTCTACGGTGATCCCAGCAGGCGCACCGTCTGCCACAAATGCCTTGCAGAAGGAACAAACGCGCACGGCATTGAAACAGATATGACCTTCTCTGACGGCGTACACAGGTATCTGCGCATCGACGCTTCGCTCATTCACGATCTGGACGGAAAAGTGGTGGGCGCAATGACCCTGGTGTTTGACCTGACGGAAATCAAAAAGCAGCAGCTCACCATTGAACAACAACGCGATACGGTTGCCCAGATCGCACAGAATGCCAATACCATTGCCGACCGGCTTTCCACCGCTACAGAAGAACTTTCCACGCAGGTGGAGCAGGCCAGCCGTGGAGCCGACCAGCAGACACAGCGCGTTTCTGAAACGGCCACGGCCATGGAACAGATGAATGTCTCTGTGCTTGAAGTGGCACGCAACGCTGGCGGCGCTTCAGACACCACAACCGACGCCAAGCGCAAGGCAGAGCACGGTGCGGATGTGGTCAACAAGGTGGTGCTGGGCATAAATCAGCTGCACGATCAGGCTCTGGCGCTCAAAAGTGGCATGGCTTCGCTGGGCGATCAGGCCCAGAGCATCGGCCAGATCATGACCGTTATTTCAGACATTGCCGACCAGACCAACCTGCTGGCCCTCAACGCGGCCATTGAAGCGGCACGGGCTGGCGAAGCCGGACGCGGCTTTGCCGTGGTAGCCGACGAAGTGCGCAAACTGGCAGAAAAGACCATGCAGGCGACCCGCGAGGTTGGCTCTGCAATTCAGGGCATACAGAGCGGCACATCGCAGAACATTGATAAGGTCAACAGCACGGTCAACACCATCGAGCAGACCACCGAGCTTGCGGGCACCTCTGGCGCGGCCCTTTCCGAAATCGTGGTGCTGGTTGATCAGGCTGCGGATCAGGCCCATTCCATCGCCGCAGCCGCCGAAGAGCAGTCGGCCACCAGCGACGAGATCAACCGTTCCATCGAGCAGATCAACACCATCAGTGCCGAGACTTCTTCTGCCATGGCCCACTCTGCGGCTGCTGTTACCGAGCTTGCAAAGCAGGCGCAGGAACTCAAGAAGCTCATCGCCCAGATGGTTTCGTAACCTTGTACGCTCAGGCGCGGGCATGGCTGCAAGCCAGCCAGCCCCATACGTAGTTGCCAAGGCCCCGGTGCGGTTATCGCGCCGGGGCTTTTTGCAGCATCATTCTGGCTGCAGGCACCTGGCTTTAAAAAGCAAGGGTCCGTTTTCTTCCCGTGCGTCATGTGCAGCACCAGAAGAAAACGGGCCCTGATATGTGCGGTTCAACAAGCAGGTTGCAGAGCTGCAAGCCCTTCTACCCTGCCGTTAAATGTCCTTGATCACATCCTGCATGCTGTAGAGCTTGCCGGGCTTCTGCCCTGCCATCCAGCCAGCAGCGCGGATGGCGCCGCGCGCAAAGTTCTCACGCGAGTGGGCCTGATGGGTTACTTCAATGCGTTCTCCCGGCCCCATAAAGTACACGGTGTGTACGCCAACCACATCGCCGCCTCGGATGGCCTGAATGCCAATTTCTTCCTTGGGGCGCGCGCCAATGATACCGTCACGGGCAGAGCAGCGCACATCGTTGAGCTTCCAGTCGCGGGCTTCGGCAAGGCATTCGCCAAGGGTCAGGGCCGTACCGCTGGGGCTGTCCTTTTTGCGGTTGTGGTGCAGCTCAACCATTTCAATGTCGTAATCTTCACCAAGAGCTCTGGTGAGCTGGGGCAGAATATTGAGCAGCACGTTTACGCCGATGCTCATGTTCGAAGCCCAGAAAATGGGAGCCCGCATGGCCAGAGCGCGCAGTTCGTCTTTTTCCGCATCGGTAAAGCCAGTGGTGCCGATAACAAGGGCGTTGCCGGTCTGTGCCACGGCCTTGGCCGACTGCAGGCTCACCGAGGGGGCCGTGAAATCAATGACCACCGCGCCCGGAACCTTGGGCAGCAGAGCCGCAAGGCTGTCGGAAACAGGACAGGCTACACCCGCAAGAGCGCCAATGCGCTCCGGGCTGTCCACCAGTCCGGCAAGGGTAAACTGCGGGTCGGCTTCCACAAGCCCGCTGATGGTCTTGCCCATGCGACCGCTTGCCCCAACCACGATAATTGAAGTGCTCATAGCTTCTCCGTTTCCGTTATTCCGGTGCAATGCCGGATTCACGCAACAGGTTTGTAAATTCCGTTTCGTCCAGCACAGTTACGCCAAGGTCGCGTGCCTTATCAAGTTTGCTGCCCGCCTTTTCGCCCGCCACAAGGTAGTTGAGTTTTTTGCTCACCGAACCAAGGGGAATGGCCCCGGCGGCCTCGGCCCACTTTTGCGCAGTGCCGCGCGGCACGCCGAGCGTACCTGTAAAGAGAATGGTTTTGCCAGCCAGCGGGCCTTCGGCAACCGCTTGCGCCCCCTGAGCGGCATCCGCGCCCTTGGGCCACGGGCCATTCTCCTTGAGCCGAGCAAGTTGCTCGCGGTTGGCGGGGCTGTCAAAAAAGTTGCGTATGGACGAGGCCACTTCCGGCCCCACATCGGGCAGGGCCAGCAAGCTCTCTACAGTGGCGTTTTCCAGCTCGTCCAGGTCGGCAAAACGCGCGGCCAGCGTGCGGGCTGTCTGCTCGCCCACATGGCGAATGCCAAGCGCGCTGATGAGCCTTTGCAGGGTGGCGGTGTGACGGGCGTTTTCAAGCGCGTCCACAAACTTTTGCGCCAGCACCTCGCCCATGCGTTCAAAACCAAGCAGTTCCTGTACGCTCAGACTGAACAGGTCGGCTGGCGACTGTACGCGCCCGCTGGTCACAAGCTGCTCAATCCACTTCTGCCCCACACCCTGAATATCAAGCCCAGCCTTGGAAACAAAGTGGGTAATGGAGCGCAGGCGAATAGCAGGGCAAGCCAGATTTTCGCACCGCCAGGCGGCCTCGCCTTCCTCCCGGTACACGGGCTGTCCACAGGCCGGACAGGTGCGGGGAAACGGGTAAGGTTCCGCGCCAGCAGGCCGTTTATCCAGCACAGGGCCCACCACTTCGGGTATGACGTCGCCCGCGCGCTGCACAATAACAGTGTCACCCACGCGCACGTCGCGCGCGCGGATTTCGTCCTCGTTGTGCAGGGTCGCGCGCGATACCATCACCCCGCCCACGGCCACCGGCGCAAGCAGGGCAACAGGCGTAAGAGCACCCGTGCGCCCCACCTGAATTTCTATGCCCTCAAGCAGGGTTTGGGCCTGCATGGCCGGAAACTTGAAAGCCACGGCAAAACGCGGCGCGCGGGCCGTAAAGCCCAGGGCCTCCTGCGCTTCAAGGTCGTCCTGTTTGGCGACCGCGCCGTCGATTTCCATGGGGAATTGGGGTCTGTTCTCGCGCACCCAGTTTACGTATTCTTCAACATCCTGTGCTGTTGCACACAGTTTTCCGCCTGGGGGCGTAAGAAAACCGTATTCTTTCAGCCGGGCCATGAGCTCGGAATGCAGACGGCAGGGCTGCGCCGGAAACCACAGCGCATCGCCCAGACTGTAGGCCAGAAAACGCAGCGGACGCGATTCCGTAACCGAAATATCAAGCTGGCGCAGGGTTCCAGCGGCGGCATTGCGCGGGTTGGCAAAGGTTTTTTGCCCCAGCGATTCCTGTCGCTCGTTGAGAGCCTCAAAATCCTTTTTGAACATCACCACTTCACCGCGCACCTCAAGCCGCGCAGGAAACGGCCCCTCGCCCCTGAGCCGCAGCGGCACGGTACGGATGGTGCGCACGGCCTCGGTGACAACTTCGCCCACTTCGCCGTCGCCACGGGTCAGGGCTTCCTGCAACACGCCGTTTACATAGATGATTTCCAGCGCAAGGCCGTCCATTTTGGGATCACACCAAAAAGCCTGCGGCAGGGGGCCATTGAGCTCCACATCCCACGCGCGGCGCATGCGCTCCACAAAATCGCGCCATTCTTCGGCAGAAAATACGTTGTCCAGACCGTACATCTGGCGGCTGTGGGATTTTTTGGCAAGACCATCCAGCAGCTTGCCGCCCACGCGCAGGGTGGGCGAATGGGCAGAACGCAGTTCTGGCCAGCGGTCTTCCAAGGCAGCCAGCTCATGAAACAGGGCGTCGAACTGGTCGTCCGTAATTTCCGGCGCATCCAGCGTGTGGTACAGATAGTTGTGGCGTTCCAGCTCTGCGGCCAGCCAGCGGGCGCGGTTGCGCTCTTCGCTGCTGGGGCCGCCAGCGGGTGCTGTGGCAAAGAGACTGTTCTGCTCCTGCCTGCCGTTACGAGAATTCTGTGACATGAAAAAACCTTTCTGATGGTCAGCCGCCCCGCTCCATGGCAAAGGCGGCTCTGCTCACCGGGCAAGCGCCCCGGTCTAGTCGGGCATGGCGATAAGTCTGGCCCGCAAAATGCGGATACGGTCACGCAGTTCGGCGGCCTGTTCAAATTCCAGATCGCGCGCGGCCTGCCGCATTTCTTTTTCAAGCTTGGCAACAAGAACAGCGGTATCTTCGGCTGTGAGCGGCACGGCGTCGGCCTCGCGCTGTTTACCCTTGCCCTTGCCCTTGCCGCGCCCACGGCCTCCGCCATCCTCCACATACAGGCTATCCAGCGGAGATTCAAGGCTCTTGCGGGTGCTGGTGGGGGTGATGCCATGCTCCTCGTTGTAGGCCGACTGCTTGGCGCGGCGGCGCTCGGTTTCGCCCATGGCGGCACGCATGGAGTCGGTAATCTTGTCGGCGTACAGAATAACCTTGCCCTGCGCGTTACGGGCGGCGCGGCCAAATGTCTGGATTAGCGAACCCGTGGAGCGCAAAAAGCCCTCCTTGTCAGCGTCCAGAATACAGACCAGCGAAACCTCGGGGATATCAAGCCCCTCGCGCAACAGGTTGATGCCCACCAGTACGTCAAATTCCCCAAGCCGCAAGGCGCGGATGATCTGCATGCGCTCGAGCGTATCAATATCCGAATGCAGGTAGCGCGCCCGCACCCCCATGTTGCAGCAGTATTCGGTGAGGTCTTCCGCCATGCGTTTGGTAAGTGTGGTGACAAGCACCCTCTCGCCCAGCGTGATCTTGCCCCGGCATTCACCCAGCAGGTTTTCCATCTGCCCCTTGGTGGGGCGCACCTCTACCATCGGGTCAACCAGCCCCGTGGGCCGGATGATCTGCTCTGCCACAATGCCCTGCGCCTGATCCAGCTCGTACTTGCCCGGCGTGGCCGACACGTACACCACCTGATTGAGCAGGTCTGTAAATTCGTTGAACTGCAGGGGGCGGTTATCCAGAGCCGAAGGCAGGCGAAAACCGTAGTCCACAAGAGTCTGCTTACGCGAGCGGTCGCCCTTGTACATGCCGCCAACCTGCGGAATGGTGATGTGCGATTCGTCCACAAAAAGCAGAAAATCTTTGGGAAAGTAGTTGAGCAGACACGAGGGCGGCTCGCCCGGTTTGCGCCCATCGAGATGGCGGGTGTAGTTTTCTATGCCGTTGCAATAGCCAAGTTCTTCAATCATTTCAAGATCAAGCTGTGTGCGTTGCTCTATGCGCTGGGCCTCCACAAGCTGGCCGTGCTCCTTGAAATACACAAGCCGCTCGGCCAGTTCGTCGCGTATGTCGCTGGCAGCACGCTTGAGGTTGTCCTGTGCCGACACAAAGTGGCTGGCCGGATACAGCACGGTTTTGCTCACATCGGCCAGAACCTCACCCGTGAGAGGGTCGATTTCGCGCATGAGGTCGATGTCGTCGCCAAAAAATTCCAGCCGCAGCGCCCGCTCGTGGTGGTAAGCGGGAATGATCTCGAGCGCGTCGCCCCGCACGCGAAACGTGCCACGGTGAAAGTCGTAGTCGTTACGCTCGTAGTGCACTTCAACCAGCCGGGTGATGAGCTTGTCCATGGGAAAGTGCTGGCCCACCTCAACGGGAATGACCATCTTGGCGTAGTATTCTGGCGAACCAAGGCCGTAGATGCACGAAACCGAGGCCACAATGATCACGTCACGCCGGGTCAGCAGGGCGTGGGTGGCGGCGTGGCGCAGTTTGTCGATGTTGTCGTTGATGGACGAATCTTTTTCAATATAGGTGTCAGAGGCGGGAACATAAGCCTCTGGCTGATAATAGTCGTAATAACTGACAAAATATTCCACGGCATTGCGCGGAAACAGCTCGCGGAACTCGCCGTACAGCTGGGCCGCCAGCGTTTTGTTGGGCGCAAGCACCAGAGCCGGACGGTTGCAGCGGGCAATGACATTGGCCATGCTGAATGTTTTGCCAGAGCCGGTAACGCCCAGCAGAACCTGGGCCGGAACACCGGCCTCAATATTGTCCACAAGGGCGTCGATGGCCGTGGGCTGGTCGCCCGTGGGCGTGTATGCCGTTTCAAGGCTGAAAGGGATGACCTGATTATCTTCCATAATATTGCGTTTTGGAGTAAGAGGACAGAATTACATCAATAACGAACGGGAATTGCCATGGAAAAAATCTTTGTACCTTCTCAGATAGATCTGCCCATCGACCGTGTTTTCATTGTGGCCGCCACACTCAGCACCTTCAAGGGTTGCCGCCACGTGGATGTGCAGATTTTCCGCCCCGGTGGAACCGACGAAGAACTGGAAGCCATCAAGGGCCTTGGCCTTGTGGCCCCCGTTGATCCTTCTGTTCCTGCTGAAGTGCTGCAGGGCGCCACCGAAGAAGCCGCGCTGCGCTGTGTGCTTGAATCCTTCACCGCCGAAGAAAGCCACGAGCTGGTTGAATACCTTGAAAAGCGCTACGCCGACCAGATTGAAAAAATCACGGTCTGCCCGCTCGACCTGCCCGTACCCTTTGGCGTTGCGCCTCTGGCCGGTATTGGCGAAGGCAAGACAACGGGCTTTATCCGCTTTGACGCGGTGCGCGACTATCCGCTGTCCTTTCCTGCCCAGGGTTTTTACGATCTGGCCAGCCAAAAGCCGTCTGACGGCGAATAGCTGTACACGAGCCCCCAGGGCAGCCAGGGAAACGGCTCATTGTTTCCAGCCATTTCAGGCGTTGCGCACACATGCGCAGCGCCTGTTTGCGTTTGCGGGGCCAATGCCCGGGCAAGCTCGGCCTGAAAAACAGCACGCGGCAGCATTACCCCGCCCATGCGCATGATGTGCGGCGTTTCCTGCTGGCAATCAAGCAGCGACGCCCCGCGCTGGCGCAACAGGGCCACCAGCCCGGCCAGTGCCGCACGCGAAGCTTCCGACATGGTGTGAAACATGGACTCGCCAAAAAAGGCCCGGCCCAGTGCCACGCCGTACAGCCCGCCCACCAGCTCGCCGTCGTACCATGCCTCTACGGAGTGGGCATAGCCCAGAGCGTGCAGGTCTTCGTAGGCGCGCATCATGTCGTCGATGATCCAGGTTCCACCTTCCTTGTCGCGCGGCTTGGCGCAGGCGCGTATAACCCGACCAAAGGCGGCATTGTGGGTCAGCTCAAAGGGGTGAAGGCGCAGCTTGCGGGCGCTGCGCGCAGGCAGGCGAAAGCCTTCAAGAGGCATGACGCAGCGGGGATCGGGCGACCACCAGAGAATGGGTACCCCCTGCGAATACCAGGGAAAAATTCCACGGCTATAGGCTGCGATCAGGCGTTCTGGCCGCAGGTCGCCCCCCATGCACAGCAGACCGTCGTCACGGGCTGATTCCGGCGGCGGAAATTGAGAGGCCAGTGCCGTAAATGCCCCGATCATAGTTTCCTTTGCCGACAAATAACATTTGAGTGTTTAAAGGCAGGGGCTGGCAACAGCAAAAGGCACCACACAGGCGGGCCGAAACTGCCGCAAAAGGACAGCTCCAGCCCGCCGTGCAAGCATGGTCATCAGGCGTCTACCGGCTCAGGCTTGCGGCTCTTGGCAGCGCTGCCCGCGTGCTCAAGAACCAGCTGGTCTTCCTTGAGGCCCAGCCTGGCCGTGCCGCCTTTTTTGAGAGCGCCAAACAGCAACTCGTGCGCCAGGCGGTCTTCCAGCTCCGTGCGCAGCAGACGGCGCAGGGGGCGCGCGCCCATGGCGGGGTCAAAGCCCTTGCGGGCCAGCCACTTGCGGGCACTGTCGCTCAACGTGAGCGTTACTCCTCGGTGTTCGAGGCTGGTGCGTATTTCGGCCACAAACTTGTCCACGATGCGCAGCATCATGGGTTCGGTAAGGCTGCCAAAGGGAACCAGCGCGTCCAGCCGGTTGCGGAATTCGGGGCTGAAGGTGTTTTCTACCGCTTTCAGGCCCTTGTGCGCCGCATCCTGCGGGGCCGTGCCGCCAAAGCCCATGGCGGGCCGCGACATTTCAAAGGCCCCGGCGTTGGAGGTCATGATGAGGATAACGTGCGAAAAGTCCGTTTTACGGCCCGTGTTATCCGTCAACGTGGCATAGTCCATGACCTGAAGCAGCACGTTGAAGATATCCGGGTGGGCTTTTTCCACTTCGTCGAGCAGTACCACAGAATACGGAGCCTTACGCACCGCCTCGGTCATAAGCCCGCCCTGATCAAAGCCCACATAGCCTGGAGGCGCACCGATAAGCCGCGAAACAGAATGCTTTTCCATGTATTCGCTCATGTCGTAGCGCAGAAATTCCACGCCCATGAGCTTGGCAAGGCTGCGGGCCACCTCTGTTTTGCCCACGCCTGTGGGGCCGTAGAACAGGAAGGCCCCGGCGGGACGCTGTTCCTGCCCAAGCCCTGCGCGGGCGCGCAAAATGGCGCGCACGGTCAGCTCTATGGCTTTTTCCTGCCCGAACACAAGCCCCTTGAGGTCTTTTTCAAGCGTTGCCAGCTTGTTGCGTTCCTTGCCCGAAACAGTGCGCACGGGTATGCCCGCCATGCGGGCCACAATACGCTCCACATCGGGCACACCCACCAGAGGGGCATCCTTGCCTTTTTTACCCGATTTGGCGGCGGGTGTTACGCCACGCCCCAGCCGCACGGCTGCGCCGGTTTCATCCAGCACGTCAATGGCCTTGTCGGGCAGCAGACGGTCGCGCACGTGGCGCGAGGTTAGCTCGACCATGGCCTTGAGAGCCGCAGGGCTGTAGCGCACATGGTGGTACTGCGCATAGCGCGGTTCAAGCCCCTCAAGAATACCCAGACATTCTTCGGCTGTGGGTTCCGTAAGGTCGATGCGCTGAAACCGGCGGGCCAACGCCCGGTCTTTTTCAAAGTGGTTGCGGTATTCCTCGTAGGTGGTGGAACCGATGCAGCGAATCTCGCCATTGGCCAGCACAGGCTTGAGCAGGTTGGATGCGTCAAGCGAACCGCCAGACGTAGAGCCAGCACCCACAATGGTGTGAATTTCATCAATAAACAGGATGCAGTCGGGCTCTTCCTTGAGCCTTTGCACCACAGCCTTGAGCCGGCCTTCAAAATCGCCGCGATAGCGAGTGCCAGCCAGCAGCAGGCCCATATCAAGCGCATAAAGCTTTGTTTTGGCAAACATGTCAGGAATGTTGCCTTCCACAATGCGCAGGGCAAGCCCCTCGGCCAGAGCGGTTTTGCCAACACCGGGGTCGCCCACAAACAGCGGGTTGTTTTTGCGGCGGCGGCACAGCACCTCTACGGCGCGGTCAAGTTCCGCCACACGCCCCACCAGGGGGTCAATCTTACCCTCGCGGGCACGGGCCGTAAGCTCAACCGTATATTGCGCCAGCGGGTCGGCCTTGGCCTCGCCGTTTTCAGCCGATTCCGCCCCGGCTTCCACACCGCGTGAGCCTGCGCCCTCATCAAAACCGTGCGAAATGAAGGTGAGCACGTCGAGACGCTCAACACCCTGTTTGCGCAGATAAAAATGCGCGTAGCTTTCTTCCTCGTCCATAATGGAAATGAGCAGATCGCCAAGCTCTACGGCATCGCGCCCCGCCGAACGGATATGCTCAAGCGCACGCTCAAGTACGCGCTGCACGCTGTCTGTCTGAGCGACCTCGTGCTTTTCCGCCAGCGAAACGGTTTCCAGTTCCTTGCTGAAAAATTCCTCAAGCTGCTCGCGCAGCACAGGCACACTTGCCCCGCTGCCCTCAAGAATGATGCGCCCCTTCATGCTGTTGGTCAGCGCAAAGAGCACGTGCTCCACAGTCAACAGATCATGCCGTCGCCGGTGGGCTTCCATGAGGGCGTCCCGAATGACCAACTGAACGTTTTTACTCAACATAGGCTTATCTCAATGGATTTTTTCCATGGTGCATTTAAGGGGATACCCAGCCGCCCGGGCCGTATTGTGAACACGCCGAACCTTGGCTTCGGCTATTTCAAGAGTATACACGCCGCACTGACCAACACCGCGCTGGTGTACTGCCAGCATGATGGCCGTGGCTTCTTCGGCTGTTTTGTGGAAGATACCGCACAGGATCGAAACCACAAACTCCATGCTTGTGTAATCGTCGTTATGCAGCAGAACCCGGTAGCGATCCGGCTCCTTGAGTTTCTTTTCCACAATTACGCGGCTTTCACCGCCAGTTTGATTGTCAGGAATAAAAGACATTTATGGCTCCCAAGGCGTTTCAGCTCTGCCGCGTCGAAGCCGGATTGGCAGCGGCCCTTTCCGTCAGGCCCAGTGATGTGCGCCAATGCACGCTTTGCGCTTCGTCAAACACAAAGGAGAGTTGCGCAGGCTTGTGATTTTGCCGCAACCATTCCTGATGCAGCTCATGATAACTTTTGGTGCTTATTTCGGCATTGTCAAGGTTCAGACGCCGTTCGACCGACTCAATGTCCTCAGCACGGCCTTCAAGCTCCACCACCTGATCAAAAGGCAGGATGTCCAGTTCAATTTCCACAAGATCCATGCGCCAGGGCTCGCGAATCTTTTCGTACCGTGCTGCCACACGATAGCCCAGCCCTTCAAGAATACCGCGCATAACCGCGCCGTCGGCCACTTCGGTTTCGCGCTCTTCACGCACCTTGAAGCCGCCGTCATGTATGGCGGGCAGCTTGAGTGTGAGCAGGTGGCGCGTCTTGTCGTGCCACTGCTGGGTGCGCAGGCGCAGCAGCTGGCCGCCGCCCACCAGGCCACCCTCGGCGGAGTCGTATACCCAGTTGCTTTCAAAATGCGCGCCAAGGCAATGCGCCCCATTGTCGACAAGCTTCTGACGCAGGCTTTGCAAATTTATATGCAGATATTTGCGCTCAATTTCAAGGCCCATACCCGCCGCCTTTATTTACGATGAAAAAGCCGTTGCTGCAGCGCAGCAATGGTGCTTATGCCGCCCTGCTCCACCGCAGGGTGCACAATGGGGTCAAAACCCAGCCGCCGGGCCTGCGTGAGGCGCAGCTCCTGCGCTGAGACGGGCCGAACCTGCCCGTTAAGATCCACCTCGCCCCACAACACGCTTTTTTCCGGCATGGGGACATCATAGTACGACGAAAGCACCGCAGCCACCAGCGCCAGGTCAAGCCCCGGTTCGCTCAGCTTCATGCCGCCGCCCACCTTGGCGTAAATATCCACCTGACCAAAGTTGAGCTTGAGTCTTTTTTCCAGCACGGCCAAAAGCAGGTGCAGCCGCCCCACATCAAACCCGAGAGCTGCGCGGCGTGGAATACTCAAAAACGTGCGCGAAACAAGGGCCTGCACCTCAACAGCCAGCGGGCGCTGCCCGTCCACGGCCATAACCACCGCGGTGCCCGAGAGTGAAGGGTCACGCTGGCCCAGAAAGAAGGTGGAAGGGTCGTCCACAATCTGCATGCCCGATTCTTCCATACGAAAGACCAGCAGCTCTTCGTTGGGGCCAAAGCGGTTTTTGAACACGCGCAGCAGGCGGAACATCTGACGACGGTCGCCCTCAAGCGAAATAACGGTATCCACCATGTGCTCGAGCAGCCGGGGACCAGCCAGCACGCCATCCTTGGTCACATGACCCACCAGAATGAGCGTGCACGAAAGGCGGCGGCAGGCCTCAAGCAGGGCCGTGGCCACTGCCCGCACCTGGCTTACGTTGCCGGGCAGCCCATCGGCCTCAAGGCTTGTGAGGGTCTGCACCGAGTCTACCACCAGCAGGGCAGGGGGCGCGACATTGGCCGCTTCCAGCACATCTTCCACACGCGAGGTGGCAATGGCCAGCAGGTTGGGTTCAAGCATGCCCAGGCGTTCGGCGCGCCCCTTGATCTGGGGCAGCGATTCTTCGCCGCTGGCGTAAAGTACACGCCTGCCCTGCTTGGCCACCAGCCCCGCCACCTGAAGCAGCAGGGTTGATTTGCCGATGCCCGGCTCGCCGCCCACAAGAATGGCCGCACCAGGCACAAGGCCCTTGCCCAGCACCCGGTCAAGCGCCTTGAGGCCGCTGCCATAGGGCTCATGCCCCCCATCTTCCACATCCCGCAGCGGAATGGGTCGGCTGGAGGAATCCGTGGCCGGGCGGGGTCTGTTGCCGCCTGGGACAGATTTGGGCTGCACCGCCGCCTGCAGGGTGTTCCATTCATGGCAGTTGGGGCATTGCCCGCGCCATTGCATGGTTTGAGAGCCGCAGGCAGAGCATATATAAATCTCGCGTGTTTTCGTCATGAATAAAGCCTACGAAAAAAGTACACACGGCGCAAGGTTATGACATACACAACTTTTGCCGTTAAGTGCTCGCCCCACAGGCTGAACCGCGCGCAGCCCAGAACAACAGCGCCCGCCGCACAGCAGCTGCCAGATGGCAGCCGGTTGTGCAACGGGCGGTGTGCTGGGCCGCATACGCGGCATGCCGTGTCGGCAGCAGAGCTGCCTGTGAGCTTCTAGCCCTTGGCTCCGCGCTTGGAGGCCTTGAGCGGGTTGACCTTTTTGGCAGATACGGTTTCAACCTGAATACGGTGCTGGTTGGCAGCCAGCAGACCCGGCACATCCATTCCCAGTGCAGCGATGCGCTGTTCCACCCCCTTACGGGTGGCGCTGTAGCGATTACGGTCGGCAATGGGGCGGCCCACAAACTGTGCGGAGGTGAGGTACAGGCCCCTGCTGTCGATGGCCAGCACCAACTCTTCGCCATCTTCCTGCACCGTCTGGATCATCATGTCCTGCGTTGTTCCAAACCTGTTAAACATGCGCGCTTTACTCCTTGGCCAGTGCGGCAAAATATGATTCAGCCCACAGGCGTGGGCACGCGCCTAGTTTATGAAAATGAAATTCAAAGTCAACTGAAAAATATACATAACGCACAACGCGCGCCCGGCGCATCAAAGCTTAACCGGCCTGGCACGGCCCGGTCCGGCACAGGTGGCAGCAGATACTACCTGATAAATGCACCAGCGCCCAAATCAGTTGCTGGATCTGTGACAAGCATTGGCTTGCGACGAATCCGTAAGGCAGCAACTTTCTGCCAACACCCAGCGGTTACGGCCCCGAGCCTTGGCAAGATACAAGGCTTCATCCGATTTTCTAAAGGCATCGTCAAATGTCATGTCGCAGCAGCCGCGCACCAGCAGCCCCCCAAGAGAGATGGTCACCACTGCTCCGGGTCCGTTGGGATGTTTGAGCCGCAGGTCTTCTACCGTTTTGCGAATCATTTCCATGACAACACGCAACTGGCCTTCATTGGCTGCGCTTGCAAGCACGGCAAATTCTTCGCCGCCGATGCGGAAGACCCTGTCACCCTGCCGGGAAAGCTCCCTTTGCACACCGGCTGCGATTTCGCGCAGCACATTGTCGCCAGCCTGATGTCCAAAGGCATCGTTGAGCCGCTTGAAATGGTCGATATCAAACAGCACCAGCGAAAAAGGCACACTCAGCCTCAGGGTCTGGGCAAACCAGGCTTCGGCCATTTCATCAAACATTCTGCGGTTAAGCAGCCCGGTCAGTGCATCGTGCTGGGCCTGAACCCGCAGTGTATCGTTAAGTTTTTCCAGTGTGTCGCGCAGATACCGGTCGCGCAAAAAGTTTACTGTCGTACCGATAATTACGGCAAAACCCATCACCAGAAATACAAAGGCCGTGAGCATTTGGAATATAAAGGTTTCTGCGGCATCACTCAGCAAGGGGGCAAGGTTTTCAAAGCCATAAATGCTCAGCCCCTCCTTGCCGATAGTCATGGTCTTGCACAGGTAGGGCATACCCCCAGGAGCGAGCAGCCAGGCAGCACGCTTGTTTACTGAAACCTCACTCAGATAGACAGACTCAAGCCGGTCGCGCTGATAGCGCAACAGGTTTTGCGCAGAATCAAGCGTAGCGGCTGACCCGCCCGGCACAACGCGCAGCATGTTTTCTGGCAAATCGGAAACCACAACAACACCCGCATTGTCGGTAACAAAACCGGTGGGCAAATACAGCTGCTGGGCCAGAGTGTCTTTGTCGAGCTTGAGAACAACAACGCCGAGATAGCCATTGGGACCCATCACAGGTGCGGAAAAATGAAAGCCCGCAACGGTTGAAACACGCCCCACCACAAACTGTGCAGAACTTTCGCCACGCATGGCGCGGGCAAAATACTCCCGGTCAGACAGGTTTACGCCAACCAGATTGCTGGCAAGATTGGCATCATTTGAGGCAACGCAGATACCCTTGGTATCAAGCAGAAAGGCGCGGTGCAGCCTCAGTGTATCGCCAACGCTCTGCAGGTAGCGGGTGCATTCCGCAAGATCACCCTCGCCCTTGAGGGCTGCAACTATTCGCGAATCTGTGGCCAGCAGCGCGGTGAGTTTGCGGATTGTGTCAAACTTGAGCTCGGTCATTTCCGCAACACGCTGTACACGCTGCGTCAGAGAGAATTCCGCTTCATCCAGGCCTTCGTTCAGGTACCCCGCGCGCAAATACAGTGCAACAAACAAAGAAATACAAATTGCAAAAGGAATAGATAACGCCCACAGAACAAATATGGTTCGCGTAGGGCGCTCTTCTATATGATTTTTCAATTTACGGAACAGCGCTTTTGCTTTGTGTAAAACTGCACTCATGCTTATTGGTACCCTGAAAATTACACTGATAAGAATTTTTCTCGCGAGAGCTTCATCAATTTATCCACATTTTGCAACAAAAAAGCCAAAATTTACATTTAAAAATACATTATCGCCTTGTTTATTCTCTGCAATTCTATTCTAACACGCCATACAACTAGCCAACATACTGTAAATACAAATACAGCTACAATGCTTGCTTCAAATACATATCATAAATATGATAAGCATGTCCAAGGTGCATATTTGCATCACAGAGTCAGCAAAAAAGACTACACAACCATGTAAAATGCGCACCGAACGGCCAACCGCCCGGTGCGCTGGGTTTACTGATCGGCAATATACAGATTATTCTTCGATAACCGCCTCGGAATATTGCTGTTCAACCCACTGCTGCACACGTCGCTGCACGTCGCCCGCCTGCGAATCATCAAGCGCAAGCCCTGCGGCCTCGGCAAAATTAACCGTGTATACATACGGGTCAGCCTCGAAACGATGCCTGTCGCGATTGTTCCGGATATTGTCAGTCATGGCCTTTTCGAGCCAGTCCAGCATATCTTGAGCGGTAGCAAACTCATGCCCGCCAGCCAGCTGGTTGGATTTCTGATACATATACGCTCCCGTGGTAAATGGCCTGCAGCAGCCGGTTATGCCTTGAACCCATAAATACCGTTAACGGCAGTCGGGCCTTTTATCAATACTGCCCCCTGCCCCACCGTAACATGAGGCTGGACATTCGCGCACATGCGCTGCATCATGACAAAAATCAGTTCCTTTGCGGGCCAGTCAGGCCATGCGAACATCAATAAGCACTTTTGCCAAATTTTTTTCCATGTCTATACCTTCACACTCTACACACGACACTTCCAACGCTGGTGAACGCCCTCAGGTGCACCAGAAGTTTTCTTCGCTGCTGTTCGACAGGCAGGATCACAAGCTCATCCAGATGGTAAATGCCTTTGCCGAGGCGCGCGCACACAATGATTCCCTGCGCCAGCCAGAGCCGGGCCTGCACCCTCACGGCATCATTGAAATGACCTCATCGCACGGCCTGCGCCTTGCCAGCGCCGTTATCGTACTGCTTGAAAGCCTCGCCGCGGGCGGCCCCAACGAGCGCCTGCAGGCCCTGCGCCGCCTGCACGATGAAGTGCTGTATTCCTCGCATTCTTCACTGCAAAACAACACGGCCCGCGTGCTTGTGCAGATAATGAAAGACCTTGTGCGTTCGCACGGCGACCTGAGCCGCCAGCTGCCGCTGGCCCACGAATTTCATCAGGCCGTACGAGGCACGCCGCGCATTGTGCGGGCACTGTTGCGCAAATATCACCTGCTGGAAATGCCAGAAGAATGGAACCAGCACGCCTTTGACCACCACGTGCACGATGCCAACACCAAGGGCCGCAAAAACCCCACGCATCTTGTCATGGACGCCTGGATCAAGGGCATCCGCTTTCTCACGGTGATCTACTACAACACCGTTGACCCCGAAGCCGCACAGGAACTGCTGCGAGCAGCCCGCATAATGGGCATTACGGTGCGCATAGGCATTGAATTCAAGGCCACCTTTCGGGGCAAGCTGGTGGAATTTACATGGTCGCCGCTCAATACGGAGACATCCAAGGCCTTCAACGATCTGCTGCACCGCCGCGACATAGTTGACGTGCTGCGCAAGTACGCACCGGTCAACGACTGGATGCGCGAATACGTGCTCAAGCTTTTGCGCGCCTGGAACGAGAGGCACGCCGCTTCGCTGGCCGTCCGCTGGGACATGCCAGCCCCCGCCCCCATTGAAGAAAAAGAATTCCTTGCCTATGTGGGCCAGCGGCAGCCCTCGTCGCTGCACCTTGCCGAATTTATCTACCAGCAGCTTGAGCCCCTGCGGCAGACACGCGGCGAGCGACTGCGTGCCGCCCTGGCGCAGGAAACCACCCCCTCACGCGCCGCAAAGCTGCGCGAAAGCCTGGCGGAACTGAACGACATGGTTCCCGACATGCTGCGCGAAGACTGGCTGGGCCCGGAGGCCAACCCGGAAATTGTTTTTCCCTATGCGCCAAGCAAGGATCTGCCCGCTGTAATGCAGCAGCCCCCGGAATTTCTGCTCGAGAACATCTTTCCCCTGCACCCCTGCCAGATTGTGCTCAACCTTGCGGGCCTGACAGAACAGGATGTGCTTGAGCTGCTGTGGCTGGGGCGCGGCCGCATCACCCACCTCGAGCTTTTTAACCTGCGCGAATGGACAAGTGGCCAGCTCTCGCATGTGGAAGAAATCAACAGGCTGCAAAAGGCCGTTAACGAGGGCAACACTCCCCGTCTCAAGCAGGTCATACGTCGTATCATCAGCGCAGAGCCCAAGGATTCCGAGCGCATGCCCCTGTTTCAGGACATTTTGGCGCATATTCCGCAATTGCAGGAATTTTATGCGCTTCTTCCGCTGGGCTCGCGCATCGGCACCGATTCCACAAGCCGCTCGCACCACACCCACGGCATGGGGCTGGTTTTTGTAGAAACCCTGCCCCCCAAGGCTCAGGCAGTGCTGCGCAGCGAAGACAACGCCCTGCGCCTCACCCTGCCGGTGCATACGGATATTTACCGTTTTACCCACTACCACGAACCGCAGCAGCCACAGCCCCTGTGGCAGCGCCTGCTGCGGCGCATTCCCGGTCTTGGCAATCTGGGCTGCCACAAGGTGCGCGGCTGGGGGTTGGAAAAAAACACCACCAGAGTAGGCCAAAAGGGCAACCTTGTGACCCTGGGCGGCGTTGACGCCAAGGGCGTCAACCGCGACATGCAGGAGGCGCAAGCCCCTGCGCAAAAAGAAATTTCCTGCTGGTCGCCCGACTATATGAACAGCGACATCATGAACGCCCTCAAGATTCTGGCGGGTTTTTTACCCGCGCAGTGGGCCTTCAGCTATGTGGACGGCTGGTGGGTGCTGACCTGGTTTGGGGCGCTCATATGGTTTGCCATCACCGCTGTGCGCAACGTGGGGCAGGCCGTGGTGGGCGGCGGGGCCTTTACCCGCTCGATGCTTGTGCCGTGGAAGCGCTATGTGAGCTGGAGCCGCATGGCCGATTCGCTGCTGTACACCGGCATATCTGTTCCACTGCTTGAAGTGGTGGTGCGCCTGTGGCTGCTGCAGGACATGCTGGGCCTGACCGTAAAGGATAACGCCCTGGCCGTGTACACGGTCATAGCCATGATTAACAGCGCCTATATTTCTGGCCACAACATTTACCGGGGGCTGCCCAAGGAAGCCATCATCGGCAACCTGTTCCGCAGCGCCCTTTCTATTCCGCTTTCCATGCTTATGGGGCAGGGCCTTGGCATGCTCTTTACGGCCATGCACATGGCAGACCCGGCAAGCCTCATGCAAAACTGCGCGGCCATCGTATCGAAGTGTTCTTCGGACATGGTTGCGTCGATTATCGAAGGTTTTGCCGACCGCAACATGTATCTGCGCATGCGGCAGTGCGACTACGACAGCAAGTTTGCGCAGATGTACAAAAACCTCACGCGGCAGGAACTGCTGTTTCCCAGCAGGGATCTCGAAGGCATGCTGCTGGACCCCGCAGAATACTGGCGCATGCTGCAAGGCAAGGACAGGGCCGCAGCCAGACAGACCATTACCCACCTGCTCGACATGATGTACATGTGGTACTACCAGCCACGAGCCAGAGAAATATTCTGGCGCAAAATGTGCTCTCTGCCTCCTTCGGAGCAGCGCATACTCATCAATATGCACGCCCTGCTTTCGCTTGAGCGCGAAATAAGTTCGCTGATTCTGGAAGGCCTGCTGAAAAAGGACTTTGCGCGCGCGTTGGCCTTTTACCTCAAAAATAACGCGGCCTATGTCAAAGAGTTGCGGCGCGAGGCGCAGACCAGACTCAGGGACGGCATGTGCCAGTGCTGACGGGGGCCAGCCCACTCCATCGGCCACGGCAAACCGCAGTATGTGCTTGACGGCGCACCGTTGCTCCGATAGAGCTGCTTGCCCAGTGTATTGTGCGCTCTGGGCGCACCCGCATAAAGCCACAAATTAGTTTGATCAGTAACGTAGCTGATTTATTTGATTTTTTTATTTTTTCAAAAAAAAGTAAAAAAAATCAGCCTCGACCCCTTTTCAAGCTCCCAGCGTGTCTTATTTTTATGCCGGTGCGGAACCAAGGCGAAGTAATCTGCCTCTGGTTCAATAACGCGCAATATTTCCAGCGCGGCCACAGCGATGCGGCCGCTGCTGCGTCCTAGACGGACAATAAAAAAATCATTTCCGGGAGGATTTGACGTCATGAAGCTGAAGCCCCTTAACGACCGTGTGCTGGTCAAACGCCTTGAATCCGAAGAAAAGACCGCCGGTGGCCTGTACATCCCCGATACGGCGAAGGAAAAGCCTTCCAAGGGTCAGGTTGTTGCTGCCGGTCCCGGCAAGGCTGGGGAAAATGGCGAACGCGTCGCTCTGGCTGTGAAAGCGGGCGACATGGTGCTGTTCAACAAGTATGCCGGCACCGAAGTCAAGCTGGACGGCGTTGATCATCTTGTGATGCGCGAAGAAGACATTCTCGCCATTATCGACTAACTCCCACTGCTGCCGAATTATATTTCAGGAGGAAATTTTCCAATGTCCGCTAAAGAAATTCTTTTTGACGTTAAAGCCCGTGAAAAGCTTGCCCGTGGCGTCGATAAGCTCGCCAATGCCGTTAAAGTGACCCTGGGTCCCAAGGGCCGCAACGTGGCCATTGAAAAGTCCTTCGGCGCTCCCGTCATCACCAAGGACGGCGTGACCGTGGCCAAGGAAATCGAACTGACCGACAAGTTCGAAAACATGGGCGCCCAGCTCGTGAAGGAAGTGGCCTCCAAGACCTCTGACGCCGCTGGCGACGGTACCACCACCGCCACCATTCTGGCCCAGGCCATTTACCGTGAAGGCACCAAGCTTGTGGCCGCTGGCCGCAATCCCATGGCCATCAAGCGCGGCGTGGACAAGGCTGTTGAAGCCCTTATCGCCGAGCTTGCCAACCTTGCCAAGCCCACCCGCGACCAGAAGGAAATTGCCCAGATCGGTACCATTTCCGCCAACTCTGATACCACCATCGGTAACATCATCGCCGAAGCCATGTCCAAAGTGGGCAAGGAAGGCGTGATCACCGTTGAAGAAGCCAAGGGTCTGGAAACCACCATGGACGTGGTGGAAGGCATGCGCTTTGACCGCGGCTACCTCTCCCCCTACTTCGTGACCAACACCGAAAAGATGGTCTGCGAAATGGACAACCCTTACATCCTGTGCACGGAAAAGAAAATCTCCAGCATGAAAGACATGCTGCCCGTGCTCGAACAGGTTGCCAAGGTGAACCGTCCCCTCATGATCATTGCTGAAGACGTGGAAGGCGAAGCTCTGGCCACCCTCGTGGTCAACAAGCTGCGCGGCGCCCTTCAGGTTGTGGCCGTCAAGGCTCCTGGCTTCGGCGACCGCCGCAAGGCCATGCTGCAGGATATCGCCGTGCTGACCGGCGGCCAGGTCGCTTCTGACGACACCGGCTCCAAGCTTGAAAGCATGACCCTTGCCGAACTTGGCACCGCCAAGCGCATCGTGATCGACAAGGAAAACACCACCATAGTTGACGGCGCTGGCAAGGGCGACGACATCAAGGCCCGCGTGAAGCAGATTCGCGCCCAGATCGAAGACAGCACCTCTGACTACGACCGCGAAAAGCTGCAGGAACGTCTTGCCAAGCTCGTGGGCGGCGTGGCCGTTGTGCATGTGGGCGCTGCCACCGAAGTGGAAATGAAGGAAAAGAAAGACCGCGTTGAAGACGCCTTGAACGCCACCCGCGCTGCCGTTGAAGAAGGCATCGTTCCTGGCGGCGGCACGGCCCTGATCCGCGTTTCCAAGGTGCTGAACGACATCAAGCCCGCCGACGACGACGAACTTGCTGGCGTGAACATCATCCGCCGCTCCATTGAAGAACCCCTGCGCCAGATCGCCCACAACGCCGGTTTCGAAGGCTCCATCGTGGTTGAAAAGGTTCGCCAGGGCAAGGACGGCTTCGGCTTCAACGCCGCCACCGGCGAATACGAAGACCTCATCAAGGCTGGCGTTATCGACCCCAAGAAGGTTACCCGTACGGCCCTGCAGAACGCCGCTTCCGTGGCTTCCCTGCTGCTGACCACCGAATGCGCCATTGCTGAAAAGCCCGAACCCAAGGGTGCGGCTCCTGCCATGCCCGACATGGGTGGCATGGGCGGCATGGGTGGCATGGGCGGCATGTACTAAGCCAGCCCTACGGCTCATACGCTTGAATGATAAAAAGGCTCCCGCTTTGGCGGGAGCTTTTTTTGCGCCGACTGATGTCAGCGCAACCGGAAAGCAGGAGCAGGCTGCGGCTTGCCCGCGCCTCTAATATCACATCCCCACTACCCGTGCCGCGCCTCGGGATTCAGACAATTGGCGGGCAGTTTGCCGTCCAGTGCGTCAAATATCTTTTCCGCACCGCTACGTCCCAGAGTTTTAAAGCAATCCATGGTTGCAACACCCTTGTGCGGCGCAAGCAGCACGTTGGGCAAGGCGCACAGGTCAGGGTGAACCTGCGGCTCGTTTTCAAAAACATCCAGCCCCGCAGCGGCTATGAGCCCTGACCGCAGGGCATCCACCAGAGCCTGCTCATCCACAACCTTGCCGCGCGCAGTATTGATAAGCACGGTATGGCGCTGCATGAGTTCGAACTCCTCTTGCCCAATGTACTTTTCTGTCTCAGAGGTCAGGGGGATATGCAGGCTAACAAAGTCCGACTGACGCAGCAGATCATGTTTGTTCACGTAGTGGGCGCCGGTTCGGGCTTCAAAGTCTTCATTACGATGACGCGCGGTGTACAGCAGGGTCATGCCAAAACCGGCCGCGCGCGTTGCCACAGCCAGGGCAATGCGCCCGCTGCCCACAAGGCCCAAGGTTTTGCCAGAAACCCGCAGGCCCATGAAGCTGTTCAACGGCCAGGGGGTTCCGCCCTCACGCACAAAAATATCGCACTCACGGAGCCTGCGCGCCACAGCGAGCAGCAGGGCAAAGGCCATGTCTGCGGTATCGTCGGTAACAAAACCGGGGTTGTGGGTCACCCATATACCGTTACGCGTTGCAGCGGCAATATCCACATGGTCAAAGCCAACGCCAAAGCACGCAATAACCTTGCAGGTGGGGGCCATGGCATCAATAACGTCAGCTTTCAGGGCAATGACGGGCGTAAAGATGCCGTCATATCCACGAACAGCCTCAACCAGTTCTTCGTGCGGCAGTCCAGCCTCGGGCCCGACATCAACATGACAACGGGTGCGCAGTAACTCGAGGGCTTCAGGCACAACCGCCCGGGGAACAAAAATTCTTGGTTTGCTCATTGCCAGTTCTCCAACTGCTAAAAAAAGCATTCTGCAACACGGTGATACGCGCAGCGTCTGTGTCCTTGTAAGTAAGCAGGTGCAGGAGCGAATGCAAGAAGTAAGAAGAGCCAAAACAGAGTTGCCCTGCACGGGTACAGCGCAGGGCAACGAAAGGAGGCATATATTCTGCCGCCGCAACGCTGGCAGACCAATCGCAAGAAAATCTACTGGGGTGTGAGGGGCCGCTCAAGCAGCGAAGCCATGTCGCCGCCCAGCTTGTTTTTCATGGCCGTGGCTCGCTCCTGCTCCAGCATGATCATGTCAACCTGCCGCGTGTGGATAAGCAGATACCCAATCATGCGGGTTTTTTGCAAAATATCGGCAGCGGGAAAATTCTCTGCCACCGCAAAAAGCGAATCATCCTTTACATCAGCGCGAAAACCGTGCTGTTCCAGCAGGTCGGCCACCATGCGGGCGCGCAACCTGCGGCGCTGTCGGTCCGCGGCCCCGCCCTTGAACTGGAAGCTCACGAAGTTTTCGTGATTATTGGCTCCGGCCAGGCTTTCCACCGTGCAAAAGTGGTAGCCGTACCGAGCCTGTAAAATCATGTAGTTATCTGAAATTATAAAAAAGTTTTTGTTGGACATGGCATTGGGCGCGGTGCTTTCCAGATCCGGATTCATGGTACTTTCGATCATCACCGTCATAAAGCCGGAAGCACTGGCCGCTGGCGGCCCCGCCCAGGGTATGGCTACCATGCCGTCCCACAGGGCCAACATGGGCGTGCTGGAGATATCGGCGATATCCACCACCCTGCCGCCCACATGCCGACGGAATCCGCCGCCCATGTCCACAATCCAGTACTGCAGCTTTACCCCGGCCTTGAGCTGCTTACCCATGCGCTGGTTCACATCCGAACCGTCATCAAACATGAGCTGTACGGATTTTTCGTGACAGAAGCGGGTTATGTCGTGCAGGGTCTGGCAATGCTCTGGCGCAAACTGCGGCGATTCCGGATCAAGAAGATTGAGCGGAACCATCAGCCGCGCAAGGGCATCAAGCCGCTGGTGCACGGGGCTGCCTTCCATGAGGTTGGGTGGTTCGGGAACCTGCGCGGCAAGCTGGGGGTTGAGTCCCTCAAATACGGCGCAGTGGCCCGCATCGAGAGTGGCCTCACCGGCATCATCCAGCAGGTTGCAGGCATTGGGCAGGCTGAACACCGCAGGCAGGCGATACTCGCGCGCCACAGAGGCCAGATGCCCCGCCATGCCGCCCGTTTCACTCACCATGCCCGCCGCACGTGAAAGCAGCGGAGCCCAGCGGGGCAATGCCCGCTCGACCACAAGAATGCCGCCCTTGGGAAAGGAGAGCATGTCTGCTTCCTTGCGGGCAACAAATACTGGTCCCATACCCACGCCGGGGCTCACGGCCACGCCGCCACAGGCCAGAACCTTGGGCCCGCCGGTAACGTCTGACTGCAAATGCGGGCAAAAATTTTCCACAGAGGCGTTGTCGCCAGCCTGCTCAAAGGGCGTGACAGAGGCATTTTCGGTGGTGGCGTCGGCCTCGCGCAGGGGGCGGCTTTGCAGTACCACTATGCGCCCGGTGCGGGAATCAAGGGCCCACTCCACGTCTTGCGGCTCGGTGTAGTATTCCTCAAGCGCAAGGGCCACCTGGGCAAGCTCGGCTGCCTGAGTATCAGTAAGACTGGCAGGCATGCCAGCAAGACCGGCAAGCGACTTGCTTATGGGTTTGGGCGGATTGGTGCGGGTAAAGATAAAAACATCGGGGGTAACGGCGCCGTCCACCACGCCCTGAGGCAAACCGGGCACGGCATTGAGCAGCACCTGCTCCTGCCCGCGCGCGGCGGCCACTGGGTCTCGGCTATAGGCCACGCCGCCAGCGGCAGCGGGAACCATGGCAAGCACGCCCACGCACATGGGCGCAGTATCATCAGGAATACCGTGCTGATACCGGTAACTCATGGCCGTAACTGCATACTTGCTGGCCACAATTTCTTTCCATACTTCGCAGGCTTCTTCGGGCGGCACGTTGAGTTCCGAGCGGTATTGCCCGGCAAAGGAAACGCCCAGCGAATCTTCGCCCACAGCGCTGCTGCGCAGGGCCAGTAAAAGCCCCGGGCCTGCCCGGCGCTGCATTTCGGCCACAGATTCTGTAATCTCGCGCTCAAGCTCGGGAGGCAACGGCGCGTTGAGCACGGCCTGCTGCAATGCGGCGGAAAGGCTGAAAACTTCGTCCAGACTGTGCATGTCTGTGGCCTGAATGCGACGGTCCAGTTCGCTGCGCAGGCCACTGTAATCCATAAATCGGTAGTAGGCGCTTACCGTCACGGCAAAGCCGTCTGGCACATCAAGCCCAGCGTGGGCCGCCACCTCGCCCAGGTTGGCCATCTTTCCGCCCACAAGCGTGACGTGGCGCAGGCGAATATCGCCCAAGGGCATGATGTTGGGGCCGTCCTGATGCGGCTGTTCCTCAAGCAGGCTCTGCATCTGCTCGCGAATACGGTCAAAGGCCTGCTGCAGGGATTCGTAACTGTCTTCAGAAAGCGCGTTGAGGTCACGCACCATCTGAAAAACTGCCGTTACGGCGCGGGTGCTGGCGGCGTGCACATAGTCCATGCCAAAGGGACGCGAGCCGGTAAGATGCTCTTCCACATCGCTCATGGCCTCAAGTGCCGTTTTATTGGACGACAGCAGGCGTCTAAAACGCGCGCACCGCTCCCGCAGGCGGGCCTTGAAGGCCTCCTCCCGCGCCAGCTGTTCCGCGTCGGGCTCCTGCGAGTCCTCGTGTCCCAGCAATTTCCGCAGACAGTCGAGCAGCGCCATGTCACATAGCGGACCGAGCCGCTTCCTCCATCTTGATGATCAGTTCACTGATGGCAACGGGTTTGAGCATATAATCGTATGCGCCCAGATCAAGCCCCTGAACAGCCACGCCCATACATGCATGACCCGTCAGCAGGATAACCGGAATCTTGGGGGCTTTTTCCTTCATGTGGCGCAGGGTTTCCAGACCGTCCATGCCGGGCATGCGCACGTCCATGACGACGATTTCAAAAGCCTGCCCCGACTGCATGGCTTCATCCAGCAGCTTGAGGGCCGTCTGCCCGTCTGGCGCGGTAACAACTTCCATACCGCGTCGGCTAAGGCGCTTGTGCATGAGTTCCAGAAATTCAACTTCGTCGTCCACAAACAGTGCGCGCATGGAGGCCTCCTTTATATGGCAGCATGCCCCTTCGGGGCCGCCCTGTGGTTTTGCTTATGCTTCTGCGCCTTCTTCGGGCGCAAGCTGCGGCGGTTCCGCAGGCAAAAAGATGCTGAATGTGGTGCCGTGGCCGGGTTCGCTCTGCACGTCTATGCGACCGCCCAGCTTCTCAAGAATGGTGTAGCAGATGGCCAGACCAAGCCCCGTACCCTCGCCCACCTTCTTTGTGGTAAAGAACGGGTCAAAAACCTGCCGCAGAGTTTCCTGATCCATACCGGGACCGGTATCGGCAAACGACACGCGTACGCCGTTTTTCCAGGGCTGGGCACTCACCGTGAGGGTTCCGTCCTTGCCCATGGCGTCGATGGCGTTATCGATCACGTTGATAAATATCTGCTCAAGCTGGGCCGGATCGGACAGAATGACCGGAATCTGGGTATCGTACTGCCGCACAATGGCAATATTACGGCTGCCAGCCTCTGACTTGAGCATTTCAAGCGCCTGATCGGCCAGCGAACTGATGAGAATCTCTGTACGACCAGGATTCATGCGCCGCCCAAAGCCCAGCATGCGCTGGGTAATACCCTTGGCGCGTTTGACGTGCTGCTCGATTTTTTCCGTACTCTCGAGAATTTCTTTGTAATTTTTGATCTTTTCCGGGTCTTCATCGTCGAGCAGGTCGCGTATCCAGCCCGCATTTTCCTGAATGAGCATGAGGGGGTTGTTGACCTCGTGGGCCACACCCGCTGCCATCTTGCCCAGAGCCGCCATTTTACTTGATTGCAGCATGCGCGCGTCAATGTGGGCCTGTTTCTGGTCCGAGGCTTCAAGCGAGGCCACAAGCCGCCGCGTGCAAAGCTCGGCCCCCATGCAGGTAAGCGCACCGCCCAGCAGCGTAAAGAACAGTATGAGAGCCTTGAGCTGGCGCAGGGGCTTGAGGCTGTCACGCACATCGTCCATAACCACCAGCACCCAGGGCATGGAATCAAGCCGCATGAGGGCTATGACCATTTCCTCCCCGCTGGGGATGTTTTTGTGCATGGTTACCACATTGTTACGGGTCAGGTTTTCCTGCGGCAGATCATACTGCCCCATGATTGACCCGTAGTAGCGCGAGCTTGTCTGCAACACGCCACTGTTGCTCACAATAAAGGCATCGCTGTGCGGACCTGAATATATACGCCGCAGCAAGGCATCGATGGCATCCATGTCGATGGTGGCCCGCATTATGTAGCTGCGCCCGCCCTCGTGCCGCAATACGGCAATGATAAAGTGCGGCACGTGCCGGTAACCCATGAATACGTCGCTGACGTACACGCCCTTGCGCAGCACCTCTGTAAACCATGGCGCTTCGGAATAGTTGGCGTCGCGCAGATCAAATGGCCCCACATATGAAACGTGGCGGCCATCCATACCAATGATGCCGAGATCCACAAACGAGCGGCTGTTGCTTTGCAGCACGCTGAAAATTTCGCTCAACCGTGCAGGATTGCTGAGATCCGCGTAGGGGTGGGTAAAGGCCAGGTTTTTGACCTGAGCCACACGCTCGACCATAAAGGTATCGAGGGCGCGGTGCTTGCTGCTGATAACAGCCTCTATGCCAGCAGTGATTTTTTCATCATAGATGACGCTGAGCCTGTCGAGGCAAAACAGCCCAAGCGCCGCCAGGGGCGTAAGCGCCATAAGCAGCAGCGTTATCAGCAAACGGCGGTAAATGGCCCTGTAGCCTCTATGGGGTGCAGGCACTGAGGACGACATTAACGGGCCTCCTGAGATAGTGAATCAACGACAGGTGTCAGGGCTTCACCCTTGAACAGCGCCCGGCAGTGAGCCAGCATTTCCGCACGGCGGGCCGCAACCTGTCCGGGGTCCTGCATGATCATGTCGAGCTGCCGGGTGTGGATGGTCATGTACCCGGCCACTGCCAGCAGGCGTTCGCCTTCTTCTTTATCCAGATCCTTGAGTGTAGCGCTGACGGCATCGTTGCGCACCACGGGTGAAAAACCAAATTCCCAAAGAATATCGGCTACAAAACGTACCCGCGCTATACGGCGTTCAATGTTGGCAGCGCCGCCGCGCAGCTGAAAATTCAGATAATTTTCGCTGGTGCGGTCTGAAAGGCGCGCCTCGACCGAAACAAAATGGAAGCCAAAACGAGAGTGCAAACTGCAATAATCGCTTGAAATAAGAAAATAATTTTTTTCAGAAAAATAGGCTGTCTGCGCAGCGGGATCAAGATTGGGGTTGGCCGTTGCCTCAAACAGCACAGAAAGAAAGCCCTTGCCGTCCACCGGCGGCGGCCCTTGCCACGGGTGGGCGTTCATGCCCTGCCACAGGGCCTGCATGGGCAGCGAGGCGATGTCTTCCACATCAATAACAGGCCCTTGCGGGGTGCGCACAAAACCATCGCTGAGGTTGACCACCCAGAACTGTTTTACCACCTTGTCGCGCAGCTGCTTGATGCGCTGCGGCGCGTATTTTTTGTCCGAACCAAGACTGAACATGGCGCTTACTGCCTTTTCGTGGCAGTAGCGCACAATGTCGTGGTAGGTCGCGCAGTTGGCGGCCTTGAAGTCTACGCTGTCCACTTCAAGCGTGAGCGGCAGAATACGGCGCGAGGCGGTTTGCAGAATCTGGTACACGGGGCTGCCGGGCATGTAGTCCTTGCCGGGCGGAATCTTGGGCAGCAGCGAATCCTGCCGGTTTTCATAAACCGTGCGCAGATCGGCGCATAGCGTTATGCGCTGGCCGCTTTCCACAACCTCTGTGGACCACTTGAGGCCAAAAATTGCAGGCTTGCCAAACTCGCGGGCCAGCGACGCCAGCCGCGACCCCTGAAAACCGCGCTCTGCAATAATGCCAGCGGCGCGGTCGATAAGCGAACCCCAGATATAATTGTCATCGGGCACCACAAGGATGCCACCCGTGGGGAAGCGGCGGGCATCCTCCCAACGCCGGGCCACCCAGGCAGGGCCTGAAACACGGCCGGGATTGACCGTAAAGCCGCCTTCCAGCAGCAGGTCGTTGTCCAGCGCTGGGGCGGGCTGGGGCAAAGCGGGGGAGGCGTCTTCGGGCAGCGACATGGGCCGCGCCATAAGCATGAAAACCCGGCCCTCAGGATTACAGACCCACGTGAGCACTTCGGGCCTTCCAGCGGCTTCTTCCACCGCAAGGGCCAGCTCTGCCGCGCGTATGGCAGTGGTATCGTCCAGCACCGGACGCTTGGGTTTGTAGGGACGGCGGTTTGTCACCGTGTGCGGGGCCGCACGCGAAACGCTTACGGCGTCCACCGGCATGGTGGAATACTCCACCTCTTGCGGCAGGCCAGAGCAGCCGTACACGTGCACGTTTTCGCTGTGCGGGCTCAAGGGAGCAGATGACTGGGCAATGCCGCCAAAGCTGCCCTGATCCACCGCCATGCAGGTGAGGCAGACGCCAGCCCCCCCTTCCGTGAGGCCACGGGCACGGCGGTACACCAGAGACTGGGCGCGCTGCTTGCTGGCAAGGGTGGCGCGCACGGCGCGCAAAATATCTTCGTCCGGGGCGTTGAGGGGAACAGGCGGCCCCCACAGCACAACACCGCAGCCTTCGCCCTCGCCCGCTGCCGGCGGCCACACGCGGCCACGCAACAGCAGCTGCATGGGTTTGTTGCCGCACAGGTCGCGCAGCCGCCGCACCTGTTCAATAATTTCGCTGGCAAGGTCTTCCGGCAGGGGGGTCGCCTCCACCAGAGAGCCCAGCTTTTTTGAAAGCCGCGCAAGATGGTTGGGGGCAAGACCGCCCGCCGCCTGAATGCAGCGGTTTATCTCGCTTTGCAGGTCGCCGCTCTGAAAATAGTGCTGGCACCCCGCCGCAGTTACCACAAAGCCCTGTGGCACAGCGCCGGGAAAGATGGGGCGCAGCCTTTCAAGGCGAGCAGTTGCCGGGTCTACCAGCACACGGCCTTCGCTGTGCAGGCTGGCAAGGCAGCTGGCATCATCCTGACACAGAGGAACCACCAGCGGGCCAAGCAGGCAGGCCTCGGGTTCGTACACTTCTTCGGCCACAAGCTTTTGCAGCTCGCCAAAACGGGCGTACAGGGCCGCGCAGGGTGTAGGGTCAAGACGCTCAAGCTGCTTGATGCACTGAAAAACCTGGGTAGCCATGGAAGTGCAGAACGCGCGCACACGATAAAGACCAAAAGGATGGTCACAGCAGAGCGTGTATTCGAGGTCGGTCATGGTTTCCTGAAAGGCGTTCCATGCCGTGAGAAACATGCGGAAGGAATGGTGCCGCAAGGCAAAAAAACGCTGCGCCTCCTCCGCCGAACTGACGGAAGAAGCAGACACGGCTTCATCACCGCGCCGGGCGGCTCGCGTTAAAAAGCCCAACAGGCGGCTCAGGGACATGGCGGCTCCACAGGATAGAGCATTTTCACGTAAACATGCCTGCTCACCGGCAAAACAGTTTCGCCTTGCAAGCATTTGGCAAAATTCACGCAGAGCAGACAAACATTTTCACTGGCAATCTGCTCTGGCGCTTCAAGGCCGCGCCAGCACGAAAACCGCGCTGTTCCAACAGTTGCATATTGAAACTAGCACAGCACTACGCCGCCTTCAAGCCGCATGTGACAGAATTCTCATTCTCAGGAAAAATAATAAAATGGAATAAATCAGGGCAAAATCAGGCTACAGCGGCGCAACACCGTTGGGCTGGGCTGGCACGGGCATGCCCTGCTGGGCGTCGCCCATATCGGCCAGTATGCGCATCTGCGCCATGCACTGCTCCACAAACTGTGGTTCGCCCACATCTTGCCGCAAAAAGGCATTGATGTCGGGCATTTTGGCAATGGCTGCGTCAATCTCGGGGTTGGAGCCTCTGGCGTATGCGCCAATGTTGATCATGTCTTCCACCCGGCGGAAGGTGCTCATGCAGCGGGTTATGACACGCCCTGCCAGCACGTCCTGCCTTTCACAGATATCCGAGCGCAGACGGCTGATGGAGCGCAGCACGTCAATGGCGGGAAAATGCCCCTGGTCGGCCAGATCGCGGGTGAGCACGATATGCCCGTCGAGGATGGAACGCACGGCGTCGGCGATGGGTTCGTTAAAATCGTCGCCGTCCACAAGTACCGTATAAATACCTGTGATAGTTCCCTTTGACGAGCGGCCCGCCCGTTCCAGCAGTTTGGGCAACTGGGCGAACACAGAGGGCGTATAGCCCTTGGTGGTGGGCGGTTCGCCAACTGCCAGCCCAACCTCGCGGGCGGCCATGGCAAAACGGGTTACCGAGTCCATCATCAGCAGCACGTCCATGCCCTTGTCGCGGAAATATTCCGAAACCGCCGTTGCCGCGTAGGCCGCGCGCATGCGCACAAGGGGCGACTGGTCCGAGGTGGCGATGACAAGCACAGAGCGGGCCATGCCCTCAGGGCCAAGGTCGCGCTCCATAAATTCCACCACTTCGCGCCCGCGTTCGCCTATAAGGGCAATCACGTTGACGTCGGCACGGGTGTAGCGCGCCATCATGCCCATAAGCGTGGACTTGCCCACGCCCGAACCGGCCATGATGCCCACGCGCTGCCCCTTGCCAAGGGTAAGCAGGCTGTTGACCGAGCGCACGCCCACATCAAGAATATCGGTGATGCGAGGGCGTTGCAGCGGGCTCGGAGGGTCGGCATAGATGGGCACAAGCTCGGGATTCCAGAGTCTGCGGGCCTCGGCGAGCCACTGGGGCACAAAAGGTCGCTGCTCTTCCTGCTGGCGGATAAAATCTTCTTTGGAACTCTCGCCAGCTGGCAGGGGCGAGACATAGAGCTCGGCGCTTATGGGCGCGCCCGCGTCCAGCGGCGTGCCAAAGGCGTCAAAAGCACGGCCCAGCAGATCGGGCCCCACAGGAAATACCGGGGGCAAGCTTGTATTGCGAATACGGCTGCCGGGGCGAATGCCGCGCATGTCGCCGTAGGGCATAAACAGCAGGTTGCCCTCGCGAAAGCCCACCACCTCGGCGGCGATGCCTTCGTCGCCATCGTCGGGCAGCATGTGGCACACGGCCCCAAGCGGCGCGCGCAAACCACTACCCTCTGCCACAAGGCCCACAACCTTGTTGACCTTGCCAAAGAGGCGCACGGGCGTGCTTGTTTTAAGCAGCTTTATGCAGGAATCGGGATCAAGCTTCATGGCAGGCTGCTCCGGCTATCCGTTGCCGGAGCCGGGCAAAAAGCCCCCGCTCACAAAAACACTGGAATCGGAGGGCCTTGATTCGCCCTGTCCTGAAGCGGCATGGCTCGAATCAACCGGGGCTGCGTAGCCATTTTCCTCTGCTGGCAGGGGAAAAAGCTCGTCTTCAAGTTCGGCAAGGCTGGGATTGGCAGCCTGAGCCTCATGGTGCTGCGCGGCAGGGGCTGCGGGCTGCAGTTCAGGTTCAACAGCCGGGGTCGCCACAGCGCCCTGATCTGATTCAAAATCCGGGGTGGCAGCAAAATCTCCGTCAGCAGCGGGGATATCCTGCGCCATTTGGGGACTGGTATCGTGCAGAGCAGGGGTGTCACCAAAAAACTGTTCGTCCTGCACGAGCTGAGCAGGTTGTACCTCAGGCTGGGGCAAGCTTTCCTGCTGCAACATTTCGTGAGGCTGCTGGCCGGGGTCGGCAAAGCCTTCATGCGGGGCCGGAACATCAAAATCTGCGGAGGCATCGTGCTCGGCCGGATTCATGCCAGCGGCAATGGGTTCAGCCGCCGCGTCATCTACCTGGCCGCCGGGCACTTCGCCCGACATATCAGTGGTAATGTCTGCTGCAACATCTGCGGGCAAATCTGCGTCAGCTTCCTGCTCCATCTCTGCCTCGGGGGGCAGTGTTGCGGGAACTTCGGCGGGCGGCGCCTCTTCCTGGGGCATCATCTCGGCCAGATGCGCAAGCCCCTGTGCAGCCGCAAGCCCCGCGGCCTGTTCCGCCTGCTCGTCCTGCGGACGCTGGGGCAGTGTAAGGTATTCAAGAATACCATCGACCATTTCGCGGTAGTGGCTGCGCAGGTTCTCCACCGAGCCGCTGACGCTCTCTGCCACAAGGCCGCCAGCTTCAATTGAGGCATCACCGTTGACAATCCACTGGCTCAGTTCCGGCACGCGCTCGCGTGCGGCGCGGAACAGGTCGCCGACGGTTTCCTCGTCATCGGGGTGCACACGCACTGTGACCGTGGCGCGGTCTTCGAGCAGTTGCAGCGAGCTGAAAACCAGATGCTGCAAAATGCGCTGGTGCTCGGCCTGCAAAATCCAGCCGGTTCCGGCTTCCACGGCCACACGTGCCAGTTCGGCCAGCTCGTCGCGCCAGGCCTCGCCAAGCGAATGCCGCTGGGCCTCAAGGGCCTGCAGCATGTTGCCAAGCATCTGCCCCACGTCTGCCCGAAACTCCTTGAGCTCTGCACCGGCCTGTGCCATGCCCGCCTGAAAGCCGTCGTTATGCGCGTGATCGCGAATAATTTCGGCCTCTTCACGCAGATCGCGGGTTTTGCCGTGCTCGGCCTGCGCCTGCGCCAGTTCTTCCTGAGCCTGGGCCTTGAGCGCAAGAGCCTCACGAGTGAGTTGCAATATGCGGGTCTGGGCTTCCGCCCCGGCTTCTTCCAGCACCTTTTGCCGTTCGGCATAGGCCGCGCCAAGAATTTCGCGCGCTCGTTCCTCGGCCCTGGCCCGCACCCTGGCGAGGTAGTCCTCCTGGTGCTGCTGTTGCGCACGCTCGCGGAGCAAGGGCTCTTGCATGGCATCGAGCTGCTGAGGAGAAGCCTCGCGCTCGCCCATGAAGATCGTGCCCCATTTTTTGCGCAACTGGTCTGACGCCATGACCTATTCCGATGGTTACAGATTTTGCGGCTGGCCGCTAAACAAACACGTCGCCAGCGCCACGGCTGATGACCAGCTTGTTTTCGCTCTCAAGCCGCCGCACGATCTTGACCACATTCTGCTGGGCCGATTCCACGTCTGAAAGCTTGGCCGGGCCCATGAATTCCAGTTCTTCGCGAATCATGTTGCCCGCGCGTTCCGACATGTTCTTGAAGAATTTTTCCCTCAGGTCGTCGCTGGCTCCACGCAGGGCCAGCGTAAGATCTTCGTTGGAAATTTCCTTGAGCATTTCGCGCACGCCGCGGTCGTCGATGTTCTTGCAGTCTTCGAACACGAACATGAGGTTGCGGATATCTTCGGCCATCTGTGCAGAATCTTCTTCGATTTCAGAAAGGACTTCTTCTTCCGTGGCGCGGTCCACCGCGTTGAGGATTTCTGCCACAGACTGCACACCGCCCACTTTTTTGCCTTCCTTGCCGCCCATGGCGATAAGCTGGCTTGTGAGCACCTTGTCCACTTCCATCAGCATTTCTTCCGGCACGGCCTCAAGACGCGCAAGGCGCATGAGCACCTCGGCGCGCACGCCAGCGGGAAGGTTCGTCAACAAATTGGCGGCCTGATCGGGGTGCAGATGACCGATGATAAGGGCCAGGGTTTGTGGATGTTCGTTGCGCAGAATCTGCGAAAGCAGTTTGGGGCTGACCGATTCCAGCTCGCGGAAGGGCGCGGGGCCGGTATCAAGGCTCAGTGAATCCATAACGTACTTGGCGGTTTCGGGGTCAAGGTTCTTGACCAGCAGGCGCTTCAGCGTATCGCTGCCGCCAGTGATCATGTCCACACCTTCAACCAGCGATTCGTGGAAGTCGCGCAGAACCTCTTCAACAACTTCGCGCGGCACTGGCTCCAATTCCACAATGGCTCTGGAGATGTCGGCTATTTCCTGCCGGTCCATGCGCTTGAACACGTCAGCCGTGAACTTGTCGCCCATGGCGAGCAGCAGCACGGCAGTACGCTGTTTGCCGGTCAACTCCATCTCCCTACTCCTTCACCGTGGCCGATCTGGGGCCACCGGGGTTGCTTATTCCTTGTCTGCAAGCCAGCGCTTGATAAGCCGCACGGCCTGATCCATGTGCTGTTCGGTAATATGAAAAAGCCGCATTTTCAATTCTTCAACGCGCTGATTGCTTTCTTTTTGCGCAAGGCGCAAGGCCTTGAGCTGCGAAAGAGTGGCGTTGTTCTCTGCCGGAACACGGCTTGCTTGACTAGGCTTTAGCTGTTTCATCGTTTTTCATCCAGCCGCGCACAAGCATAACCACCTGTTCCATATGATTGTCGGACAGGTTGAAAATATGCGCTTTCAGGGCTTCAACATCTTTGAACGTCAACTCGTCTTCGACTTCAGCCTCAACTTCATCATCCGTTTTGGCGGCCTCTTCAAGTGCCTCGTAAAGCGCCAGCTGCTCTTCGGCGGCAGGCAGACCCTCAAGGCCTTCGATCATTTCACCGGCTTCAACCTTGGGACGAATAAGGGCCAGAACAACGGGCCGCACCACAAGCATGAGGAACAGGAAGGCCAGCAGAGCGTTGAGCAAAGGCTTGCCCAGGCGTTCTGCATAGTCGGCCAGCATTTCGGCAACGTTGGGGTCCTTGGGCGGCTCGGAATCGGTAAAGGGCGCAGAGCTTACCTCAAGCGCATCGCCACGGCCCTTGTCGAGACCAACAGCATTGGTGACAAGCTGGCGCACGCGTTCAAGGTCATCTGCCTTGCGCGGCACAAAGGTCCACGCACCGTTTGTCTTTTCATACGTCCCATCGATAAGGACTGCAACCGTCATACGCTTCAAATCGCCAACATTGGTTACGATTTGCTGCTCTTCCTTGTTGATTTCGTAGTTTGTGGTGCGTGTTTCGCGGCTGCCGTTCTGCTGCGAGGCCGATCCGGCGATGCCGTCGCCCCTGAAGTTGGCGTCGGGTGAGCCACCTTCAAGGCTCGAACGGCCCTGCTGGGTTTCTTCACTGCGCTGCTCGCTGCGCACCGCGGTTTTTTCGGGGTCAAAAATTTCGCGGCGTATGGTGCGCTGGCTAAAGTCCATATCCACGTTAACCTTGGCAATAACGCGGCCAGGGCCAAACATGGGCTGCAGCATTTCTTCTATGCGGCGCTCAAGGTTGCGCTGCACCTGCTGGCGGTGCTCCATCTGGGTGGTGCTGGCACCAGCAAGGCTGTCTGATTCCGGCTGGTACAGCACCTTGCCGCCGTTGTCTGAAATGGAAATATGGGTTTTGTCGAGCCCTTCAACCGCCATCAGCATCATGTTGAGGATGGCGTTGATTTCTTTCTGGTCGGGTTTGGCGTTGGGCCGCTTGAGTTTGAGCACCACAGAGGCCGAGGGCGACTGGCGCTCTTCCACAAAAAGGCTGCGGTGCGGAATAACCAGGTGCACGCGCGCACTTTCCACATTGGGGAATTCGCTGATAGTGCGCGAAAGTTCGCCCTGCAGTGCGCGTGTATAGTTGATCTTTTGCACAAAGTCGGTTTGCCCGACCTTGACCTTGTCAAAAATTTCAAAACCTATGCCCTGCCCTACTAGACCGCCTTCGCCCGCGATCTTGATGCGTTCGTCGTACACCACTTCCTTGGGTACAAGGATGGTTTTGCCGTTGTCGGTGAGCTGATACATGACCTTGTCGGCCTGAAGCGACTTGATGACAACGCTGGCGTCTTCGGCGCTGAGGTTTGAATACAGCACCTTGAAGTCGGGGCGCGAGGCCCAGATGGAAAGGCCGATGGCAGCAGAGCTGACAAGCACCAACCCACCCATGACGGCCACGCGCTGCATAACGCTCATTTTGGCCCAGACTGCCTTGATGGAATTGACAAGCTGCATAAGAAAAGCCGGCATAAGTTGCTCCTGCGAAGACGTGGCATAATTCCGGCGGTTTGGCCGGGCATATGGCAACCCAAAGCAATTGCCATGCCACTTGCTAACTATATAAAATTAAAACATTTTTTATCATTCGCTCAAAAGCATTCAAATTTGTGACACCTCATAAACGCCAGATCCCTTCCTGGTCATGCCGGGAAGGGATCTGTGTTCAGGAGTATAATGCGCAGAAAGGTACGGGTATCAGAACTGCATCTTGGAAATTTCCTTGTAGGCTTCAAGCACCTTGCCGCGAACGGCCGAGGTAAGCTTCATGGCCATGCTGGATTTCTGCATGATGATCATCAGCTCGTGCACGTTTTGCGTGCGGCCAGAGGCAAAGTCGTCGATGGCCATATTCTTGGCTGCATCCAGTTCGTTGACCTTGTTCAGCGAACTTTTGATGGTGCCGGAAAAGCTGTTTTGCGGAGTTACCGGCGTGTGGGCCTGTGTGGGGTACTTGATAAAGTCGGCCTGCGCGCCAAAGTTCTCGCCCCTGTCCACGCTGTCACGCAGCAAACTCTGGTCAAGGGTTTTGGCAAACTGCGTTGTGCTGCCAACAGAGCCACCCTGCTGCAGGCTGCCCTGAACCTTGCTGAAATTCTGGATGGCCTCGCTGTACGCCCGCATGCCTACTGCCTGAATGCTCATAACAACCTCCCGCGCTCCTGAATAAATGCTTTATTGTGCTGCCACCGGGGCAAGGCCTATCTGCCGATGTCGAGAGCCTTGATGAACATGCCCTTTACGGCGTCCACCGTGGTGACGTTGGCCTCGTAGTTGCGCTGGGCGGTCATGAGGTTGGCCATTTCCTCAACCACGTTGATATCGGGGTACATCACATAACCTTCGGCGTTGGCGTCGGGGTTGCCCGGTTCGTACACACGCTTGAAGGGACGGTTGTCCATGGTCACGGCTGAAACACGTACGCCCTGCACAGCCCTGTCGAGAGCCGAACGCATGTGGATGGAAAAAGGATCATCCACATCTGTGGCCTGCTGCACCACGCTGCGGCGGCGGTATGGCCCGCCCTGGGGCGTGCGCGTGGTTTTGGCGTTGGCCAGGTTCATCGAAATGGTGTTTATGCGGGTGCGGTCGGCTGAAAGGCCCGACGCACTGATGTCAAATGCCGTCATGAAGTCCATGGCTTCCTCCTGCGCTGCCCGCTGTCGCTATTGTAATGCCGCGCTTGAGCGCGGCGCGGCGGCGGGCCCAAAATCAAGCCTGCTTGGCGTCCTGAATGATGGTGTTCAGCCCTTCAAAGGACTTGGTCATCACCTGGGTCAGCGCTGTATACTGCAACTGGTTTTTGGCGTGCTTGGCCATTTCTTTATCAATATTCACACGGTCTTCGCCGTGAACAACGCGGGGTTTCACCGCCATATCCCATTCTGGCCCAAAAGAATCAGGCCGGAAGGCCGTGGGCATATGCGCGCTTTCCGTGCGGGTCATTTCGCCCCTGGCGTCAAGCCCCAGAGCAGATTGCAGCTCTTTTTCAAAGGTGAGCTCACGCGGCTTGTAGTTGGGCGTTTCCACGTTGGCAATGTTGCCCGAGATAATGTTTTGCCGCTGCAGCTGCATGTCCATGACCTTGCCCACAAGGCCAATCTGTGTACTGAACAAGGATTTCATATTACCTACCCCCGTGTTTCACGGAAAAGTGCTTGCCCAGGTGATAGCAACAAGTGTTCCATTTAAAATATCTATATGAATTAACTTTACTTTTTATAAAAAGAGCAAGGCATGACCCCACGGCGGACAGTTTTTTGACAGGCATAAAATAAAAACCCGCCCGAAAATCCGGGCGGGTTGCAAAACTTGGCGTGCAGGACTGCTGAAGCTACAGCCGCATCTGGGCATCGGTAACACCCAGCGTACGCAACTGCAGATAAATGCGAGCGCAGGCCTCGGCATCTGAACCTGCGTGGTGATGGTTGAGTGCTATGCCAAAGTAAGAGCACACACTGCTGAGCTTTTTTGAGGCAAGGGGCAGGCTGCGCCGCGAGCCCTTGAGCGTGCACAAAAACGGCGTACGCGGCTCGTGCGCTCCTGTGGCCTGGCAGCTTGCTGCCAGCACGCGCCGGTCAAACGAGGCATTGTGCGCCAGCAGATGAGTTGCCCCTTCAAGAAAGGCCTCCATCTGAGGCCACACTTCGGCAAAGGTTGGTGCGTCTTTCAGCATGGGCCATGTGAGGCCGTGTATCTCTGTAAACATCACCCGCGATGACGGTGGCCTGATGAGACTGTAAAAAACATCGGTAACGCTACCCTGCTCAATACGAGCAAGGCCCACGGCGCAAGCGCTGTGGGCCGAGTAGCCTGAAGTTTCAAAATCGATGGCTACGCTGCGGCTTGTATCTGAATAAACCACACTTACTCTTTTGAGGCTTTGCGGGCGGCCTCTGCCAGTCGCGCCTTGATATAGTCGCGCATGACGGCATCGTCGTCCTCAAGGTTAAAGCAGCGGGCGTCCTCGCCCATGAGACCGCCGGGCACAAAGTCGCCCTTGTCGGCAGGGTCGGTGACCATGTCGTCATAAAAGCACACAGAGAGCCAGCGGCTTGCGGGCTCGTCATCCACCACGTCCAGCAGCACAAAAAGCACCCGTTGGGTCTGCACACTGTGGCGTGCACGCAGGGAGTAGCTTACGCCGGGCCGGGCCTTGAAGGTAAACGATATGTTGCTGTGCGCTGCCAGAAAATCCATGTATTCCGTAAAAGATTTCTTGATATGCAGCGGGTCGTTCTGCCAGGAATCAAGAAAATCGCGCAATTCTTCGGAACCTGTAACATCCATAAGTGCTCCTTTGGGGGTTACGGCGGCGTGTCAGCGGCCCCATTGCCAGGGGGGGGTGCTCATGTTCAAGCTCCATATACCGCGCCTGTCCACGACTGCCTGGTGTTCCTGAATAAGCCAACGCCGGCAAAAAATGGCCCTGCATTTCTGCCTGTCTACCCAGGCCAGGCCTTCCATTACCAGCTTGTAATTGACGGAATCGCCGCCCACCTGCACAAGGGCCGAAATGGGGCCAGCTTCAAGCTGACCCACAGATTCAACACTAACCTTTGCACCAACGGGCATCATGCGCTGCAAATAGGCCATGGCTTCACGCCCAAAGGGCTGTTTTTGGGTGGGAGCCTCAATGCCATAAAAAAGCAGAACAAATTCTGGATCGTTACTGCCATATTTGGTACTGACAGTAACGGTATTGCCGTCCTCCACACTCACCACATAGGCATCCCAGGTTGACTCTGCAAACGCAGGAAGAGCCATGGAAATAACAAAGGCGATAAATGCCAAATAACGCATGATCATGCACAATCCCCTGCAATAGCTTACTGCGAACGCACAATAATAATGCCTGCGCCGCCAGACCTTTGTCAAGGCAGGCGGCACAGGCATACAGCAGAAGAGAATTATAATCAGCAAACCGAAACGGTTCTATCCCCAGACAACCCGCCCAATCTGGTAGGCTGCCGTGGCCACGCCGTAGGCAAGGGCCGTGTTGAACAGAATGCTGAATGCCACCCAGCCCCAGCTGCCCGCCTCTTGCCGGATGACCACCAGAGCGACAAAGCAGGGGGAGTACAGCAGCACAAAGAGCATGAGCGAAAGCGCGGTGGCCTTTGACCAGGCGTCGTCGGCCTTGAGGCGTTCGGCCAGGGGAGCCGGGTCTTCGGCATCCTGTTCGCCCATGGCGTAGGCTGTACCCATGGTGGCGACCACGGCTTCCTTGGCGGCCACGCCAGCCAGCAGGGCTATATCTGTACGCCAGTCAAAACCCATGGGGCGGGTGGCGGGCTCAACTGCCTTGCCAAGACGCCCAGCCACAGAAAAGGCCAGCTGTTCTTCCTTGAGTTCGTTGCGCACATTGCCAAGTTCTTCTTCAATGGGGGCACGGGCCTCGTCGCCTTCGGCGAAGGCGGCCAGCTTTTCTTCAAGCTGCGAAATCTGGGTTTCAAAGGGGGCAGCCTTTTCTTCCGGCAGACCGGGAAAGGTCATGGCAGCCCAGATCAGCACCGATATGGCCACAAGCACCGTACCGGCCTTCTTGAGGTACATCCAGCCGCGTTCCCAGCAGTGCAGCAAAAGGCTCATAAGAGTGGGCATGCGGTAGGGAGGCAGCTCCATGACAAAGGGGGTGGATTCACCCTTGACGATGGAAGAGCGCAGCAACCGGGCCACAAGCAGGGCCATCACCCAGCCCACCACGGTGAGCAGGAACATTACTGTGGGCGCGTTGTCGGGAAAAAATGCCCCGGCCAGCAGCAGAAACACGGGCAGCTTGGCACCGCATGTCATGTAGGGCAGCGTGAGCAGGGTTGCCAGTTTTTCCTTGGGGCTGCGCAGGGTACGGGTGGCCATAACGCCGGGGATGGCGCAGCCGCCAGCAATACCGCCAGCAATGATGTAGGGCATGACCGATGCGCCGTGCAGGCCAAAAAAGCGGAAAATGCGGTCCATCATGTAGGCCACGCGTGCCATGTAGCCGCTGTCTTCCATAAAGGAGATGAGCACGAACATGATGAGGATCAGCGGCACAAAGCTGACAACACCGCCCACGCCCGCGATCACGCCGTCAACAATCAGCGACTGCGCAAGGCCCTCGGGCAGCAGGGTTGTGCACACATCACCCAGCAGTTTAAAGCCGTCTTCAACCCAGGTTTTGGGGTAATCACCAATGGTAAAGGTTATCTGAAACATCAGATACAACACACCAATCATGATCACAGGTCCAAGCAGGGCGTTGGTGAGCACCCTGTCGAGCTTGTCGGAAAGGGCCAGACGGTCCTTGCCAGCGTCCTGCGTAACAATGCCGTCGCGCAGCAGACTGCGGATAAAACCGTAACGGTAGTCTGTAATAATGGATTCAAGGTTGGTGTTGAGCGTGCTGCGCACATGGCCCATAGCCTTTTTGCGCATGCCGTCCAGTTCTTCATACAGTGCGGCATTGGCTGCGCGCACTTCGCTCAGAATCTCGCTGTCGGCTTCGAGCATTTTCAGCGCCACCCAGTGGGGCATGTACCTGCTCGCAAGCAGGCCCTCATCTTCAATGCGCTTTTCCATGTCCAGCAGCACAGGATCGATATCGCTGCCGTAAGAAATACGAAGGGCGTTACGCTTGCCTTCACTGGCAAGTTTTATGGCCATATTCATGGCCTCGGTGAGGCCCTCGCCCGTACGCGCCACCATGGGCAGCACAGGAATACCCATCAGCGAGCTAAGGCGTTCCATATCAATATGAATGCCAGCGGCGCGGGCTTCGTCCATCATGTTGCAGCAAAGCACCACGGGGGCGCCCATTTCAAGCATCTGCACCGTCAGCAGCATGTTGCGCTCAAGTGCAGAGGCATCCACCACGTCAATGACGGCCTGCACATTGCCAGCCGCCAGTTCACGCCTGGCCACCAGCTCTTCCATGGAGTAGGCTGTGAGAGAATACGTGCCGGGCAGGTCAACCAGGGTCACCTGGGTATCGCCCACGGTAATGTGGCCTTCCTTGCGGTCGACCGTTACGCCGGGGTAGTTGCCCACGTGCTGGCGCGCGCCTGTATAGCCGTTAAATACCGTGGTCTTGCCACAGTTGGGATTGCCCGCAAGAGCTATCCGCAGTTTGCCGTCTGCATTGAAATTGGCATCATCGGGATTGTTGAACTGCCGAACTGCGCTCATGCACGCACCTCCCCCAAGCTATGTACGGACTGAAGCCGCGCCTGCGGCAAGCCAGCCATTACCGTGAACAGAAATTCGCTCATATCAGCCTACCTGACCTTTCAACAGCCTGCCCTGAGTGGGCTGCGCCAAACCCCGCTATAACCATCTGCCGTAGGGCCGTGTGCGGCGCGCTGCTCAAAAAATTGAAATTCAATTCCAAAGTCCTGATTGATTTAGCCACCTGCCTCCCAAATGTCAAGCAATGGATAACAATTTTCTGTAACTTTGCATGATTCCCGCAATTCCGTGTGCTCCGGAGCACAATTCAGGCATCACCAGCACCGCGTGCACCCTGCCCTGCCCCCCTGCAAACTGCCTGGCCATTCGCAAAAAATGGAGGCCGCTGAACCAGTCAACGGCCTCTCACCCCGTTACCGGGCTGGCAGTTCTGCATTAGAGAACGCTCCTTCAGCAGCTATGCTCCCTTGAGGCATTCACGCAGGGAAGAAACGCCGCACGAGTGTACCATCTGCAGGGGTATGTTGCGCGAGCGCGCCACCTGCACAGCCTTGCGCTTGGCCTCGTGGGAAATCTTGTTGGTGAATACGATCATGGCATCGGGATTGCCGATCTTGTCCACAAAATTGCGTTCGTTCCGTGTGATGAACTTGAGGGAATGACCGTCTTGTTCCGCCGCTGCCATGTAGTCTTTTTTCAGTCGGTCCATGCCGCCGATCAGGGTTACGCACATACCTTGCTCCATTTTGCTGGCCGCTTTTGCGGGTTTGGTGTTGCTCCGTAACTTTTTTATAATTGAAATCGATTTTCAAAGTCAATAGGCCTGACCAATATTTTTGAAATTAAATTTCAATCTAAATAGCAAGGGCGCTCTTCCTTGCGGAAAAGCGCCCTAATTTTTTTTGTAACAAGGTAAAACAACTTACATAAAAACTACTTCCAGCGAGCCAGAAACTCGGCGGCACTGTTGCCAGCATCGATATGTTTGAGCAACGCACTGCCAAACACTACGGCATCGGGCTGGGCATCGGGCGAAAGCGCCTCAAGTTGCGAGGGCTCGCGCAGGCCAAAGCCCAAGGCCAGCGGCAGCCTGAACACAGAACGCGCCCGCCGCATGGTTACTGCCACCTGCGGCGCAATGTCGGTGCGTTCGCCGGTAATGCCCATGACAGAAACCACATACACATAGCCCTCACCCACGCTGTCATACAGAGCCATGCGCTCGGCGCTGGTATTGGGGCCAACCAGCGGAATCAGGGCAATACCCTCTTTTTTCAGGGCATCGCGCAGGGGGCCTGCTTCTTCATAGGGCAGGTCGGGCACAATAAAGCCGTGCACGCCGCCACGAGCGGCATCGCGGGCCAGATTTTCATAGCCGTACTGCAGAAAGGGGTTGAGGTAGCCCATGAGCACCACGCCGGACTGGATAAGCCCCTTGCGCTCGATGAGCTCTTCAAGAATGCCACGCAGACTCACACCGTCACTCAGGGCGCGGCGAGAGGCGTCTTCCACCACCGGGCCGTCGGCCACAGGGTCGGAAAAGGGCACGCCGATTTCAATAATATCCGCCCCGCTCTCGTCCAGCTCCATCAGAGTAGGCCAAAAGGTGGACTGATCGGGAAAACCGGCAGTCAGAAAGGGGATGAGCGCCGGGCGACCGGCGGCCTTGGCATCGCGTATTTTTTGTTCAAGAAAATTCATGGCTACACCTCTTCCTGGTCCTGCGCCGCTACGCCCAGCGCCTTGTTGACTATGCCCAGATCCTTGTCGCCACGGCCAGAGAGGTTCACCACCACCTGGTCGCCTTCCTTGAATTCATGCGGGTGGTCAAGCACCCAGGCAAGAGCGTGCGAGGATTCAAGCGCGGGCAGAATGCCCTCGGCGCGGCACAGACGCTGGAAGGCATTGAGGGCGTTGGCGTCCTTGACCATGCCGTAATGCACGCGCCCTGTTTTTTGCAACCACGAGTGTTCCGGTCCCACACCGGGATAATCCAGCCCGGCAGAGATGGAATGCGAGGGTTCCACCTGACCGTCGTCGTTTTGCAACAGCATGCTGTACGCGCCGTGCAGCACACCGGGCGTACCAAGGTTCAGAGGAGCGGAATTGAAGCAGCCGGGTTCGCCCGTGCCTGCCGCTTCCACACCAATGATGCGTACGCTGGCATCGTCCACAAAGGGGTGGAACATGCCAATGGCATTGGAGCCGCCACCCACGCAGGCAACAACCGCATCGGGCAGTCGCCCGGTTTTTTCAAGCATCTGGGCGCGGGTTTCGCGCCCGATAACGCTTTGCAGCATGCGCACCAGCTTGGGGAAGGGGTGCGGGCCTGCCGCCGTGCCAAAGCAGTAGTGGGTTGTTCTTTGGCTGCCAATCCAGGCGCGCAGGGCCTCGTTGATGGCGTCCTTGAGGGTACGGGTTCCGCTTTCCACGGCATGCACGGTGGCGCCCAGCAGCTTCATGCGCATGACGTTGGGGGCCTGACGCTCCACGTCTTCAGCGCCCATGTAGATGGTGCACTCAAGCCCCAGACGGGCAGCCGCGGCTGCCGTGGCCACACCGTGCTGCCCAGCGCCCGTTTCGGCCACCAGGGCGGTTTTGCCCATGTACTTGGCAAGCAGGGCCTGACCGAGGGTGTTGTTGACCTTGTGCGCACCAGTGTGCAGCAGATCCTCACGCTTGAGCCACAGGTCAAAGCCCAGCTCACGCGAAAGCGTGGGGCAATAGGTCAGGGGAGTTTCGCGCCCGGCGTAGTTGAACAGCAGATCGTTGAGCTCTGCCTGAAATTTTTCAGTGGGATAAATGTCGCGCATGGCCGCTTCCACTTCCATAAGGGGCGGCATAAGCAGTTCGGGAACAAAGCAGCCGCCGAACTCACCAAAGTAACTGTCTTTCATAACGAATACCCATTGCCTTTGGAGTTTGCGGCCAAAAAGGCGGCCGCCATTTTTTCCCTGTTTTTACGACCCGGCGCGTCTTCCACGCCGGAATTGAAATCCACCCCGGCAGGCCCGCACATGCCCAGAGCCTTGCCCACGTTGGCAGCGCTCAAGCCCCCGGCAAGCAGCCAGGGCTGCGGCGGGCGCAGGCTGCCCAGATCAGACCAGTCCAGCTTGTACCCGCTGCCGCCGCCTTTCAGTCCGGCATCCAGCAGGTAGTAGGCGCAGGCCTGCGCATGTCGTTGTAAATCATTGTACAGCAAAGCACGGTGGGTGTAACGGTCGGGCCAGAGCACCCGGATGACACGCTCTGCGCCAATGGCCTGTGCGCATTCAACGCTCTGGTGGCCGTGCAGCTGGGCGTAATCAAGCCGGGCCGCATCCATGATGCGGCGGATCTCGTCCGACCCCTGATTTACAAAAACACCCACCCGCAGCAGGCTGCCACTGTCGAGGACGGCGGCCTGTTCAACCGTGATGCCGCGCGGGCTGCGGGGATGAAAGATAAAACCGCACATGGCCGCGCCCAGCCGGGCCGCCTGATCCACATCTTCCTGCCTTGTGAGGCCGCAGAACTTGATCAACATGTGCGCTCTCCCCCGTTTTGGGCCGTTGCGCCCAGCAGTGCCGCCAGTGCCTCGCCCGGAGTACCATTTTCCATCAGGGCGCTGCCCACCAGAGCCGCGTGGTAACCCGCCTCTGCCGCAGCCACGAGGTGCTGCGGGCTGCTCATGCCGCTGGCCGCTATCCACAGCTCACCATTGACGGGCGGGAAGGCCCGCACCAGTTGCAGGCAGGCATCGCGGTCGATGGCCAGCGTTTCCAGATCACGGGCGTTTACCTGTATGATGCGCGCTCCGCTCTCGCGGGCAAGGCGCAGGTCTTCCGCATCAAATATCTCAACCACTGCCTGAATGCCGTAGCTTTCGGCCTGCTCGCGCAGGGCGCGCAGGGTTGCCGCATCGGGTGTCAGCCGTACAATCAGCAGCAGGGCCGAGGCTGGCGTGGCTGCCGTGGCCCGCACCTGCAGGGGATCAAAAATAAAATCCTTGCGCAGCAGGGGCACCCGGAGGCCGTTATAGAGCGCCGGGTCTGCGGCACGGGCCAGATAGTCCAACCGCCCGCGAAAAAAAGTTTCTTCCGTCAGTACAGATACTGCGCTAGCCCCGGCCACGGCATACTGCCGGGCCACTTCCTCCACTTCGAGACTCTCGCAGATCACGCCACGCGAGGGTGAGGCCCGCTTGTATTCGGCCACCACCGCCAGAGGGCTTCCTGCGGCGCATCGGGTCAACGCCGCCGTAAAGTCTGGCCGCTGGCCTCCGTACACCGGGGGCAGAGCGCCCTGGGCCTGCATGGCTTGCAGGGCCTCTACTTCGGCCTGTTTGGCCGTGCGGAAACGCTCAAGCAGCATGCAGCACCTTCCTGCCCACACCTGCGCTCACGGCCTCGCGGGCGCGGGCCATGCACAGGGCCATGTCCATTTTTTCCTCCAGCAGGTAGATGGCGAGGCCCACGTTGAGCACAACCATGTCCATCATTGCGCGGGGACCCTGCCCGTCGAGGATGTCGTTGAGCACGGCCACGGCCTGCTCCTTGCCGCTCACGGCCAGATCATCCACCGAACAGGAAGGGATGCCGAATTCCTGAGGGTCGAGCATCATGGAGGTTATCTTGCCGTTCTGCAGCAGAGCCATCTTGGTGGGGCCAATGGGCGTTACCTCGTCGTAGTTGCCCGAACCGCAGACCACGGCGGCGCGTTGCAGGGGCGACTGCAGCAGGGTTTCCGCAACCAGATCAACCAGCTCGGGCCGCGCCACACCCATAAGCAGGTGGCTGGGTCGCGCAGGGTTGATCATGGGGCCAAGTATGTTGAACAGAGTGCGCACGCCCATCTCTTTGCGCACCGGGCCAATGTTGGCAAAGGAAGGATGAAAGTACGGGGCAAAAATAAAGGCAAAATTGCGTTTCTTGACCATCTCGGCCACCAAGACGGGGTCTTTTTCCAAGGTGATTCCAAGGGCTTCCAGAGCATCTGCGCTGCCGCATTTGGAAGAAACAGCACGGTTGCCGTGTTTCACCACCTTGTAGCCCATGCCCGCCAGCGTGAGCGAAGAAGCCGTGGAACAGTTGAAGGAATTGCGCCCGTCGCCGCCGGTTCCCACCACGTCGATGGTGGTTCCCGAAATGCCGTCCACGCGCACGGCCCGGGCCAGTGCGGCACGGGTGGCGTGGGCCAGCTCGAGGGAACTTTCGCCCTTCATGCGCAGCCCCATAAGAAAGCCGCCCGCCTGCGCCGGAGTCATCTTGCCGTCCATAAGAGCGGCAAAGCCAGCGGCGGCCATTTCGGCGGTGAGGTTTTCCCTGCGGGCCAGCCGCTCCAGAATGCCGGAGAAGTCGGATGTTTCCGCGCCCGTACCAAGGATGCTCTGCGGGAAGTTGCCCAGCAGGCGCAGGCCGTCGGGGGTCAGCACCGATTCGGGGTGAAACTGCACGCCAACCCACGGGCGGTCGTTGTAGCGCAGGGCCATCACTTCGCCTTCGGGCGCGCGGGCCGTAACCGTAAAGCGGGGGTTTTCCGCGTCTTCATCGGCGCGCACCACAAGGGAGTGGTAGCGCCCAACGCGCATGGGGTTGGGCAGGCCAAGGAACATGCCCGTACCGTCGTGCACGATTTCAGACTGCTTGCCATGCATGATGCACGGGCCCACCTCTACCCTGGCCCCGGCGTGCAGCCCCAGCAACTGATGCCCAAGGCACACGCCCAGCACGGGAATGCGCGGGCTGAGCCGCTTGAGGAATTCGGGGCAGAGCCCCGCATTGGCGGGATGCCCCGGTCCGGGAGAAATGCAGACCATGGAAAGTTCCGGGTTCACCGCCATGTCCAGCACGGCAGGGTCGTCGTTGCGCAGCACCACGGGCTTGTGGCCCAAGGCGTAAAAGGCCTGCACAAGATTGTAGGTGAATGAGTCGTAATTATCGATGAGCAGAAACATATTCTTCGTCCTCCGCACGCAGGGCCAGGCGCATGATGGCTGATTTGTTGCACACTTCCTTCCATTCCAGATCGGGATCGGAGTCATGCACGATGCCTCCGCCCGCCTGCCAGAAGAGCTTGCCGTCACGCATCCACATGCTGCGAATGGTGATGCCCGTATCGAGATTCACGCAGTCCTTGTCCAGACCAAGCCAGCCGATGCAGCCAGCGTAAGGGCCACGCGCGCGGCCTTCCACCTCGCGGATGATTTCCATGGCCCGCACCTTGGGCGCGCCGGAAACCGTGCCAGCCGGAAAGGTGGCCGCCAGCACGTCGAGAGCATCAAGCCCTTCCTCGAGGCGGGCGCTCACCCGGCTGGTGAGATGCATCACGTGCGAGTAGCGCTCAACTTCCATATACCGCTCAAGATTCACCGTACCGGGCTGGGCCACACGGCCAAGATCGTTGCGGCCAAGGTCTACCAGCATGACGTGCTCGGCGCGTTCCTTGGGGTCGTCGCGCAGCTCGGCGGCAAGGCGGGCGTCTTCAAGGTCGTCGGCACCGCGCTTGCGCGTGCCCGCGATGGGCGAAAGCTGCAGGTGCCCCGCCGTGCAGCGCACCATTACCTCGGGTGACGAGCCAAAAAGCGTCAGCTCGGGAAAGCGCATGTAAAACATGTAAGGCGAAGCGTTGAACCGGCGCATGCGGCGGTACAGTTCAAAGGGGTTGCCCTCAAAAGGCGTGGAAAACCGAACCGAGGGAACCACCTGAATGGCCTCACCCTGCCGCAGCATTTCCTTGATGCGGCGCACGTAATCCTTGTAGCCCTGCTCATCTGGTTCTGCGCACACGTTGTCGGGGTCGATGCGCACAGCACCGGCCTGACCAGAGGCGCGGCCTTCCAGCGATTCGCGCGAGCTGTGCAGCGGGCGGTGTTCGCCAAGGCTCACCTGACACAGCCTGTTGTACAGGTGGTCGAACACCAGCACGGTCGAGGGCAGCATGAGCAGGCAGTCGGCCTCGCTCTGCGGCATGACCGACGCCAGCTTGGGGTTGAACAGGCCAGCCATGCCAAACCCAAGGTAGCCGTACAGGGCACGGGTTATGGGCGGCAGGTTTTTGATATTGGTGGGGGTTTCGATGCTCAACGAAGCCATGAGCGCCCGCAGGCCTTCCACAAAGGGCTGGCCCTCAAACTGGCGCAGCACCTCAAGCCTTGCATCGCGTATATCCAGGGCAAGCTTGCCATCGCGGCAACTGATGAACATGGCGGCGTCGCAGGCCAGAATGCTGTACCGGCCCCAGCGCCCGTCGACCTCGGCGCTTTCAAGCAAGATGCCGTTACCAGCACCCACCATGCCCATAAACAGGCTGATGGGCGTATCCATATCCGCTGGCAACCAGCGGGCGGACTGTTGCAGCGTCAGCATGTGCTGCGCATCCCCGTTCGTGTTCATCTGCCGCATCCTTTGGTTTTTTGTGCCTGGAAAAATAAAAAACGCCGCCTCCCAGGGGGAGACGGCGCTTACTTACGACAATGCCAACGTACCGGAACTTTTTAAGCCCGCACGTCTCCCCCACGCAGTTGGATGCGCCACCACCAGCCTTTGAAGCTGTTAGAAATGGTGTTGGAGAAAGAGTTCATGCGAATGCCTTGTTCCTTATGTTTCAGGTCACACTACACACCTGCACACAGGGTGTCAACAGTTCTGAACGGTTTTTTGCCGCAAAGGCCGCCAGCCCGATTGGCTCAGGTGTCTGGTACAGACTGTCTGGCGCAGGGAGAGGGGCAAGCCGCAAAGCCCTCCCCTCTCCACAAACCATACACCGGCTACTTGCCGAACAGAATTTCCTGATAGTTGGGCAGGGCCCACAAGTCGTCGGCCACGCGCACTTCAAGCAAATCCGCATAGCGGCGCACTTCAAGCATACGGGGCAGCACGTTGTCGCGATAGCTTTGGGCAGCCTCAAAGCTGTAACCCAGGCTGTCGGCCTTGTTCAGCACGTCTTCAAGCTGGCCGCAGGCATCCTGCATGAGGCGCAGGTTGGAAGTAATCTCGGCCAGAGTGACGGTTTTGGGATCCTTGCCGATGGCGCGCATGTTGGCCGCGGTGGCTGCCAGTTCGCCCTGATAGCGCATGCCCGCGGGGTAGATGATGGTGTGCGCCATACGGATAACCAGATTGGCCTCGGTGCGCACGGTTTTGCAGTACTGCTCAAGATAGATTTCCTGCCGCGCCTTGAGCTCGGCCCGGTTGAGCACGCCAGCCTTTTCGTAGAGGTTGATGACCTCGGGCTTGGTGAGCTCGGCCAGGGCTTCGGGGGTGGTGCGCAGGTTGGGCAGGCCACGGCGTTCGGCTTCCTTGTGCCACACTTCAGAGTAACCGTCGCCGTTAAAGATAACGGCGCTGTGCTCGTCAATAACGTGGGTGATAAAGGATTCCAGAGCCTGATTGAAGGTCTTGCCCTGGGCCAGTTCCTTTTCAAGCCAGTCGGCGGCAAAGCCCAGCGAATCGGCCATCATGGTGTTGAGCGCGGTGATGGAACCGGCAGCAGACTGGCTGGAACCAAGGGCGCGGAATTCAAATCGGTTGCCCGTAAAGGCCACGGGGCTGGTGCGGTTGCGGTCGCCCGGGTCGGCGGGCAGCGGGGGCAAGGTATCCACACCCAGATTAAGGGCGCGGCCAGTGCGGCCACCGGCGGCGTTTTCAACGCGTCCGGCGCGGAAGGCTTCAAACACTTCCGTAAGCTGATCGCCCAGGAAGATGGACATGATGGCCGGCGGGGCCTCGTTGGCACCAAGACGGTGGTCGTTGCTGGCGCTGGCAACAGTTGCACGCAGCAGGCCGCCAAACTTGTGCACGGCGCGGATCATGGCGGCGCAGAACACCAGGAACTTGGCGTTGGCGTGCGGGGTTTCGCCGGGATCAAACAGGGTTCCCAGCTCGGCGTTGCCGATGGAATAGTTCAGGTGCTTGCCCGAACCGTTCACGCCAGCAAAGGGCTTTTCGTGCAGCAGGCACTTGAGGCCGTAGCGCTTGGCCACGTTGCGCAGCATGGACATGATGATATGGTTGTGGTCCACGGCCAGGTTGCTCACCTCAAAGAGGGGGGCAATTTCGTACTGGCTGGGGGCAACCTCGTTGTGACGGGTGCGCACGGGCACGCCCAGCTTGTACAGCTCGCGTTCCACTTCCATCATGTACGAAAGCACGCGCTGCGGAATAACGCCAAAATACTGGTCGCTGAATTCCTGGCCCTTGGCAGGACGCGCGCCAAACAGCGAGCGACCGGCGATCTGCAGGTCGGGGCGGGCAAAATTGAAATTGTGGTCTATGCAGAAATATTCCTGCTCAAGACCAGCGTACGACACGATGGGCAGGGGCGTATCTTCGCCAAACAGGGCCAGAACACGATGGGCCTCGCGGTTCAGGGCCTGACCAGAGCGCAGCATGGGGGTCTTTTTGTCCAGCGCAACGCCCGTCCACGAAAGGAACATGGTGGGAATGCACAAAAACGTGCCGTTGCGGTTCTCCATGATGTAGGCGGGGCTGGTCACGTCCCACGCGGTGTAGCCGCGAGCTTCAAAGGTAGAGCGCAGGCCGCCGGAGGGGAAGGACGAAGCGTCGGGTTCGCCACGGATAAGCATGGAGCCAGAAAATTCGGCAATGACGCCGCCAGCGCCGTCGGGCATCAAGAAGCTGTCGTGCTTTTCGGCGGTCTGCCCGGTGAGGGGATAAAAGATGTGGGTAAAGTGGGTGGCCCCCTGCTCGATGGCCCAGTCTTTCATCACTGCGGCAACGGTGTCGGCAATGGCAGGATCCATGCGTTCGCCGAATTCGATGGTCTTGCGCAGAGCCTTGTACACGCTCTTGGGCAGACGCTCGCGCATGACGCGGTCGTTGAACACGTTGCAGCCAAAAATATCGGTGGGTTTGGTTTCCACGAAGTTGAGGGGGGCTGCTTCGGGTTTGTAGGTGGTAATGGCCTCGATGGCGCTCTGTCTGGCGGATTTATTGCTCATGGACGAACCTCGCGCTCAGGGCGGGCGCTGTATTTGGGGTGCGATAATCCCGCATATGGCGTTGGAATACGCTTCTGCAAACAGCCGCTGTACGCCCGCGCCCGTGCTGCCCTGAAGCACGCGGACAAGGGGAGCCGCCGCAAAAACTGCGGGCACCCGAGCGCCCGCTCCAAAGCCATGTCATCCGGCCTGCGCCACAATAGCGCAGGTAAAAAACAGCACAAAACCTCATGTCAAAAAGGTGCGCCGTGCGCGCCGCCGTGCGGCGGCCCGTTGTGCCAGGCGCACCCCCTCAACATATCAGGCAAAAACCCAGGCTAGGCAACGCTCACGATTTCGATTTCAAAGGTCAGCGTTTTGCCCGCCAAAGGATGGTTGGCATCAAGGGTGATTTCGTCTGCGGTCACTTCGGTGATGGTCACGTCCATCTGGCCCTGCTCGTTGGAAAGCTGCAGGGGCACGCCCACGTTCAGGGGAATGTGGTCAGGCACCTGGGCGCGGGGAACGGTGAACAGAAGTTCGGGATCGGCCTCGCCGTAGGCGTCTTCAGGCGCGATGGTAACGGTAACGGTTTCACCCGCTTCGCGACCTTCAACGGCGGCTTCAAAACCCGGAATCAGCATGCCCTTGCCCAGCACAAATTCAAGGGGGTCGCGCTCACGCGAAGAGTCGAACACCGTGCCGTCTTCAAGGGTACCCGTGTAGTGCGCGCGCACCGTATCGCCTTTTTTGATAGGCATAACTACTCCATATAGTGTGTATGGGCGGTCTGCTGCACCACCTGGCCACATTGGCGGCCGGCACTGCGCAGGCACAAGCCGCCCGCGAAAAGAATAACGCCCCATTGTAAAGTACAAGCAAAACATGACAGGGGGTTTCTGTCAATGTTGTACTGCGGGAAGTGCCCGTCAGCCCCTTGTTCGCGCGGGTTTGCGGACTTTGACCGCACACCGTTGCAAGCCCCTGCTTGCATGCTTTGCGCGGCCCTGTTTTGCACCACGGCTGGCTGTGCAAGCGGCTGCAACACCTGCCAGCGCACTTGACAGAGCAGGAAACCGAACAGATAATCAACAATTGCTCTCAACGGGAAAATTCCGCTCTGGTCTGGGCGGCTCACGCAATCTTTCAGAGGTATTTTTATGTCCGACATCCGCTCCACGTACACCGACGAATGCAACTTTTATGGCCGCCACACCCCCCGCGAGCTGGCTGAAACCTTTGGCACGCCCCTGTATGTTTACAACGAGAACGTGCTGCGGCAGCGTTGCCGCGACCTTACTGGCCTTTCCAAGCACCCCGGTTTCGGCGTGAACTATTCCGTTAAGGCCAATGCCACCCCTGCCCTGCTGCGCATTGTGCGCGAAGAAGGCCTGGTGGTGGACGCCATGAGCCCCGGCGAACTGTACATGGACGAACTGGCCGGTTTTACCCCGTCAGAAATTCTGTACATTTCCAACAACAATTCCGAGGCCGAACTCAAAAACGCCGTTTCTCGCGGCCTGCTTATCAGCGTTGATTCGCTCTCGCAGCTCGATACCCTTGGCCGCATCAACAGGGGCGGCAAGGTTATGGTGCGCTTTAACCCCGGCATTGGCGCTGGGCACCATGCCAAGGTTATCACCGCGGGCAAGGACACCAAATTTGGCGTCACCCCCGACAAGCTGGACGAAGTGTTTGCCCTGCTTGAAAAGCACGACCTCACCCTTGCGGGCATCAACCAGCACATCGGTTCGCTCTTTATGGAGCCCGACGGGTACCTCGACGCCGCCGAAGTGCTGCTGCACCTTGCCGACCGCCTGCCCGCCAGCATGCTCGCCAAGCTTGAAGTTATCGACTTTGGCGGCGGCTTTGGCATTCCTTACCACAAGTACGAGGGGCAGGCCCGTCTGAGCATGGCCGACCTTGGCAGCCGCCTGCACGCGCTTATCAACGGCTGGTCTGAAAAATCTGGTTACAAGGGCCGCTTCCTCGTTGAGCCGGGCCGCTATGTGGCCGCCGAATGCTGCGTGCTGCTGGGCTCTGTGTATGCCGTGAAAAACAACGGCGACAAGCGCTATGTGGGCACCAACCTTGGTTTCAACGTGCTGGTGCGCCCGGCCATGTATGATTCATTCCACGATGTGGAGATCTACGGCGCCGACAAGCAGGCGCGCAAGAACATGGTGCAGACCATTGTGGGCAATATTTGCGAAAGTGGTGACATCCTTGCAAAAGAACGCGAACTGCCCGTTATTTGCGAGGGAGATGTGCTTGGGGTACTTGACGCCGGAGCTTATGGATTTACTATGGGTTCCAACTACAACCAGCGTCGTCGCCCTGCTGAAGTTCTCATTCAAAGCGACGGCACTGCCAAACTTATCCGCCGCCGCGAAACCCTTGAGGATCTTGCGCGCTGCCTGATGGATTAATGTGACACAATCACGCGGCATTCCCGCGCAGCAGGCCCGGCCCGCGCCCGACCTGAGCACTTCTCCCCGCGCAATCTGGCGGCTTACCTGGCCCCAGATGCTCATGATGTACCTTATGTTCTTCATGGGCTTTGTGGCGGTGTGGGTTGCGGGCCAGATAAGCGCGGACGTGCAGGCGGCGCTGGGCATGGTAAACCAGTGCGGCATACTGCTGATGGTGGTTGCCATGGCCATATCGAGCGGCGCAACAGCGGCTGTAAGCCAGTCGCTGGGTGCGCTCAAGGTCATGCGCGCGCAACGCTATATTGGTACGACGGTTATCGGCTGCCTGGGTCTCGGTTTTGCTGTGGCCCTGGCAGCCGCTTTTTTCAGCGACGGCATCCTGCGCATGCTCATGGTGCCCAAAAGCATCATGCCGCAAACCAGCGAGATGTGGGCCGTCAGCATGCTGGGCCTGCCCGCTCAGTATCTGTACGCCTCAACCGGGGTCATGTTTCGCGCCACACGGCAGGTGCTGCCCCCCCTGTGGGTTGCCACGGGCGTATGCCTGTGCAATCTGGTGGCCTGCCTTGGCCTCGGACTTGGCTGGTTTGGCATGCCCAACATGGGCTACATGGGCCTGATATGGGCCAACGTGGGCGCGCAGTATCTGGGTGCGGTGTGCAACTGCGCACTGCTGGCGCATTCCGGCTATCTGGGCCGCTCTTCACTGCCATCGCTGCGCTGGCTCAAGTCTGGCCTGCCCTATCTGCTCAAGGTAGCACTGCCAGCGGGTGCTGCGCAGATTGTGTGGCAGTCTGGCTACATGACCCTGTTTGTACTGGTGGCCTCGCTGCCCGCCGACAGCGTCAACGCACTTGCCGGGCTTAACGCCGGTCTGAGGGTCGAGGCCCTGCTGTTTTTACCGGGCATGGCCTTTAACATGAGCGTGGCCGTGCTGGTGGGCAACAGCCTGGGTGCCGGCAAGCCCGCAGAGGCGCGGCGCGTGGCCCTCAACATGGTAGGCCTTGCGGCTGTAACCATGACTTTTATGGCCGCCCTGCTCTGGCCTTTTCGGCAGGAGATTGCCCATCTGCTCTCGCAGGAACCGGGCACGCAGGCCCAGATTGTGAGCTACCTTACCTACAATCTGCTCTCCACGCCATTTTCCATAGCCAGCACGGTCATGGGCGGCGTGATGACGGGGGCCGGAGCCACCAAGTACAATCTCATGATTTTTGGCGGCAGCTTCTGGGTGGTGCGTCTGCCCCTGGGCTGGCTGCTCGGCCACATTCTCTGGGGTACAGCCTCTGGCGTGTTTGTGGCCATGCTCGTATCCCAGATTCTGCAAACCTGCATCATGCTCTACGTGGTGCTGTTCCGCGACTGGACGCGCTTTGCCATGAGCCGTTCCCGCCAGCCGCAAACCCCATAAATACCGCCTGAGAGGCCGCAGCAGCGGCCACCGTGGCATGCGCCCGCGCACTGGCGTGCATCTGTGCATTTGGACGCGAGGAGACAACCGTGAGCAAAACCTTTACGCCTGTCAGTTTGGACGGACGCCAGCAATATTACGAACTGTGGGCCCGTACGCCCCAGCGCTCGCTGGACTACACACTGGCCAACCTCTGGGGTTGGCAGGACTATTACGGCCTTGAATGGTGCTTTGACGACAACCTGTGCTGGATACGCCAGACGCGCCCCTATCAGGTTTGCTGGGCACCAGTGGGCGACTGGAACGCCGTTTCGTGGAAAGACCTTTTGCCCTGCGGTTTCAATCCCGAAGCCCACAACATTACCCGTGTGCCCGAAAAACTGCTTGAAATCTGGCAGCGCGACCTGCCCGGCCTTGTGGACGCGCAGGAAGACCGTGGGCAGTGGGAATACCTGTACAAGCAGGAAGAACTGGCCGAGCTGCCGGGCAACCGCTTTCACAAAAAGCGCAACCATTTCAACAGCTATGTAAAAGCCTACGGCGAGCCGAACTACCACACGCTTGACGACGCCATGGTGGAGGACGTGCTGGCTGTGCAGGACGACTGGTGTCAGTGGCACGAATGCGAAGAATCGCCCTCGCTGCGGGCAGAAAACGAAGCCATCAACCGCGTGCTCAGCCACTGGAACTGTTTTACTGGTCTTGTGGGCGGCTCGCTCTATGTGGACGGCAAGATGGTGGCCTTTAGCGTGGGTGAAAACCTCGACGGCGCAAACCTTGGCGTGCATTATGAAAAAGGCCTCAACGGCTTCAAGGGCGTGTACCAGACCATCAACTGCCTGTTCTCCCGCAACGCTGGGCAGGGCTTTACCTACATCAACCGGGCGCAGGATCTGGACGAAGAAGGCCTGCGCCAGGCCAAGATGACCTATCTGCCCGCCGACTTTTTGCGTAAATACAAGGTGTGCATTCGCAATAGCTGACCGCTGACAGCATAATTCTGAGCAGCAGAAAAACCGCGCAGTTGCCTGATAATGGGCAGCTGGGCGGTTTTTTTATTATCCCCGCTGGCCCGGCATGTGGCCAGACGCCGCCCTGCCCCGATAACTATGCATGGTGAGGCAAGGCAGCAGGCTGGTTCATCGCACTGGAACGATACGGAATATTGAAGAAAATGCTGGTCCGTGCGGCAGAACTGCCGTGTCGGCAAAAATGCAAAACCCCGGCACGGACCGGGGCTTCGCAAAAAATAAACAGTTGAGGTGGCAGGATCATGCCATATTTGGTATTCTTGTCAACATAAGATACCAGATTGAAAACCCAAACAGTTCCGCTACCATTCTGACCGCGCGCATATTGCATTGAAAAATTTTTATGTGCAATACCAGAATGATGGAGACTTATCACGCCAGCCAGTTGCACGCCGCGCGCGACCGGCAAGAGCATTCGGGCCCGAGAATCGTGTACAAAAGAAATAGTCCAGATGGTTGTACAGCCTGCTAAGCTTTAATCCTCAACACAAAGGACTAATTCTAGGATGGCGGGCATGCCTTTATGGACGGAACTGGAAGCTGGCAAGGAGTACCGTGCCAGACAGCACATGATGTCGCAGATCGTTGCAACCATCAGATCAAGCTGTCCGTTATGCCCACTATCCGCAACTTGCCTGCAACCATAATACGTTACAATGGATTACACCTGCCTTTCGCAGTACAAATCATACTGCGACATGCAGTCTCCGCTGCTACAGCACGCCAGAGCAGGCCATTGGGTGCAACCAGAAAAAATAAATCAGTTTTTACAAAAAAAGAAAGGGCGCGAAGGTTGCACCCTTCACGCCCCAAAAAATGAGTTTTGCGCATAATTTTGCGCACGCAAAACTACAATCACCCAAAAACTGGCGTCACCAACGGGATTTGAACCCGTCTTAGCGGCTTGAGAGGCCGCTGATCTTAATTTGCCATAGCTATCATTAATTTTTATTATCTTTCATTTTCACATAGATAGAAATTAACCACTTGCACCTAGTCACATCTTTTGGCAACTAGTAATACATAAAAGGTTGGAAATAAGGTTGGAATTTTTGGATAGGAGAAGGCACTATGGCAGAGCGCACACGCATGAAGACGAATTACCCGGGGGTCTTTTACCGAATTGCCCAACGAAAAGGTCGGCCCGGCGAGGAGCGCATATATTACATTGTCTTTAAGCAAGACGGCAAAGTTGTTGAGGAAAAGGTTGGAAGACAGTATGCTGATGATATGACTCCCGCACGAGCATCTGGTATCAGGGCGGAACGTATAGAAGGCAAACGCCTATCTCGCAAAGAAATTCGCCAAGCAACACTCGCGACCAAGACCGCAGAAGCTGCCAAACCGACCATTGCTAGATTGTGGGACCAGTATCAACAAGCATTTCCAGACAGAAAAGACACGAAAACAGACAGATTGCGCTTCAACCTCCATTTGAAAGACATATTTAAAGACAAAATTCCTAATGAAATAACAACTATTGATGTTGACAAACTCCGCCATAGACTTCTCAAAACAGGTAGAAGCCCACAAACAACAAAGCACGTCCTTGCTCTGCTCCGCCGTATAATTATGTTCGGCGTAAAAAAAGGGCTCTGCTCAGCACCAGACCCTTCAAAACTTCACTTTGAAATGCCAAAGGTTGATAACCAAAAAACGGAAAGCCTTACCGCAGATCAGCTCAAAAAATACTTGGAAGCAATTGACAGGGAGCCTGATCAAGATGCTGCAGCATTCTTACGCCTTGCATTAGTTACAGGAATGCGTAAAGGCGCCCTGATGGCACTGCGATGGACCGATATTGACTATGAAAACGGATTTATTTTGTTGCGAGGCGAGGTTGCGAAGAAAGGCAAATCAGAGCGTATCCCCCTTTCACGTGCAGCACGGGCTATCTTGCAAAATATTTCTTCAACCGAGAGCCCTTTCATTTTTCCAGGAAAAAGCGGTGGACAACGCAAAGATTTCCGAAAAATTGCTGTTCGCGTAAAACAACACGCGGGACTTCCAGACGACTTTCGCCCTCTGCATGGATTGCGGCATGCTTATGCTTCACTTCTTGCCTCCACTGGAAAGGTCGACCTATACACATTACAAAAACTTTTGACTCATTCCAATCCGCAAATGACGCAGAGGTACGCCCATCTTGCCGATGAGGCAATGCTGAGGGCGGCCAGTGTTGCTGATGAGATATTTGACATGGATACGGAGAAAAAATGATGCCAGAGTCACACCGAGATCAGACGACGTTAGAAGAGTCGTTTTTCTTTTGTGAATATGCGAAACGCAACTTTGAGATGTCAGATAAAAACAATGGGACCGTTGAAGAAGGCATTGATTATATATGCGAGACTTCAAAAACGTTCTTTAAGAAAGAAACGCCAATCGGCATGCAAATAGATTTGTTTACTGACGTTATTTACAAATATGAAGCGAAAAAAATTGGATTTCAATACAATATTTCATTTGAAGGGAGCAAATTTTACTTATTTGCGGTCACTATTGAGCCCTACATCGAAAATTTTCTTACAATATCAAATTTTTTCAAAGTGAGTGCTGCATTTTTACCGTTTCCATATGACATGAAAGAAATTGCCATGCAGGTAAAGTGCGGAAAAGGCGTTCCAGCATCGTTCAAGGCTCTCGACAGAATAGATAGAAGATGTGTGGTTATATTTCATAACAATCAGGATTATGTGTATTTTGGCATTGATAAAAGCCTCCCTCTTGATGAAAGCATCGATGTTATTAAAAAGCAGGTCATACTTTTTAAGTCAAGGGGTGACTATAAAAATTGTACGCAAAAAAAGATTCTCAAGGAAATACATAAGGAATCAAAATCAGGATCATATAGACAATCTATGAACAACTTATTTTATAAAACTACGGGGTTGTTAATTTATGATTTATATATTTCAAACAATTTTGACCTTGACACGGCGTTTACAAAGCAAAGAGCGCATGCTCCTCAAGTTAAATGTGACCCAAGTAAGAAGCCAACGTCTGAAGATTGCATAAAATGCAACCATTTTTCTTCATGTGCAGATTTGTGGAAAAAACAATTCAACATTGCTGTTGAAAAAATTAGCGGCACAGAAAAAAATGAAACGTATCTAAAACGCATAAGGAATAATCCGCCAGAGAATCCGCTTAAGAGACGCGCAATTAATTTCTTTGAATATAAATTTAATTGGAACAATGTGGAATAATTTTTTCCTAAACTCCCAATCGTACGACACTAAAACATGGAGTTGTCGAGCAATTAAAAATATTTTCTGGCGGGGTATTTCTGAACATTATTGGTTAGAGAGGCGCTGATTAACGACCGAGTTGTCTTTAACTGTCACTACAACTAGCTTTTATGGAAATGTTTAATCAGAATTACCTATTAATATACTGAAAACATGTTAGAAAACACTCACGCAGGAAATATCTAATTCTGAGCAAGAGCCTCCCCACCGTTTTGAACGGATCGTAGGGGAGGCTTTTCTCTTTCCCCTCACGGTCTCCCTTGTGTGTTTTTAGAAAAGTACACAAACCTATAAAATAGGAAACATTCCCAATACTAGATTTAAGCTTTTCTTGCGGCGTACACGCTTTTTCCACCCTCCTCACTTCCTGTATCTAGAAAGCCGGAGCTCCAAGTTCAACCAAGGAGGTCGGCTATGCCCACCGTAGAAACAACATGTCAATGTCTGACAGAGCAAGAGGTTTCAGCCCGAACCGGCTTAAGTCTTTCCACGCTCCGTGCGCATCGTTTCAAGCGCATAGGAATCCCCTATATAAAAATAGGGCGTTCTGTGCGCTATCGAATCTATGACTTAAGTGCATACCTAGATGCACACCGCATTGATCCGTCAAGGATCAACTAACAAACATCGCGAGCATATTTGCTCTTTGACAACTAAATAACGAAGTTCAGAAAAAACACTCACACGCGCCATATTGCATGGTGCCACTGCCAAATCAATGGTTGAGCACCACAATGGGCATTAACTGCAGCTTCTCCATCAGCTTACACCACTGGGAAGTCAATAAGGAGGAATTTATGAATAATGACCGAATCATGAACGGTGCAACGGTCGAAGTTGCTAGCGCCACCCGAAATGGTGAATCCAATTTCGCCACTCCAACGCTTCAGAAAAAACGCAACCGACTTTCTGCCTCTGAAAAAAAGGCAAAACGCAAGGCAGTTTCAGACGACTACCTAGCTGGGCATCCTAAGCTTGCCATCATGTTGCGCCAGGGCCTGAGTAAATCCCAGTTCACAGAAATTCTAGCGGACCTCTTCATGAAGGACAATCTCACCCCAAGGGCTCCGGAATATGAGGTCGTCGCGGTGTCCACAGCGATCAAAGCCTTATCGCAGTTTGCAGGGACTACCGCAGAGTACGTGCGGGTGAAGCATGATGCCCACAGCACGATTTTAACCCACTACATCCAGGAGATCGATAATGAGCACAATCAATAGGGATATCACTATACCGAGCCTTGAGAGCAAGGCAATTGAAGTTGAAGTTCTTCCACCGGATTTTTCGGCGACTAGTTTCAGTGAGCAAATTAGTGACACCGTCGAAAAGGTGCTCCTTGCTGCCGTGAACAATCTCGCAGACACATCTCAAGATAAGTTCGACAGGATCAGTACAATTAGCATTAAGACGAAATTTCGGCTTGAGCTTGTCCCTGATACTCTGGAAGTCAATGTTTCCGTAGGGAGTTAAAAGGTCAGTCTGTTAGGCGGGAAAGTGTCTCCCGCCTAACAGACTTTGCCAAGGAGAATATTAATGAGTTTTGATAGCCTCGTCGTTCAGGCCGATAAAAATGGTGGAAGCGCCAGCATGGTTGTTGGGTTCAATTTTCTCTCTCAATCAAGAAAGCACTGCTTGCCCAGTAAGCAAAGCTCTCCTCCGGTTTCTCAACCTCAAAGTAATACGACTTTTTCTCAGCCCCAACTTGGGATGATTCACTCCCAAAGAGCTGCCCCCATGAATCCACTTCACGAATTAGAGTGGGCGAACCGGTGTTTCAATGAAGCCAAGGAATATAAAAAAAATGCGGAAGAGAGTGAGCGTAAAAAGCGCATCAGCCAGAAACAATGGAGCTTAAGCGGTGCTCAAATCATTCCGATTCAGAATATACAACTCGACAGTTTTATCCCTTATATTAAGTCACATTGCATTGCCAATACTGCATATTATCTATCAGGCCTGACGGGATTAAATGCACTTGGAATTATGTATGCCATATTGGCGTCCGTTTCCATTGCGACATGGGGCAGGATTAACATAAAACTCACTGATACTTGGTCTGAGCCAGCTGTCGATATGATAATACAAGTCTCCTCAGCAGGCACAAAAAAATCATCACTTACAAAACACCTACGTGCGCCATTCAATTTGTTTTGTTCCGAAGCGAATGAAATGTTTGAGGAACTATCAAAAAATGCCAAAGAAAAGAAACGGCTAGCATCAAAGGCTACTGGAAGCCGTTCAAGAAAAATAATTGAGGCTGCCCTCAAAGAATGTGCAACAATGGAGCAGAAAGACGAATTGGACTTTCTTCAGCGAGCTATTGATGAGGCAGCGCAATTCAATTGCAACCTAGCGCAATCCGTTGAGATAACTCCTCCGGTCCAGATACTGGTAGACAAATGCACATCTTTTCAACTAGCAGCCGCTCTTAGTGAACAGGGGGAATGTCAAGGATGTATAACTGCTGAAGGTAATATGATTGCCAGCAGGATGCTCTGCTCGCCAGAGGATGCATACCTGTTTCTTCGCGGGCACACGCAAGAGCCATACGTGTATGAAAACGCAAGAAAAAAAATTAATTTGGCACACCCTGCGCTACCGATGATCAACCTTGTGCAACCTGTAGTAGCCTCCAAACTGTACGCCAACGAATTCTTAAATGAAAACGGCGTGACTGCACGCTTTGTGCCCTATTTTCACCAAGGCTCAATACTTGCGCCGTACGGATTTAACATGGGGGATGGCCTAGCGGCATATAATTCAAAGATAAAGAGCCTTCTCCATCTTTATCATACGCAAGATAAGAATGCTCCACGCTATGAAGTTGGAGTAACCCCTGACGCGCTAGAGCTCGTTAAAAATTTTGAAAAGCATATTCGGTATAATGAGATTCCAATTATGCCTGAAGCTGCAGCTCCTTGTATGCTGAAGGCACATGGACAAGCGGTACGCTTTGCGTGGGATATTCATGCATGGAATACCGATCAACCGCATTTGCACCCTATTAATGCGGAAGAAATACAGACGGCAATCACCCTTGTCCGCGCTTCATTTTCACACATCAAGTACGCATACAGCCCATTAGGATTGGCCGCCTACAGCGTGGCACGCAAGATCCTTGAAAGTTTAGGCAATGTCACAGATTTTTGGGAACAAAACAAACTCATTGCTGATGGGATAGACTCGACAACACTACAACAACGTATTGGCTGTAAGTCTAAAGAGGTAAACAATGCATTAAGGCTGCTTGAAACGTATAACTATTTAGCTGTTTACGACGATGCAACAAACAACCTTAAGGTCGCTCTGCACCCCAATTTCTACGACTGTGTAAATTAGTTAGAAAAGCGATAATTATTCAATTTCATGCACGTAAAGGCGTCTAGGCAATGGTCCTAGACGCCTTTTTTGTCAAATTTATCGGCAAATCAGCGTGTCATTGTCATTTGAAATTGTACTTACCTCTAAGTACTAGGGGGGAAATTACATCTATGCGTACTGTTTTAGCTAATTATAGCCATCTGGATTAACAGCAATAAAACCAAGTTAAAAGTTTTTCTCCCGCAAGGAACATATTTATGATAACAGTTTCGCACTAATGATCTTGATTTGATACATCATCAAAGAATGAACTTTGTCGCATAATATATTATGCTGAAATATTGGAATTATTTTTTCAAATCACCCTCTCTACCGGTAAGTATGAAACACAATTTCCCCCGGTTAATTAGTAATATCCTAATATTATTAGTTAAGCATATCATGAAGCAACCTAGTTGGTTAAATGCAAATACCACATAACTAAACGAATTTAATTTAAATTATAAGATAGATCTAAAATGCATCCGTAACCATAAAATATTTTTAGGCAACTAAAAACAAACACAAGAAGTTAAAACATCCACCCCCTCTAGTTGCAAACAATACAGGGGTATGCATTACCAAGATGCATACCCCTGTTATTATTTACTCAACCAACTAATAAAATGACTTTTATAAAAAATGGAGAACTATCATGCCGAACACAACTACATCAAATACGTATCGTGGCTACACTATAAACACTGGCAAGAACAACAACCTGCCATGCAGCACGAAACCTTTAGACCAAATCATCAATACTGTTGAGTACATGACAGATAACCATTCAAAAGTTCTTGCTTTAAGAGCAGATATCCATTCTGAACAAGACACTGAAAGAGTCCTTACAAGAAGAGAAGTTACACGTGTCATTGAGAACACCAAAAGAAACATCAATTCAAGATTTAAAGACTCGAAGAACCAACCAGACCTTAAATTCATTGTAACAACAGAGCAAACCTCTTTAGAAGCCAAACCTCATTTCCATGTCATGGCACTAGCAAACGGCAATGCCATCCAGAATGGATACTCTGTCTATGCAGAACTCAATAAGCAAGTGAAAAACAAGCTTGGTACTGACAATGATGGACTAGTTCATTTCTCAGAAAGTAATGGACAGAAAGGCATCATGATAGACAGGAACGCAGATGATTTTGAGCAGAAGAAGAACAACACAGTGTATTCTGGGAGCTATCTGGCTAAAACTAGAACCAAGGAACACAACCCGAAGGGGTCAAGGGTGTCATCTTCATCCAGGGTAAAGAAGAGTAATGCCGACTGAAAATCACTGATTCTGCTGTGATTGATATACCCAATTCCATGAATAGCCAGAGACATGACAAAAGAGAACCTTTAGGGTTTTGTTTAGGATGAGCCCCCTATTAAAAGCTTTAATCCTGTCATGCCCTATCGCTCTATGCATTGAAAAGGCGAGTGTTGTTTTCACGAGCAACACTCGCTTTCATTTTTCATTCTTCAAATTCATCACTCTGGCAGTTTCTGCAACCAAATTTACAAGTGCTTCCTGCCCAGCGCCAGGAACGGTCATAAGGATTTCCGCAATTGAAGTAGCTTTTTCAAGGACCGCATCCGATTGGGTTCTGAAAAAATAGCTGACAGGACATTGCAGATGGGCAGCGAGGTCTTCTAGGCGGCTCATTTTAGGCGCTATCTTCCCTTTTTCCATCCGTGTCATGGCATCCTGAGTTATGCCTAGCAATGTTGCCAATTCCTTTTGGCTCAGCCCAAGCTGCCTGCGGCGTACGGTGATATTCTCTCCAACAAGCTCTGCAAGTTTCATAAGCATACCTCTTAATTACATTTGCCATGAAATTTGCATCGCCTGTCTAAGATTTTTAAATTTAATTATCGACTTTTAAAGTCTATATAGCTAGAATTGAGCTGGCTTGACTCTTGAACCAATCAAAACTTTGCCAAGGGTAAGGAGGGAAAATGGGATTTAGCTCAATACGGAAAGTCGCTTTGGCGTTAACCCTGATGGCTGTTAACCCCATCAGCTCAAACGCTGCCGACATATGGGACACCACAGGAGGCATAACGCTCAGCAGCGACACGGCAGTGACTTCCACAACTGCTACCTCGCAATCGGAGAACATTACCATCAGCGGCGGAACAACTCTGCTGCTCAACAATGGAACGCTTAATCAGGCGACAGGATTGGGTACAGCTCCGCTCCACCTGGATAACAGCGGCAACATCTCCGTACTGGGCGTCAGTGGCCTTGAAGACCGGCTCAATGGTCGAGCTGTGATCCGGGGAGGTTCTGTAGTGTTTGGGGACAATGCGTCTCTGGTGAGCAATAGCCTGTCCATCCGCGAAGGAACGACAGTCACTCTGGGCTCAAGAGCGGGCAGCCTGACCACAAGCAGCCTTGGCATAGACAGTTCACGGATCAATATCCCGCTGGTGGCAACGCAAGCTTCTGATGCACCCATCAACCTTGGATACGCGGGCAACGGGTATGCAGCGAGTGGTAGCGGTGTTCTCAGCTTTAACCCGCATCAGACTGGAACGGTTGATCTCGGCACAATCACCATCAATGGCCTGGTTACAAACGTTACCAAGGCAAAAATCGGAGTGGGACAGACCCAGAACATTTATCTCGCCACCGGCGTGACCTCTATTGACCAAGGCAGCGCAGGAACACCTGTTTCTGATTTGTCAGCAGTGCAGCTAACGACCAATGATGTGCTCTTTTCCATGTCGGGCCTGACCTACAGCGGTAACTCTTTGCTGGCTTCAGTATCTCGCAGAGCAGCTCAGGCGGCTATGCCGATGTTGCCGAAAGAACTGGCTGGGATTGTTGATGGTTACACCCCTGGGACCAATGCTTTCATGGACTCGGCTGTGACCAAGGGCTCATCGGCAGCTCAGGCCGTTACCTCGGCCTCCTATGCTTCCTCTGTAGGGGCCGGGGGCGTGGCCGCAGTTTCCACAAACACCCAAAACGTTGGGGCAATCGCTGCCCGAGCCTCAGGCCAAGCTATGGCTCCGGGAAGCGTTACCGCATCACTTTCTGGAGATTCAGGAGGCCAATCCGGCATGAGTGCGGGTGATTCGTTGGATGACCCGTTGTGGAAACAGGGATTGGGCATATGGGCCAGCCCCGTTTACATGCATGATCGTGGATTCGGCATCAGTGTGGGCAGCTTTGATACTGGCTATAATGCGGACACGTATGGGCTTGTGTTCGGTGCGGATTACACCTTCGGAAACTATCGAGTGGGCGTGGCTGGCAATCTTGGCGCAGGCTATGTGCAGTCAACGGGAGACCTGGCTAAAACAAAGAACCATCTCAATTATGGCGGCATGAGCCTGTATGGCAGCTGGAACCTTGATCCCTTCACGCTAACTGCCAGCGGCGGCTGGATGCGTACCCACAACAGTCTAGATCAGGAGAATGTGGCTGGAAAGCTCACTGCAGACTATGACGCCGATCTTTGGTCTGCCAATCTGCTGGCGGAGTACACCCTGCATGCAGCCAGTGTGAATATCATCCCCAGCATGGGAGTCAGCTACGGATTTTATGACCAGCACAAATTTGACACCGAAATGCAGGGTTCAGCCATTGCCAATAATGGTCGGGCACAGCTGAACATCGTCAACATCCCCGTTGGTATTCGTGCGAATACGGATTTTTCTGTTGGCAACGGCGTTCTGACGCCAGAGCTGCGCGCCCGTTGGATTTCCAGTGTGGCAGATACGCACCTGACGTATGATGTGCGCATGCCTGGCAGCACTGGTGTGGCTTCAGCAAATAGTCCCATGCTGGACAACCAGACAGGGGAAGTCGGAGCCGGGCTTAAATACAGTATCGGTGATTTTTCCATAACAGCAAACTACGACTATCAATTCTCTGAGCACCATGCTTCACACGGTGTGAATGCTCTTCTGCGTCTGGAATTCTAGCAGAGTGGGCTACTGTCTTTCTGGACAGTGATCCCTTCAAAAGACTGTAACTGAGAAATCAAACGAACTGGAGCTGACAAAAATGGCCATGCTGGAAACGGCGTTCCGGTACGCCAAAAAGGTATGGGATTTCGTTGATAATTTGGTGGATGAAAAAAACAAGGAGATTGCAAAATATCAGGCGAAATACCGCGATTGTAGCAAGGATGAGTTGATTCAGCGGTGCCAGGACTCTGATTGCTGGGCTGAAAAAATGGCGATCGGGAGTATTATGAAGAGAAATGGCTGGGTACCACCCAAAAAAGATGGTGCAGAAGGAGAAGAATTATGAGCAGATGCAGTCGGTGCAATGGTAAGGGAAGAATTGAATGCCCGCTGGAATACGGCACTGATCGCCACCCAGAAAATTGTCCCTCATGCGGAGGAGATAACTGGGTGACCTGCCCGGACTGCGACGGCAGCGGGCAATCTGACGACGATTAGCGTTGAAAACGCATATTGATGTTGACCTTCCCCTTATGGGCTCTGCTGGATCAGGGCCCATTTTTTTGCACTTGTCCCCTCCCCGCTTTATTCTGGCACGACAGCCCCACACAAAGACAAAATACTATTCAACCCTTTTGCAAATGGATAGTAAATATATGCAAAGCAAGCTCGCCACGCTGACCCTATTTCTAATTTTCCTCGCAGGCTGTTCCACAACCCCGCGTGAGACTACCTTGCACCTTGCCAAATCTTCAGGATTTACGGAGGTGCGTTTCCCAACAGAGCAATTTACCTTATATGGGCAATTCCGCCATGGTGATCGTGAGGCAAGGAAAACGCTGCGAATCTATATTGAAGGAGATGGCCATGCTTGGAGCACTCGCACAAGGCCATCAGGTGACCCTACGCCGCGCGATCCTGTGGGCTTACGACTGGCGATGGCTGATCCCAGCCATGATCCAATACTGTATTTGGCACGTCAGTGTCAGTTCGTTACAGGGAGTGACCTCCGGAACTGTTCTGCGAAATACTGGACATCAGCCCGCCTTGCGCAAGAAATTATCGGCAGCCTTGGCGCGGGCATCAACAAGGCCAAAGCAACTTGCGGTGCTAAGAGGATTATATTGGTTGGATTTTCAGGTGGTGGAGGAGCAGCGGCGCTGCTGGCTGCCCGGCGAACTGACGTGATTTTTCTTGGCACTGTCGCGGGCAACCTGGATACGGATGCCTGGGCCAAGCTGCACGGCATAAGTCCGCTCGCGGAGTCGCTTAACCCTATTTCCGGGGCTCATCACCACCCATCGTACTGATTTTTATTAATCTTTCATTGGTCTTTCAGAATGCAATATATTTTTTTAACTAAGCTAGAGGACGGGTAAATCTACAAAAGGCGTCTCAAAAATTTGCTCAGCGACATGCTGCTTAATATTTTTTATCAATTTATTGATTTGCGTATCGTTCCGTTTATGTTTTGAGACCAATATCCCATAGTCATTGCGGGGTAAAACATGGTCCAGAGAATAAACAGCTAGGCCATCAATTGACATATTTGTTCTTATATCGCGGAAGCATAGTTCATCGAAGATAGCAGCTCCTATCTTTTTACGGACAAAATCCAGCATCATATAGTAGCTATTAGTAGAAATATTTGAATTATACTCATAAAGTTTTTTTAAGTTCAAGCGTTCTTGCGAAGCGACACTTGAGACTGTAAAGTCTTCAACGTTAAACCCAATAAGAGGTAAACGGCGCAACTCCTCCAAGGAGGGCTGTATTGAGACTGCCCACGGGCTATCAGTTGATAAAACGAGAAGTTGGCGTGCTTGGAATAACACATCCATGTTTTCCTCAACCGGCAATTCCAGACCACCACCTGTGACAATATCAACTTTATTATCATGTAATGCTGATAATGCTTGAATACATCCACACTGATAAATACTCACACTAAAATTATTTTCATGAAAATTTGAAATGGCTCCAGCAACTAAATGTGCAAATGATGTTGTACATGCAATCCTAATTTTTATCTGATCGATATTTTTATATGAAGAAACATCAAAATTCATCTTTTCAAACAAAAGAAAAACTTCGGTAGTCCAGTTTAAAAGTTTTTTCCCCGCCTCATTCAAAACCATTTTTTTCGTTGTTCTGTCAAAAAGTTCAATGCCCAATTCTTCCTCTAGGCAACGAATTTGGTAGCTGATTGTGGAGGCGTTACGGCACATGTGTGCGGCGGCCTTATGGACGCTCCCCGTACTCGCGACGAAGTAAAAACCCCTGAGCCTCTGTAAATAATCTCCGCTACGTTCCCTCAGCACTAAAGCTCCTGTAAATTCGATAAAACTACACCCGCATTTGAAAGCCCGAATGGACATTTCTTCAATAAGTAATCAAATGATTACTTATTGGTTATACTTACCTTTTAAACCAAATTAGTCAAGTTTCTAAATTGTACAATATTTACAATGAAATTCTCTAAAAAGTTTTATGTAAAAAAATAATATACATAAAATACAGTTTCAAAATACTTTTTGTCATTTACTTTTTGCACAATAACATTATTAAAGATTTTTTCAAAATTCAATTATATGCGATTTTTTTGCTTAGTATATTATATATTAATTCAATATAGCAATAATTCAATAAAATAGTGTTTATAGTATATTTTTCAAATTATACATAAATACTTTTATATTAAATCTTCATGAAATTCCTACAGACCAATTTTGAAGATTAAAAAAACCGAGCATGGCGGTTCTATTACCAAACGATACCGTCAGTATGGCCTGAACAACTCACAATTTATTGTAATGAAAATGCTTGGGGTATGATATGCAAGCCGTAAGATGCATTCCTTCTATCTGTGATCTGACCCTTTGAGCAGACCCAAACTTATTTCTATCGTCGCGCGCTGCTTAGACCTTTCCGCCCTTTTGTTTCTGCTGGCCGCGCCCTTTGCCAATACACGGCCCTCCCATCATGGCACACTGATGCACTCAGTGGTTTTGCGAAAAGTAACACCATTAAGAATGGCGAATCTACTGCTACTGCCACCTCATCGAACATATTCGATAAAATTAACTTATCATTCTAAATAATGATATTGATCTTTGTCAGCGGTTTAGTGCAAAAAATAAAATATGAAATTAACCAAGCACGCTGAAGCACCATAGATGTCTTTAACCTTGCTGCAATGGTTCATCAGGCATTTTTGAAAAAACCCGAACACAGCATTCAGACCACTGAGTTCTTCATAAGCATAGCGCACCGTGCCGCCGCAGTGCTGGGACAATCCGAGAATAATGCACAGCACTATTTTTTATCACAACCAAATTCTCCTTGGCAGATGAGAAGTTGTCTTCGATACAACAAATTATCTTCGTTAAGTGTCTACAATATTTTACGTATATATGAAATTTTAATTAGCCATGAAGAACGCCATCCCCCAAAAAGCAGTCAGTCGCTCTCCTGTTATTCGCATACTGGACGTTGCTTTGGGACGTTGCAATCCTCGCTGCCACCATGCTGCAGTGAATGGAAATATAGAGTCCTGTGCCTACTTGGTGGCCGCAATGATGCCTGTAAAATTCGGCCACGACACCTTCTCGCGCCTGTTGTATCCGCCCGAAGACAGCCCCCCCCTGCGCGTCGTGGGACACCATGTACCGCCAGCATAGACTCCATAATCAGTCATTTAAGCACGGCACATTTTCATGCACTGGCAACAATTATGGACGAATTTTCTTCATAAATATGTTCAACAACACTGTAAACATAAGCAGTAAACAAAAATATGTACGAACCACAACTCATACACAATGCCATGTACAAATAAGTGTTTGACAATAAATTCAGTTGTCAAGGAAAATAAAACAGTATTAGGAGACATGCTAATGTGCATTTATAATATGGAGGCTCAGAAATGAAGATTTTATCAAAAATGCTTCTGTGCATTCTTTTACCAGTAATCATAGGACTATGTATTATTGGGATTACAGCACACGATATGGCAAAAACAAACCTCCGCTCTATGATGTCACAAGATTATGGCATGCTGGCAGAAGTACAGGCGCGGGAGTTGGATAATATTATCCAACTCCTCCGCAATCTTGCCATTAATATTTCTCAGACAAATAACGCGGTTGAGTTTGCCTCTGTCATCTACAGGGGACAACAGCCGGACATTTCTCTTTCAGAAGCTGCAGCACACGCACTGCGTACCGTTTCACAAACTTTCCCACGTATTGAACTGGCGGTGTACTTCGACATGAAAGGCATTGCCAAGGCTCATAGCAATCCCCAGAGTATTAACGCAAACCTCAGTTCCTATGAGGCTGTGCAAAAAACCCTCAAGGGCGAGGCGGCCATTGAAACTCGCGTTTCCATGGTGACTAAAAAGATGGGAACAATCATCACATCGCCGATCAAGGAAGGAGATGTTGTTATAGGTGGTCTGCTGCTGCTGGTTGACATGGAAAAACTTGCTGAAAGTACGACAGACCGGATTCATTTTGCCAAAACGGGGCATGCTTTTGTGTATGATGCCGAGGGCAAACTCCTTATTTATAAAGATACAGCCTATGTGGGAAAAAACGAATCCGACCTGCTTTGGGTACGGAAAATACTTATCGAAAAGAACGGACGCCTACCCTATACTTGGGAAAATAAAGATTATATAGCCTATTACAATGAAGTCCCCGCATCAGGCTGGATTGTGGTCTTAACGGGCGAGAATGACGACCTAGTCAGCGGCATCACAGTCATGACGCGCAACCTTATGATACTTGGTTTTTGTATTGCGCTTTTGACGGGGCTCATTATTTTCTTTGTGGCACGAAACTTTGCAAAGACACTCCATGACATAGGCAATATTGCGGAATATGTGGCCGAGGGCAACATGGAGCTTTCTTCAGAAATGCACAAAACGTTTGAAGAAAAATGCACAAAACGAGATGAAATCGGCGTGCTTTCAAGGGGTCTGCGCACCATGCTCAACAACCTTGTGCACATGGTGGGTGAAGCACGGGAAAAAACAGACGAAGCGCAAACCGCCATGCAACAGGCCACAGCTGCCATGCAAAAAGCGGAAGAAGCCACAAAGCGCGCCGAGATGGCCCGCCGCGAAGGGCTGCATGATGCGGCAAACCAGCTTGAAGGCATTGTTAATGGCGTTGCTTCGGCTTCGGAGCAGCTTTCTGCCCAGATTGAACAATCTGACAATGGCGCGGAGCAGGCCGCCCGGCGCATGACAGAAACGGCCACCGCCATGGAAGAAATGAACGCCACCGTGCTGGAGGTTGCCCGCAATGCGGGTGATGCGGCCAAAGCCACGCAGGATATGCACAGCAAGGCCCGTGAAGGTGCCAATATCGTCAATGACGTGGTAAAGGGTATGGACAGTTTGCATGCTGTTTCCAGCTGCCTAAAAACAGAGATGGAAGACCTTGAGCATCAGGCAGAAAGCATAGGTCAGGTCATGGGTGTCATTTCAGACATAGCCGACCAGACCAACTTACTGGCTCTCAATGCCGCCATTGAAGCCGCACGAGCGGGAGAGGCCGGACGCGGATTTGCCGTGGTGGCCGATGAAGTACGCAAGCTGGCGGAAAAGACCCAACAGGCAACTACCGAAGTGGGGCGGGCCGTGGAGCATATTCAACGTGCAACACGGCAGAGCATGATCAATGTGGAAAATGCGGTGGATGCCATTACTAATAATAATGACCATGCCCGGCAGTCCGGCGAGGCGCTGCACGAAATCCTCACCGTAGCGGAAAGCGCCGCCGATAAGGTGCGCGCCATTGCTACGGCCGCTGAACAGCAGTCTGCTTCATCAGAAGAGATCAACCAGTCCATTGAAGGCGTATCCTTCATATCCAGCGAACTTTCCACCGCCATGAATGAAGCCTCTGCGGCGGTAGGAAGCCTAGCAAAGCAGGCCGCGGAATTACGCAGCCTTATTGATGCCCTGCGCACTACTAAATAAGTACCCTTGGCCATCAATATTTATGGAAGATGCGGAGACGAAATACCCCCTGTTTCGTAAAATAACCTTTAAGATTTTCCATTAGTTGCTAATATAATGGAAAAAATAAAGTATCATAAAATATTTATGACATCGCGAAACAAGGAAAAAATATTCCCACTATCACTAACCATAGGAGTCAACACACGGAATGCTCGTTTTCGGTGGGAAAAATCCACCTGCTCGCATTTCGTGGCAAGGATTGGCACACAACGCCTTTGTAATGCTGTTGACTGATTCCATTCGTAAGCTGTTCTGATTAGAAGATCAGGGCTTTCAAAAAAATTCGGCCAGCCTTCTCCGGTTAACGGGAGAAGGCTGGCCGTTTAGTTTATTGCTACGGGGATTTTCAGTTTGCTTGTTCCCCACGATGCGTCAGTACCAACAGAGCGGGCTTTGACGTGGCCTTGCACGGTTCTGTGCATGCCAAGCATGACCTCGGCAGAAGTATTGCGTGTGGACTGGTATTCCCCGCGGAGGACCTCAGCCATTCTGGCTATAGACGAGGCGTAGCGGTTTCGCATGCTTGTGGATGGCAAGGACTGTGAATTACTACTCTGGTTGATCTTGTGGACTTTTGCAAACTTCTTTGAAAATCTGTATGGCACCAATGGCATGTGTTTGAATCTGCAGCACAAATATACAATTTCCAATTGACAGACTATAAGATAGTATTTGTACTTTCAACTAATAATATTAATTGGAAATAATGCTAAAAATTCACCTTCATACATTAATGTACCTAATTTTATACGTGGCTCACATCACAATATAAACTTTTATGTAATTTAACAATATTTATCTATATATTACAGTATTGAAAGGGTCAGAGCTGCCGTCATAAATACCCAATTATCTCTGCAAATCCACAAAACGGACAGAGTTTCTCGCATTTTCAAAATGAAAAATATGCTCGAATATCAGTCGCTAGACATTACCATATTGGCTAAAGCTCTGCTTAATGTCCAACTCACCGTGCAACCGGTTACAAAAGATGCTGAGAATCCCTTCACCAAAAGCTGGTAATCCAGCCTCAACAGCGTTATGGACGCCTGCCGTGATGCGCTTATCGAAAACGGCATCTGGCTGTGCCAGTTCCCTGTGCCTGTGGAGCAGCCCAACTCCATAGGGCTGGTTACCAAGCTGACGCATGCAGAGTCTGGTCAGTGGCAAAGCTCCCTCGCCGTGGTTCCATTACCCAAGACCGATCCGCAAGGCATGGGGTCGGCAATTACCTATGCTCGTCGCTACGCTCTAACCGCAATGTTGGGCATGGTAACTGAAGATGACGATGGTGAAGGTGCTAGAAATTGCAAAAAATCGCCTACACGGCCTAAGTTGCCCGTAATCCTCCCCGTGTCGTAAAAAGCACGCCAACGCGACCCATCCACCACAAACAACATTTCAGCCCCCTCAAATCGACCGCTAGCAAGCCTTGAAAATCTCCCACCGCTAGAAGGCATCACCTATCAGCAGGTTACCGCTCAGGACGGACGGCCTTGCATCATTGCCACTGGCAACACGCAGGCGAAAAAGGAATTGCTTACCGGTTCGGGCTTCCGCTGGAACCCGCAGAGAAAATTGTGGTGGAAGTATGTTGATGCCGCATAATGTAAATCAAAATACCAAGTAAGAGGGCTGCCTGATGGCGGCCCTCTTGCTTTTGTGGAGGCTAACCCATGGAACAGATGAACCGCACGGAAGGATTGCGGGCTCTAATCAGACAGGGCCTACAAGCCGTTGCCCACAAAGATACTCTTGCCCATCTGGGCGACAGTTCCAGCTACATCGGTATGAGCGACATTGGCCAGCACTGGGAATGCCCACGGGCAGCACTGGCAAGAAAGGTGCTCCCCACCACTAACAGCCTGGAGCGTCTGCTTACTCTGCAGCGCGGGCACTGGTTTGAATCTGGGGTTGGACAAGCTCTGGTATCGCTCGGCCTGCATGTTTTGCCCCAGCTTGAGATCAATTGGCATCATCATGGCGTGCCCATCAAGGCTCATCTCGATTTTGTGCTGGTCTGGGGCGCACCGGTCAATGCCATACGCATTCTGAAAGTGAAAAGCACAGACAAGCTGCCAGCTTCGCCGCATGATTCTCATCTTCTGCAATTGCATTGCCAAATCGATCTTCTGACAAAAGCTTGGAACAAACCCGTCTTCAGCCTCCGAGCTGAGGACGGCACGCTTATGCATGACAAAATGACATTTCCACAACTTTGCCATGCCCAACTTGGCCTTCAGCTGCACGCAACGGCTGCCGAGACAAGTATGGAGGCATGGTTGCTCTGCCTTTCCATGAAGGAGGTTAAAGCGTTCGGCCCCTACGGTTTCAATCAGGCCATGCTCGATACGGCCCTTGACCATGCGGCGCAGCTTTGGGGTGAGCTTGCAGCATTCCGCGCCGGGCACATAACTCTGGCACATGTGGATTGCGCTCAAGGCTTTTACCCATTGTGCTCGTACTGCGAACACAACGGCGACTGCCCTAAATTTCCGCAGGGCGTGCAAATGCCACAATGGGAGCCAGCTCTTGAAAAGCTGGCGGCCATTAAGGCGCAGCGTACTGCTTTGGATGCTGAAATTAAAGAAATGGAAACGGTACTCAAGCTGGTTCACCGCCAGGCTGGCACACGGGATTGGGTAGACACGGGAAACTACCGCTTCCGCATGTCAGTGGCAGCGGGTAGCACCACGTTGGATAGGGATGCTCTGCGCGAGGAGTTGGCCGAGATTCTTAACTCTGAGCACATGGGCGGCATCGACGTGGACACCTTGCTGGCCCGTTGCGAGCGCACAGGCTCACCTTTCGAAAAATTGAGCATTTCGCCCATAAACTGAGCTTCGGGAGATTATCATGGGGTATTATTCTGATGTGGCCCTGTGCCTGACAAAAAAAGGAATGGATCAGCTAAAAACAGATCTTGCAGAGGTAGAAAGGAACAATCCCGACAACTTTGCAGCAATCAAAATGCTCATAGGTGGCGAACCCAGCAAAATTGATGAAGGCTCAGGCTACGCTGTCTTTCTGTGGGAGGGGGAAAAGTGGTACGCAGAATTTGCTGAAGTGGCCTTTGTAGCAAAGCTAATGGACAGTTTGTCCAACGAAGACTTCCTGTTCATCCGTCTTGGCGAAGATTATAACGACATTGAAACTCGCGGTAGCTTTCGTGGTAAGCCGCTTGGGGCGTATGTGGAAAGAAAAATTGTAGTTGCGTGATTATTTCGGATAACGGCGGGTGGTATGGAGAACACGAAGGATATGTACTTCGGATTTCACAACGCGGTATGCAATAAAATACGGGAAATCTGCCAGCACAAGCTCACGAGTCCCCGCGACTCTTCCAGCCCTTCCCCGTGAAGAAAGAGAAGCAAGGCTTTGCCCAGCATTCCATACGCATTGGGCTATTTGTTCCCCTGCATTTGAGTCCTTTTCAGCCCAATACCCCGCAATTTCGTGCAAATCCTCAAGCGCTAGAGCGAGCCACCGCACAGGCCTATTTTGCATGGACGCCCCAACGAGCAAAGGCTCCCGTCACCTCTTGGTCAGAAGCAAACTTCCCCTCATCTGCCTGCCGAACACCTTCCTGAATGGCTTCGACCTGCCAGGACTGTTCGGCCACGTATTGCCTTACCGCCTCTGCCACCAGCCAGGAACGAGACCGTGAGGTAGCAGCGGCAAGCTTTTCAAGCTGCGCCTGCGTATCCGCATCCAATCGCGCTGTTACCGTAGACATGGGAATCTCCTTTGTCATTATTGTGTACATTCAAGACAAACGTGTCAATAGAACACACAGGAGTAATAATGCAAACTCCCCTTACTGATGAGCTTGATTCTCTTACCCCCATCGACCTCGATGCCGGTCATATTTTCAGCGGCAAGCCCTCCGGCACCACGGTCAGGGGCTACGCTGTTCCTTCGGCCTACACCCCGGCAATTAACCACGACTATATTTTCCATGAGTCCAGCCGCGATGTTGTGGTCTGGTTTCTCAACCCACAGGAACCACTGTACGTCTTCGGCCCCACTGGTTGCGGCAAAACCAGCTGCATCAAGCAGCTGGCAGCCAGACTTAACTACCCTGTCTTTGAGGTTACCGGACACGGGCGGCTGGAATTTGCCGACCTGGTTGGTCACCTGACAGTCAAAAACAGCAACATGACCTTTGAATATGGCCCGCTTGCGCTTGCCATACGCTGCGGCGCACTTTTGCTGCTGAATGAGATCGACCTAACATCCCCTGAAATTGCGGCAGGCTTGAACAGCGTGCTGGACGGCTCCCCCCTGTGCATAGCTGAAAATGGCGGAGAACTGATTGCGCCGCACCCCATGTTCCGCCTGGTTGCCACGGCCAACACCAATGGTGGTGGCGATGACACTGGCCTTTACCAAGGAACCCATCGGCAGAATCTTGCCTGGCTGGACCGCTTTACTATCTGCGAAGTGGGCTACCCTTCTGCCGATGTAGAAAAGAGCCTGCTTACCCGACACTTCCCTTCACTGCCCGAATCGTTGTGCGACACCATGGTGGACTATGCCAATGAGGTTCGAAAACTCTTCATGGGTGAGGCTACCACCAGCAATCTGACCAATACCATCGAAGTAACATTCTCCACTCGCAGCTTGCTTCGCTGGGGTGATCTGACCGTTCGCTTTCAGCCGCTGGCCCATCAGGGCATACAGCCCGTTACCTATGCCCTTGATCGTGCTCTGGCTTTCCGCGCAAGCCGTGAAACTCGCGCCATGTTGCATGAATTGGCTCAACGCATGTTCCCGCAACTAGTGGAGACTGAAGGTCTCAACGCTACATTTTCCGATAAATCAATGTAGGAGGCTAAATGACACAACTTGTTTCTGACATCCGCATTTTGGACAATTTATTGGCCCTCAACCTTAACGTCAGTTTGTGGTCAGCCCGACGCAAAATGAGTCAGGAAGACCTGGGCGGCGCAAAGCTGCCCCCTGAAGACTTGGCATCGCTGGGTTCCAAGCGCATTGCCGATCCGGAAAACCTCAAAGTATTCGGCACACTCAAGGCCCGCGCCTTCAACTATCTTGACCGGCACGGGGTACGGTTCATGTCTGGCTGGGCCATCCCTGAAGAAAAGGCTGGCGAGATCGTGCAGGAGCTGCTCAACATCCGCACCGAATTCCAGAAAGAAAAGGAAGCATTTCTGGCTGACTATGACCAAAATGTGCAGGCATGGATTGAGAAGCACCATCAATGGGGCAAAATTATCCGCAACTCCCTTGTAGGGCCTGATTATGTACGCGCCCGCATGGATTTCCGCTGGCAGCTGTATAAGGTGGCCCCGCTTGAGCAGCACGCAGACAACACCGCTGTACTGGAAGCCGGATTAGCGGAAGAGGTACAGGGCCTCGGTGGCACGCTGTTTGATGAGGTGGCCAAGTCAGCTGACGATATATGGCGCAGAGTTTACTACGGAAGGACGGAAGTGACCCACAAGGCACTTTCGCCGCTGCGCACCCTGCATGCCAAGCTCACAGGCTTGTCCTTCGTAGAGCCTCATGTAACCCCGGTGGCTGACATCGTGCAGGCTGCACTGCTGCGCATGCCCAAGAAGGGCAACATCACCGGCACAGATCTGCTGCTGTTGCAGGGTCTAGTTTGCCTGCTCAAGGACAGTACGGCCCTTGTGCCCCACGCCCAAAAAGTTGTTGAGGGTTATGGCCCGGCCTCTGTATTGGATGCGCTGCTGGCCGGTCCGGGCGCTATAGTTGAACAGGATGAAAGCACGATGCAGGTAGATGGTGCTGTTGATGAAGAAGATGACGAGCCCATTCTGCCCGACATCACCGAGGCGGACAGCCCGTTGCCGCATCCTGCCATACCCAGCCTGGGCCTGTGGTGACGTCATGATACGCACAAAAGATGTACTCAACTGTCTGCCCCTGCTGGCGTCCATCCTTGGTGACCATTATGGAGTGCAGGTTCGTATCGGCGGCAAGGAGGCCTGCACCAACGGCAAGGTCATTCACTTGCCCTCATTGCCTATGGATTGCGAGCCTGAATTACTGGCACTGGCTAAGGGTTTCACAGACCATGAGGCTGCCCATATACGGCACACTAATTTTAGTGTGCTTAGGGCCGCAAACCTTGATTCTGTGACCTTCTATTTGTTCAACAGCCTTGAGGACTGGCGCATTGAAAAGAAGCTGTCAGACTTTTTCCCTGGCTGCCGGAAAAATCTGAACTGGCTGATACGACGATTCCTTGTAGAGCGAGCACAGCCAAGGGCCGGGGAATCATCCCCGGCCCTTGCTGTTTTGGACTATGTGCTGCTGACGGTGCGAGCCTGGGATGTGGACGAAGTGACCCCGGCACGCCAATACGCGGCGAGCATCATGGCGCAGCATTTCCCCGGTCTGAAAGAGGCTCTGGATGCCATCTTGGTCAAGGTCCACATCCATTGCCCAGATACAGCGGCAGCAGTCGGGTATGCTCAACAAATTGCCATGTACATCCGGCAGTGGGAGCCGTCACAACAACTACGTATGCCCCACGAAAACACCACGCAAAACGAACGAATCCACGACGAATCACCGCGCAAAGGCAACACAAACGATAACGGTACTGCGCCTCGAGCGACAGAAAAGCCCAACGATTCTAGCACGCAAATTGAACAGCAAGAGCATCATGCCTATTCGCCTGAAGCATTAGACCCATTGCAGGCCTTAAGCGCTTTACCGCTCAAGGCCCTTTTTCATGCTGAAACCCAGGATCTACCCCAAAACATCGGGGAAATCATAGCGAATGAGCTTGCCAATTGCAGCGTTGAGTCCGCGGGCGATGCGCAGACTGTCGCTGAAGAAGGCATCCGACAAACAGCCGCCTTGCCTGCAGAACAGAAGCTGCAAGCACTTCAGGCTAGCATCGCCCTGCGCACACGGCTGCAAGGTTTTCTGCAGGCGCAAACCTACAGACGTTGTATCACTGGACGCAGGGGCAAACTCCATACCAGTTCTCTGCACCGCCTACAGGTTGGCAATACTCGTGTTTTCCAAAAAGAATCACAGCAGCAGGGCATTAACACTGCTGTCCACATCCTGCTGGACGTAAGCGGCAGCATGGCCGGTGCACCGATTAATCTCGCCAATCGGGCCTGCTTTGCCGTGGCAAAGGCGCTGGGGCACATTCGTGGCGTGAATCCGGCAGTGACTGCCTTCCCTGCTACTGCAGGCACGAACTCTGTATTCCCCATCATGCGGCACGGGCAGGCAGTGCCAGACTTGTTTGATATTCGGGCTTCTGGCGGGACACCGTTGGCTGCGGCTTTATGGTGGGTGCTGCAAACTATGCTGCCCCTTAAAGAGCAGCGTAGGATGATTCTGGTTATTACTGACGGCATGCCGGACAACCCGCTAGCTGCAAACAACGCCATCGGGGTGGCACAAAAACTTGGCTTTGAAGTTTATGGTCTTGGCATCAGAAATGAACACATAACCTTCCTGCTGCCGCACACCAGCAAGGTGGTCAACGACTTGCCCGATCTGGTGCCTGCCATGTTTGCCATGCTGCAGACGGGGCTATTAAAAGGAGCTAAGAATGGCTGAAAATCCCTCTGCTCACAGTCTTGAGGCCTCATCATGGCTTGTCATTGCAATTGCCCTGCTAAAAGCTGCAAAGGCTATCTGGGATGAATTGAAAGCCTAGATGTGAAGGATAATGCCCAACAAGGCCATATTAGTGTTACAATGTTGGGTATTATCCTTGCAGAAATGGGCTAATCCGGGATTTCACCAAAAGGAAAGAATCAACACTTAAATCAGAGCCTATCTAAAATTGATAAATGCCCTGAGTTGCTCTCGCTTAGCAAGTTTATTCGTCTATTATAAATTTGGAGCGGGCAGTTTTGTGGGGTAAATCCGCCTTCATCATCGCTTAAGCCATGAACTATCAATTTGGGAGTACCAGCTTTTACCCACATGCTTTTTGAGGAAGGGACAATCAGACCCACAAACAGCACGAAGAGCATAAGCGTAAGTAGATGCACAAGCCGGTGGGCGAAATCATACTAATTGCAAAAGTAACACCTTGCGCATTTGGTGCTCTGTAACCAACCTCAAACTAAGTTATACTGTCCCATCCAGAATAGAGTAAAGAGGAGCAAAAGTTAAAAGAAGCAGGTGAAGTCGGGCGTCTTCTACTGCTATAGAAGACAAGTCTTCTCACTGTCCAAGAGAGTTGCACGCCGTAATCACAAAAAAGTCACGCGACATAACGGACAGAATGAAAAATTGTAGTAAAATTGACCATGCAGTTCCTAGAATTGGAGCCGATCAAGACACACGCAAACAAAATACAAAATGCTGTCTCTACCGCTTAAGCCATTTTTTTAAGGCCTGCATAATCTTTGATAACTCTAGTGGTTTTGATAAGTAGTCATTCATGCCCGCAGCAAGGCATTGATTTATGTCCTCCTGAAATGCGTTAGCAGTCATAGCAATGATGGGTACGGTTTGTGGGTCGCTTAAGGGCGCTCCATAGCTCTCCAAATGCAGCTCCCGGATTTTGCGTGTGGCCACAATTCCATCCATAATAGGCATTTGAACGTCCATAAAAATCAAATCATAATGGTTGGTCATGAATCTTTCCAAAGCAAATACACCGTTGATGGCAATGTCAACATTCGAAATACCCAATGACTTAAGTATTTCAATAATTATTTCCTGATTGATCTCATTATCTTCTACGACAAGAATCGTGCTTTTTGAATAATCTGTTAGCATGCTGTCATCACAAGCTATATTCATATCTGAGCTGATCCTGCATTCCTGAGAAACTACGAGAGGTATTGAAAAAGAGAATGTTGAGCCCTGCGATAACTGTGATTTAACATTGATTTCGCCATCCATCATTTCGACAAGCAGGCGGCAAATAGCCAGCCCCAGACCTGTCCCCCCATACCGCCTGCTTATTGAGCTATCAGCTTGTGAAAAAGGCTGAAAAAGTTGTTTTGCCTGTTCAGGGGAGAGACCTATCCCTGTATCCGCAACACTAAAGAAAACACTTTTTTTCGTAGAATCCGTGCTATCTGGTTCAACAGATGCTGCAAAGGTAATGTTGCCAGCATCGGTAAATTTTATAGCGTTATTCAAAAGATTAAATAATATTTGTGACAGCCTGTTGGAATCACAAAAAATGCAGTCTGGAAGGTCTTCAGAAAAATGGCGTTTAAAACAAAGCGCTTTTGCTTTGGCCAGCGGTTCGGCAATGCTGGCGACCCTTGAGAGCAAAACGGGTAAACATGTATTCGTTGCTTCAAGTTCAAGCTTTCCTGCTTCTATTTTTGCAAGATCGAGTGTATCATTAATAATTGTCAATAGAATTTCTGAAGAAAATTTCATCTTAGTGAAATATGATCTTTGTAACTCAGAAGCATCATGCATTTCAAGTAACTGTAGAAAACCGAGAATAGCATTTAATGGAGTACGTATTTCATGACTTATTGTTGATAAAAAATTACTTTTTGCTTTTAATGCTGCTTCAGCAGATTTTTTACTAATTTCAAGATCGTATGTTCTTTTTTTTATCAACGATTTTAACTTTCGCGCAAATACAATATGTTTATCTTGTAATTTTTTTTCAGCAGTTATATCAACGCCAATACCAATAATACGCTTTGGTTTTCCGTGCAAATCAACCTCAACCACTTGCCCTCTGTGCCTCGACCAACGCATTTCTCCAGAGCATATTTGCATTTTAAACTCTAAATTATAAACATCTTCAACTTGTTTTTCTGAGGCCAGCAGCTTGTCAAATTGGAGACGAGTAGAGGAATCCCAATTATTATATATAAATTCAATGCGTTTTTTACCTTTATGGGGGGGGCCTGGATACTTCCAAAAATTGCACCATTGCTCATTGTGATAGAATATTCCACTTGGGACATCATAGTCATATGTATATATGCGTGCAGCATTAATAATATCTTCCAAATACAGTTTCCCCTTATCAAGAACTTTTCGAAAATAGTTGGCTAAACAAACTATAAGCAAGAATGATATTATCAAAAAAGTTAATGATAACATCATACCTAATTTGAACAGGTATGAATGGCTTAAGCCTAAGCTGTCCTCATCGAACAATAAAAATAAATTTATTCCCCCTAAATCAATGCCGATTTTCTTAACTAAATATGATTTCCCTCGGACCTCTAAAATTGCATCATTCTTTATTTCACCAGAAACAAAGCAAGACAAATTACTATATTCATCCAAGTCTGAATATAAAATATCCCTTGAGTTAGATAAAACCATTTTATAGGCCAGATCAGTTCTATATCGCGTTAGCTCTCCATTGATCATCTTGGATTGATCAATAGCAATGAGAGCAAATCCCGTGTGCAATCCTTTTTCTAAGAATTCTGAAATAATGTATAAATATTTTCTGTCGCTAGAATTTAACACTTTTATGACACTGGGATCCTGTCTGTTTTCGTCAATAGTGGATGCGATTCGCGCCTTATCTATGAGGGATGAAATATTTCTGTCAGAAATGACTATGTCAAGATCCGTGTCCAAAATATATATGGAAGTGTAAGCATTAAATGCTGACATTGAGGTCAAGAAGGAGGCAAGCTTGTCTATTTGAGCATTACTCATACTTAAAAAATTTATTTCATTCCTTACAAGATATTCTGTTATTGCTTCAAATGAATGAATACTATCGTCAATTGCAGAATCAAAAATAGATTGAATTTGAATAAAAGCCCCATGCAAATCGTTTTCTATTTCTCTTTTTCCGGCTTCAAACGACAGCCAGAAGGAGAGGGCAATGGGAACTGTCGTCGCAAGAGCGACTGTACAAAATATTACATAATAAAAATATTCTGTAATTCTATTTCTATACATTATACGACTCTAGTTACTTTTTAACTATAAATGTGCTTTGATTTTTTCTGCATTCCACAGGAAGCCACAAAACAGACTAATCAGTCTTTGGCAGGTATACCATATGAACTATTTTTTTTGCACAAGACAAGGATTCAAGTCCAACCTGCTGCACAACTCTTGGGGTATGCTCTTTTGTTTTTCTATAATATTATAGAAATCATCTTCAATCCATTCTATTATACAGTGAATACCGTCTTTTCCAACACTCTTCCATCCGATATTATCAGTAGAATCATAATAATGATGAGTGAAACATAAAAAAAGAGTCAAACGCTTTGCTTGGATGCTATAATGTGTATTTACGCATCGGCATACAACAATAATTTCCAGTTCCTTTTTTAGTGTTTTGTATAAAATTAATTTAAGTACATTTTTTTTTGAAAAAGATTCCTTAAGCTTTACGACATCACAAACTTGGTCGATTTCTATCCGCACGCCACCAGCAGAAATATTTACAACCCTAATTTTTTCATCACTCTCATTTTCACTACAACAATAATTGGGAATGCCAAGCTCTGATACGTCAGAAATGGTGTCTGCGCAAAACCACAACCCAATCTCTTTCACCATTCTTTTTGTTACATATACTCGTTCGTGGCGTTGAAGTTGTTTTTCGATAAAGTTGTCTGGGGTTGCAACTTCAATATATGAACAGTTATTTTTTCTTGAAAACGTATTCTTTATAACATAAGAATTACATAAAAAACAGTTAAATGAATTGGTGTTTTTAATTTTTAATTTGGTTTTTGAAATAGTATTTGGTATTTTTATATACACACTACACTTTTCTCCATGCAATGTATCTGGAATTATTTTTTTATCTGATTTTAAAATAATTTTTTTTAAATCAACATTTATAATGTCGCAAAGGATATTTTGCATCAATGATTGCCTATTAATAAAATAAAGCCGTACTGGAATACAGTTTTTTTCTCCGACATACATTATTTTTAATGCACTCATATTATAAAATATAAACAATTTTTTTATAAAAAACCACTTAATCTTCTGATATGCGTTCATATTTCATTTACCTTCAAGTAATTTGCAAGATTACGTAATGGATCCTAAAAAAAGACCACTGAGGAGGTATTCCGTCAGCGGCTTTTAAGTTCCCTTATAGCTATGCATAAAATTTGATAAACATTCTTCTTCGTATTCGTATAAATATTTCATATAGAACGTGAATATAGTCAATTCGAAAGTTTTAAATACTGATTTGAATTTACTATATATCCAATTAAGAAGGATGGTTGGATAGACAGACTTAACGTCTCCTCGCAAAATGAGCCTTTTATAAGCAGGTGCTCCAGACATGTGGACACAAGAATAAGACTCAGAGAATTTGATAGGGAATTATTGTGGCCAATCCGACAGTAGCTTAGGTAAGGATGCTACATGTGAGACTATCAACGGCAAAATAAAAAATTGAGTTTAATGGACATGCCGCCACATTTGGGGTCAAGCCGTGGAGGAACTCCCCTTGGCTTGAGCTGCTAAGGCTGTCCATCCGCTTCGTACTGTCAAATTTTTGTGGGCAGAACGAAACGCACGCTCTATCTCTACCACCCATAAATACAGATATTGTTGCTTCAGATCACGCCAGTGCCATTCCTTTATTACGCTGCCCAAAACGCCCAAGCTCAACCATAAAGATGCGAACATTAACCGCCCTAGCGTCCGTGCATACTTGTAGCCCAAAATTCATATCATAATGTAATTATTAAATATTTGTGTTTGTTAAAGCTGTTCATCACATTTCCAGCGGGCACACAGAAACCAGCACAACTGGAGTTCGTCTTGCACCAAAAGAGCATCGCTTGGCGTTGACAGTGCCAGTTCATAATAGCCACCTGATACAAAATGCTGCGCCGCATCGTGATGTACATGATATCGCACATGCATAGTCCAACATTGCAATTGCTTTGCCGTAACAGGTGATGATACATCGTGTAATTCAAATTTTATTGGTTTGTCTTTCGGCCTCTTGCAGACTGCACATCTCCCACTTAAGCATGCATTTCGTACTCAATTACAACTAATTTGTGATTATCCATCGCTTTATATGTTGTGTAATTTTCTTATCCAATCTGCAACAACTTCAAAAAAATTTATGATACATTTCATGAAAGATAAATTGTAGTTAAATTCGTTGATCTACGGATAATAGCACGTGATCGTTGCTGTTTGAAAATTTAACCATGGGCCGAAATCAAGCGTGGGATAGCTGTGTCGACAATTTTACGTCTTTGTTCGAAGCACAAATTTTGGCAAAGGCTTGCGGTAAAAAAAATGTTCCTTCACTGCGAGGTGCCCGATCTTGACATGAATTCCTTCATCCGAACTTCATCTCCCTGTTAGGCAGTCTGTTCCTTGGGCTGCAGGCAAATGCAACATCCAAACAAAACGCCAAAAGCAAATAAGCGTTCAAAACCATGTCTTTCCTACCCTGCCCTGCAGCCCTGCCAAAGTCCTATCAAATTTTAGACCGACATTGCGGATTACAACGACGAGTAAGCGTTTTTCTCTAGTAAAACAGCACAGATTTTGCTGAACTCATAGCACACCCATCACCCCTGCAGCAAATCTACGCAAAGCTACCTGTCACGACTTCAGGTCTGAATCACCCACAATCCGCCCATTCTATGGCATAGAGATCTTCGGCATTTTGTTTCTGCTGGCCGTACTCCTTCAGGCCGATCCCATCAAAATGGTGCGCGCTGAACCCCGTTGCAAAAGCAACCCCTACTAAGAAGTGCCAATCTACTTATCGACCCAACAGCACCGCAGATATTCGATAAAATTAAACTATCATTCGAAATTATTGCATTGAGTTTTGTCTAAAACTGGATGTAATTATAAAATTTACAAAGCATTAACAGAGGAAACTAAAGCAGTTGCAATATGTACCAAAGCATATTCGATGTGTATTAAAAAACACACCAAAGTATAAGACCAAGCAATGCGCTTCTTATAAAACTAATTAAATCATTACTTTTTTTCACACAACACACTAATTTTCTATTAATATTCTAGTCATAATTGAAGTGAGGTCGCGGTGATTAGAGAGCGAAGTGGAGATTTTTTGCAGTGGCTCAGGGGATTTTACTTTGTGGCGAAAACTGGCAACCTTAGTAAGGCTGCCGAGCATATGCATCGCAATGTATCGACAATTAGTTACCAGATACGCAGTCTGGAGCATGAACTTGGAATTGCTCTTTTTGACAGATCAAAAAAAAAATTAATCCTTACACAATCCGGAATAAAACTTTTAAATTGGGCAGTAGAAATTTTCATTTTATTTGAAAAGATGAATTTAGATATTTTTTCTTATAAAAACAACTTCAGAACTAACATAACAATAGCAACTAACATGGCCTTTTCACCTTTTCTTACGCAATCTATTGCGCAGTTTACCAGTTTTAACAATTCAAATATAAAAATTTTTGAGTGTACTTGCGTTCAGGGATTAAGCGCTCTGCATGACGGCAGAGTTGATATGGTAGCTGCTGGCGGTTTGACTTTGCCAAGCGAAGAAAAAATGAAAGTTTTGTTCACCGCAAGAAGAGTACTTATTTTACCCAAGGATAGCCCTTGGGGCATTTCAGCCAAACCCTCGTTGGAAGAATTGCGCCGATTGCCTCTTATTGGGTTCAATGTTGAAGACATCACTCTATCGAGTATCGCCTCTCAAGAACGCCTCAATATGCTGCAATTATATGAGATTAACTCCACAATCTCTACTAACAACTACCTTGTCACATATGATTTAGTGCGCCAAGGCCTTGGTGCTGCTGTTGTTGATGAGATATGTCTCCTTGATATTAGAAATAAATTCTTGGATGACATTGTGGCAATTCCTGTTGACCATGTCCTTCCATGCAACGATTATGGAATAATTATTTCTGACCACAGGCAAAATGATGTATATATAAACAGACTAGTAAGCATAATTAAAGAATATGCAGCGCAGCTTACAGAGGAATTATTGCTCAAATTGTAGCATATTCAATGACAATTACATTTACTGATATGTTTTAATATTCATCAGATGCGCCACTATAGTATAACTATCTAACATCAATAACAAACAAGTACAAACTTGCACGACAAATTATCTCGAACGCAACTAAGGTTAGAACGCCCCCGATATTAAGCGCATAAAAATAAAACGAAGCAGGTTCTGGAACGAGCTATTCTTGGGATATTGAGGCAATCTGCGACTGAAGTACTAACTGTTGATCGGCGCCAGCTATGTGATATCTTTGATACCGGCTTTTATTAAAGGCATTGCAAATTCATAGAATAAATATCACTGATATAGAGCTATTATGCAGTTTTATGATGATAACACCAGATAAAAAATGTTTCCTCTTGGTAGCGGATATTAACGCAATCGCCTTGGCTGATCGGCTATAGCATTCTACAGACCATGTTTAAGTCAGGGTTTGCCATGAGCGCAGGAGGAAGGCTTTATCCTCTCATTTGAGTTTTCGTGTTTGGTTTGACATCAATGGCAGACTGCTCTGCACGTAGCATTCATACTGGTGAGGAAGACTTACGATTTCTTGGCGGGAATTTTTTAACACCTGAGCCTTCCACGTAAATGCCTCGTAACAGTCTGCTGTTTTTATAAAAAACTATACACATATTACTGGTTTATAGAGGTCCTCCCCTTGGGGTCAGCTGCCAGCTATTGAAAGATATATGATCACAGATGTAAGCAGATGAATAAATATAATGATAATGAATATCATTATCATTTACATAGCTAGTTATTCGTGCCATAAAACTCAGGCGGATTGAACAACCTCGCTGAATGACAGTTGCTATTTGTAGGAGATCTCATGGAAATGACGGCAAACAACCAATCAATCCATCCCTAAGAACAGGCCCTCTTTTTTTACTGCATGTGAGGTGGTTGCAGTTCTTGCTAACCTATAGCCAAAGGGGAACAGCATGAAAAATGATCATAGTAACAAACTTACCAACAACGCCGGAGCCCCTGTTGCCGATAACAATCGTGTACTGACCGCCGGGCCCCAAGGGCCGATGCTTCTTCAGAACGTTTGGTTTCTTGAAAAACTGGCTCATTTTGACCGGGAGGTGATCCCGGAACGTCGAATGCACGCCAAAGGTTCCGGTGCTTATGGCACCTTCACAGTAACGCACGACATCACACGTTACACAAAGGCATCAGTATTTTCTAAAATTGGCAAAAAAACAGATCTGTTCGTGCGGTTTTCAACCGTTGCGGGCGAGCGAGGCGCAGCCGATGCAGAACGGGATATTCGCGGCTTTGCCATCAAATTTTATACAGATCAGGGCAACTGGGATCTTGTTGGCAACAACACCCCTGTGTTTTTTTTGAGAGACCCCCTAAAGTTTCCTGACCTCAACCATGTGGTCAAACGAAATCCCCGCACCAACATGCACAGTGCGGCGGATAACTGGGACTTTTGGTCGCTCCTGCCAGAAGCGTTGCATCAGGTTACCGTCGTCATGAGTGATCGTGGCATTCCTGCTTCATATCGGCACATGCACGGTTTCGGCAGCCACACATTCAGCTTTATCAATGCACAGAATGAGCGCTATTGGGTGAAGTTCCATTTTCGCACGCAGCAAGGCATTAAAAACCTCACTGACGCCGAAGCGCAGGAACTAGTTGGTAAGGATCGCGACAGCCACCAAAGGGACCTTTTCGAACATATTGAAAAAGGTGATTTCCCACGTTGGACGCTATTTGTTCAGGTCATGCCAGAAGCTGCAGCAGAAAAACTTCCCTACCATCCTTTTGACCTGACAAAGGTGTGGTACCATAAGGATTGCCCTCTCATTGAGGTTGGCGTTCTGGAGCTCAATCGTAACCCGGAAAACTATTTTGCAGAAGTTGAACAAGCCGCTTTTAACCCCACCAATATTGTACCGGGCATAGGCTTGTCTCCTGACAAAATGTTACAGGGAAGGCTGTTCTCTTATGGGGACGCCCAACGCTACCGGCTGGGCGTTAACCACCACCTCATTCCTGTAAACAAATCGCGCTGCCCCTTCCACAGTTACCACCGTGATGGTCAGATGCGTGTAGACGGCAACTATGGGGGGCTCACCAATTATGAGCCTAACAGCCATGGGATATGGCAGGAACAAGCAGAATTTATCGAACCGCCTTTAAAAATCAGCGGAGATGCTGACCATTGGTCATATCCGTGCGATGATGCGGACTATTTCGAGCAACCAGGGAAATTGTTCAGAATAATGAGTCCTGAGCAACAAGAGGTATTGTTTGGTAATACCGCCCGCGCCCTCGGAGATGCTCCCGAAGAAATAAAGCTGCGACACATTAGGAACTGCGCAAAAGCTGATCCGGCATATGGAGCGGGAGTGGCACGAGCTTGCGGTATGCCGGCAGAAAAAATCTAGTTCCATACCATTACGGTAATGATTCGGCAGAATCACAATCTTTCTGCAACAGACCATAACACTTTAGGGTAGTGCCTTGTGCACTACCCTAAAGATAAACAGCTATATGCCGACCATAGGATAATAAAAACTTTATTGAGGCGCATTGTTTTCGCTTTGAATGAGGAGAGAGTCATGCCTAAGGCACCTAGGAGTTACATTAAGTTTTATTTCACACTTGTTAGTCTTCTTATTATTAATTTTGTCCTGACTATCCATGTAGTGTTTGCATCTACTTTTTCGTTAATGCCAACACTTGCTGCGGGTTGGACAGTATTCACTGTATTGTGCATATGGTTCGGCTTTTCTTGTTTGCGCCCAATGGCACACCAGCTTAGTATACATCGAAACGCAATAGATCGACTGGCTACTGGAAACTTGAGTGGCTGCCATAGTTCCAGTGAAAGTTGTTCCGCGATTATGCGAATGCGCACTTACGCCATTAAAGATCGAAATGCTATCTCGACTATCTCAGCTTATAGCATTGATTTTGAAAAAAACTCTGACCAAGCCAGCACTAAAGCCCAGACAGCTCAAAGTGACACTTCCGCCATTAATGATGAAACTCTGCTCCTCTTAGGTGAGATGGAATCTATTGATTTGTCCGCCAGAGAAGTTGCTAGCCATGTCGCCGGGATTGCTACAGGTGTAAGCCAAATGTGTCAATCAAGCCAATCCATTGCCAGTAACATGAAAAGTGCTCTGGAAGCTGCGGAGCAGGTATCACATACCGCCCGTGAAAACTCTCTTCGCATTGAATCACTTGGAGAACAGGCCGCACAAGGCATTGTTGGCTTACGCAACCTCAACGATTCAATCGCAGGTGTACGGGAACAGGCAGTATCTCTCAGAACGGATATGGAAGCATTAGGCCAGGACAGTCAGTCTATTGGTGCGATTTTGGGTGTTATTGCTGACATCGCAGACCAAACGAATCTCCTCGCGTTAAATGCAGCCATTGAAGCCGCCAGGGCTGGAGAATCAGGCAGGGGATTCGCAGTTGTTGCCGATGAAGTACGCAAGCTTGCAGAAAAGACTATGAATGCAACCAAAGATGTGGAAACGGCAATAAGATCTATCCAAACAATGGCCAGCAGCAATCTTGCTTCAACGGAACATGCCGTGACTGCAATCGAAAAAAGTATGAGTGTGGCCGAAGAGCAGATTCGTGAAACTGACAGCCTTATGGAAGCTATGCACATTGTGAGTCAAGAAGTCGGTGGCATTAATTCTGACGTTAATGCTCTCAAAGACATGATGTTTAGTTCTTCAAAAGCCACAGGTGAGCATTCACAAGCCTCTGTAAACATTGAAAAAATGATGACAACTATAGCTGAAATAATGGACAATATGCGCGACAGAGTCCACAAAGGGCATCTCTCAGTCCAAAATATATCTCAAAATGTAAAGTCTGTTAATTCTACAATTGCAGAGATGGCTACCAGCACCATTCAGGTCAATTCTTCGGCTAGGGAACTAACCAGTTTGACCAAAGGGATGAACAAATCCATTTGCGAATTCAACCTTGGTGATGAACCTTTTGATGTGGGTGCCATCAAAACTGCGCATTTGGCATGGCGGTCACGCTTGGAAGCGGTACTGCAAGGACATATGTTCCTGAAGTCCGCAGAGATGATCGATCACCACCAGTGCGCCTTCGGTAAATGGTATGACGGTGAAGGACAACGCAATTGGGGTAACAACCCAATCTTTCAGGAAATAGGAAAACTCCACGAACAGGTACATGCTTTGGCTATCCGCATAGCAGCCTTGGTCGAACAAGGTAACAAGAGAGAAGCACAAGACATTATGCCTGAATTTGAAGAAGTTCGCCAAACGTTGTTTGACGAGCTTGATAACCTCTATCTTGCCATGTCGACGTAAGAGGTTACTCGTCCTGCCCTTACCCTCCGCACATACCACTTGTAAGTTAGTGGCTCCTAGTGGGCTCAGGTTATATTCTTTTCGCGAAATTCTTCTGGAGGCAGTCAACCCAATAAGCTATGTGGTCACCGCTGACTATAATCATGCAGTCCGGGCGCAAGGGAAAGAAACACGTGCGGCTTTAACACCCATCAATGACATATCCACTTCGAGCACTGGGCTTGAGCGATCCCACAAATCGACAATTGTCAAAATCCGGAGGTGTCACCCATCTATAAGGGAGTCACTTACAAAATCCATCGCCCAGGACGACGATATCAAGCACCTGTTCGCCCACCAGCCTTTTCAGCCGGACGCCCTCTTCCTCCAACTGGCGTAGCCGCTGGCGTCAGAGATACTCATCCCACCGACTGCTGCGCAATTTGTAAAAGGTCGCATCCGATAAGCCACTTTGACGGAGTTGATCGTCCGGACTCTCCAGCCACCGATTACCGCAGTAACCCAATAATCTGCTCTGCGTGAACCTGCTTGGTTTTATTCTTGTGCACTCCTATCTTAGGAACACTAACTTTTCAGCACAAGGACACATCACTTAAGGAAATCTTATATATCAGTTAGATAGCATACGCTGTCATTTCTTAAAAGTAACAATTTTTAAGAACAATCCTTTATAAAAGTTGATACTATTTGGCTTAACTTGCTTGTATTTTCCATTTTTTTATATGCAATTCAAAAAAACAGTAAAACATTTAAATTGACGAACGCTAACTGACAGTCAATGAATACTATTTCTATTTTAAAGAGACTAACGAGAGCTTTTACAAATGGATAGAGGTGCCACATGTGCTCGGCCACAGAGGAGCCTGCCGTATATTCAGGAAAGATGACGTGGACGAAGTGCTTGTGAGACACCCCTTGAGGTGAGGCTGATTGGCATGTGACCAGCATTAATCTGATTGCTACCAGATTAACAAGTTGTACGGAAAAATCAGTATTATCTAGAATGCTAAGAGATGTACATTTAGTAATCTACATGTAATTATTTACACAACATTACGTATGTCAAAGATAAATGTACACACTTTGTCGATAAACACAAAAAAGCTATTGAGAATCCGTAGCCGGTTAACAGAGTTTGCAAACCTTGAGCTTGCGCCAAAGGGTGTTGGAGCTGATGCCCAGCGTGCGTGCGGCTAGCGCTCGATTATGGTTGGTGCTTACCAGAGTTTTTTTCAGAATGCTGCATTCGCACACCTCCAGTTGTTCTTTGAGTGTCAGAGGGCTGGGAAATTGCTGAAACTGGGAGGGCATACAGTCATTTTCAAGGGATAACGGGTGCATGGTGCCAGAGGGGGGGACGGTTTGCATGGCACGCAATTCCTCCAACAATTCTGCTAGCAGAGTGTCATCGGGGACGCCATTGTCCAGCAGCAGGGTGTAACGGCACACTAGGGACTCCAACTCACGAATATTACCCGGCCAAGTATACTCAGACAGCATTCTCAGGCCATGTAGGGAAAAATGGTCTGGCAGCCCTCTGCGAGCGAGCAAGGTGCGTACGATGGATGGTATATCTTCAAGCCTGTGACGTAGCGGCGGCAGATGTAGGCTCAGTGTGGTCAGACGGTAGTAGAGGTCGGCGCGGAAACGCCCGGCATGCACTTCGTCTACCAGGTTTTTCCATGATGAACTGATGACGCGCACATTGACCGGAATAACCCTGTCACCGCCGACACGCATAATTTCCCCCGACTCCAGCACTCGCAGCAGCAGCGCTTGCAGTGCGGGAGAAATATCGCCAATTTCATCCAGAAAAATGCTGCCTTCGTTGGCTAGCGCGAAAAGCCCATCCTTGCCGCCGCGTCGCGCGCCGGTGAAGGCCCCTTCGTCATGGCCAAAAAGCTCGCTTTCAAGCAGGGTTTCCGACAGCGCTGCGCAGTTGATGGCGACGAAGGGTTGCTGACAGCGCGGGCTGGCGGCATGAATGCCGTGTGCCAATAATTCCTTACCTGTACCGGTTTCCCCCTGGATGAGCACGGAGGCTTCGGTGCTGGCAAAACGACGTGCCTTGCCGCGCAGCTGGCACATGACGGAGCTATTGCCTGTCAGCGTATCTAGATCATGCCGTGTGGCAAACCCCTTGCTGCGCAGGTGAGCGCGCAGCTTTACATCAATGCTTCGGATATCTTCGACGGGGCGGAAGGCGGCCACGGCTCCGCGCACTTCGCTATTGACAAGGATGGGGCGCGAATTGACTATAAATTCGTATTTTCCCACCTGGCGTACTGTATCCTTACCCTGCTCCGAGCGTTGCAGCGCATCGGGAATACCCATACTGCGCAAGGCAGCGGTTACGAAGGGTGTGGTTTTGCGTGCGTCCGCCTCCAGGAGTTGCGTGGCTCTAGAATTACAGGTAATGACCTTACCCTGTGCGTCAACTCCCACAATACCTTCGTGCAGGGAATCCAGAATACCCCGCAGCCATGCTGCCTGCTCGCGCTCCAGCCGTTGGGAAACAGCAATATTAACGGCTTCTTCCAGTGCTCTTTGCATGACGTCACTGCCCGGCGTGACCACCACACCTTCGCATCCCAAGTTACGGGCTATTTCCGCACAGATACCACCGCCAACAACACATCCCACGCCATTTGCCACCGCTTGGTTGATCCCCTCTCGTAAGGTTTCTGTTGTGGTGAAAGAAATGGTGACAATGCGTATTCCCAATAATTTTTCAAGCACTTCCCAGCCCGTGGGTGGGGCATCGTAACAGGTCAATGCAATGTGGTGCGTGTGGCGCCTTGCGTACAATAACGCCCGCAGCACATCCAGATGGCTACGGGCGATGGTGACCACCGGCTTGTGCAACTGTTGGCGCAAAAGTTTACCAGTGGCGCCGCCGCCAAGGATAACTTCAGTACCTTTTTCCAGTAGAGAACGGGCCACGGGGACGGCTTTTTCCATGGTGGCAAGGCTAATTTCCATTCCAATGCCCAGCCTTGCGGCATAATCATGTACCGTGGCGGCAATAGCACTAGAGTTGGAAACAAAGGCAAATCTGAAATCCTTTTTATCCATACATACTCCCGATCTGTTATTGCACCAACACTATCGCATTCTGCGTATCAATACAAGAAACGACGGTCGATGTCATACAACGACCGTCGTAAGGAGAAAGAAAGCAGTACATTACAAGATATGAAACAAGAAAAAATCGCACAGTGGTTGTATACAATGTCATTCCCAGCCGCGGCAAGCCGGGGTGATGCTGCCAACAACAGGTTCCTCTTTACCCTGAAGAGTTTTCACAGTGGCCTTCGGCTATCTCTCAAGAAATACGCTTTTTATTCCTGCTGGAGATCATCGGGTGATATCCCTTGCGCAAAAATTCCTTTCTTACAGTCATACATAACACTGTGTATCCCGTGAAGGAATTACTAGAAAGGCCACGGGGCGGTTGGATCCCACACTGGCAGCCCAAGAAATGCATACCAAGGGACCATAACGAATATGCCGTATCCAATAGCCATCAAGACAGACACCCACCCCGCCTTTGCATAGTCAGCCATGGAAAAAGTGTTACTGCTGTATGCAATTACCGCAACAGTGATCTGCGTGGGCAGAATGTAAGCAAAGGTATCCGTGTCGGCCACAAGCATGGTAAAAGCCACGGGATGCAGGCCGAGAGTCGGGGCCAGTTTGACAAGAATAGGAGCAAACAAGCTGACCGCAGCCACATTAGACAGCATGCCAAGACGGATGATGTGCGTGCCAACCATGATGATAAGCAAGATCAGCCACCACGGATGCCCAACGGCAAAAATGTGTATATGTTCAGCGAGCCATGCAGCAAGACCGGAGCTGCCCATGCACTGAGACATGGAGAGGGCCCCGCCCAACATGATCAGTGTTCCCCATATGGTGCGTTCCTGAATCTGTTTCCAGGTGAAGGGGAAAATTCCCGGGATAAAAAGTAAAATCAGGCCGAGCATGGCTACAACATGGCTGGGAATATGGTGCCAGCTTTGTGTCATCCACAGTGTTGCAGTAAATCCAAAAATAAGCAGGATGAGAATCTCGCTTTGCGAAATCTGGGGCAGGCGCTTGAACTGCTCTGTCAACACCTGGGCTCCGCCTTCAATTCCCATATTTTTTGTCTTGAAATGTGAGCGCAGCCAGAAGTTAGTCAGAAAAAACATACCAAGATATGGCCATTGCAGAATGAACCAATCAAGATAGGATATATCAAGATGCAACTCTTTACTGAACAGACCCACGAGAACAAGGTTGGGCAAATGCGAAGTAAGGATGCACATACCGGAAATCATGGAACCATAGACGAGCACCTGAATCATAATATGCTTTTTTACGGCGCGCTCGGCTGGCGTATCACCAAAAAGATTCGTGATGCCGTTAACAATGGGCAGCAACAGCGCTCCGCGGGGATTCGCTCCGGGGACAATAATGGAAAGAATAAAATTGACGCCGAAGAGGCCCATAATGGTGCTGTTGGCGCTTTTAATGCGCAGTTTGTGCAGCAGGGTTATGGCAATGCGTTTATCTATACCTGCGACCTGTATGATGGCGGCCATGATAAACGCTATCATGCAGATAAAATATGCATTGGAGGTAAAGCCTGAAACGGCTTTAGGAAATTTGTCAACGGCCCCGCTCAGGGTAAGCAGCATGGGAATCGCTACCCCGGTTATGCCCACAGGGATGGCTTCGGAAACCCAAATTATGCTGGCCCATGCAACCACCGCCAAGGTCGCCTTGCCTTGCTGTGAGAGCCCTTCCGGTTGTGGCATGAATAATATGATGCCCAAAAAAACAACCCACGCAAGAATAAAACCAAGAAATGATTTCTTTGGAGATACTCCCGCCATGTCGGCGTTACCCCACAGAGTAGTCAAAAAGCGGGCTAGTCCAAAACGAGGGCAAGGCGTAGTAGATGGTGAATCCTGCAGCATACTTACCTCTCTAAAAAAATTCCAATTTTGAAGAAATTTTGAAAAGGGCTGGAAGTTTGCCTCAACCCCCTGCAGGGTAGTTATGACCTGCAGGGGGAAGTTCGCTTCCACTACAGCACGACATCGCCTACATATTGACGCTTGATGGAAAAATGTTTCTTCCACGTACTCCAGGCCCGCATGCCCATGATCATTTCCTCATCCGGGTCGCCCTGCGGGAATGCATGAGGATTGTCGGCTTCGGCCCAAATACCTTTTTTGCGGCGTTCTTCGCGCTGGTTAATAAGCCAATCGTTGTAGCTTTCAAATACAATGTGCCCTTCGAAACCGTCCAGCGTAGCAGCGCGGATGCGTCCATCAAATTCTACGTATTTGCTAATCATTTTCTCGGAAGGCATTTCAGGCGTTACATCATTCTTGTAACCGGCTTCCTCAAGTTCTTTTCCTGCAACGGCAGCAAAAATGCGCTGATCACGCTGACTCAACAAGTCTTTATAAATGCCCACATACTTATCGCTGATGGCGTGCCCCAGAGGTGCGTGATCGCGCGAAGCGCCACGCGCTTTGGCCATGTCAGTCTTGTAGAAGTCGAACATGCCCGTTTCAAAATTTTCGCCAAGGAATTCGCATACACCACGCATGATTTGGTCTGGTTTGCGCACAAGGTCTTCATAGCGCACATCCAGCCACAGCCCTTTGTCCGAGAGCGGTTTACGCCAGTCTTTAACTGCATTCCAGCAGCGCTTCCAAGAGTGGGCGGCGCAGTAAATATTGGTGGGGCCAAAAGAGGATTCCATGTAGTCCACGCAGGAATCGCGCCCGTCGCGAGTAATGTAAATAAACTGGGCATTGGGAAAATCGCGGTGCATCGCATCAATAAAATAGAGATTGTGCGGTGTTTTTTCGCCCCAGCGTGGTTTGTTGCTGTATTGAGCGAAGCGCTGGTGCATGGCTGCGTAAAGCCCTGCGAAACTGCGCTCAGGGGCTAATTCAATGACCTCGTCGAGGATTGTCCGAGGGTTAACCTTCATACCCCACAGGGGGGTCTTAAGACCAAAGACCATTTCGCTGGCTAACGTACGGAAATTCTCGGACTTGCCAAGATCACCGTAAGTATGCAGATACGGATAAAAGCGGGGATAATACCACACGACCTCCGGGACAGCGATGCGTGAATGACTACCGAGAAGCGCCATAACCAGCGTGGTGCCAGAGCGTTCCGCACCGATCATGAATATGGGACGTTCATCAAGTGTAATGGGCATATAGTACTCCTTGTAAAATTAGAATTGCAGTAACTCCCTCGCCAGCACAAAGCTGCCGACGAGTATACACACCACAGAAACAGTTTTTTTCAGAGTTGCGGTAGATACCGTATGGGCCAAGCGCGCGCCAAGAATGACACCGCCAAGCTCCAGTACCGTCACCCATGACGCAACCGAAAAATTGATGGCACCGTTGGAAACATTGCCTAACGTACCGGAAAGCGCTGCCGTGATCTGAATGACCTGGCTTGTAGCGATGGCCGTGAGCGGGGCAAATCCCAAAATGACCATAAGCGGTACCGAAAGCACAGGACCGCCCACGCCAGTAAGGCCTGAACCAAAACCCACCAGTGCACCTATGCCCAGCAATAGGGGCAGACGCCGCCGGTTATGGTTCTCTGGGGAATTTTGGTGGGGAGGCAGCAGGGCATAAATGCCTGCAAAGATGATGACGACGCCTAGGAGCACCCCCAGTAGGCGCGGCGAGGCGTAGCCGTTGCATAACGCCCCGGCATAGCCTGACAGCAGCGCCCCGGCACATACAGGGATGGTAATGCCCCAGTCTATGCTTCCGTGACGCTGGTATAGCCATGTGCCCAGTACTCCAGTGAAGATGAAGCTGAACAAGGACGTTCCCATGGAGACATGAATGGGAAGGTCGGCAAAGCCGTTGAGGGCGGGAATGAGCAGAATACCGCCAACGCCGACCGTGCCAATGAGCGCGCCTACAAGAACGGCAATTAACGCAAGAAGAATGAACATAAATATGCTCCGAATGCATGACGTTGTCTTGCATTGAGCAACTACCGTGCCATTCATATTGAAAATATAACTATTTTATATTCAACAATAAAATTATTGACTGACAAAACCACAGCCATACAAAATTGCAAAAATGTGATGATGTATCTTTTTTTTGAGAGACCATTTATTTTTATGCTGCTGAGGCGCTGACATCAGTGCGAGCAGATATCCGCCGTGTGGTCGCGAGCTCATGTAGGCATGGCGAACCACCCCATGCGGCGCGACACATGGAGGGCGAGGACATGAGGTGGAGATCAAAGATGTAATCCCACAGGGACAGCAAATACTGGACGCACACGACTGTGGGCATTCTAGCAGAATATGGGATATTTTTTACTGAGGAAAAGGCGTGTTATGAACTGTCACGCATGCTGCTTCAAGCAGTAAAGACGTAAGCAAAAAATACAGGTGGCGGTGACCTATTGCTTAATAACGTGCATCGGCCACAAATTAAACTGATCCCATCGCCGCAGCACGCGAAGAAAACAATGTGCCAGCGCTAGCTAAAAAAATAACCAAGGAGAGCTGGCCCCACATGATGACAGAAGGGCTGGATGTAAAGCTGCTGGCAGGGAAAGCGCATAAAGTTCTGCCCGCTGATGAAGACCATGTGATGCTTATGACAAAATCAGGCGGCCTATCCTTTCTCAACGAACAGCAGCCCTACATGGAAAGTCTATTGCAAGCTTTGACCATGCGTGTAAAAGACTGTGGACGCCAGTTTTTTGTGCGAGCAGACAAAAATGTTCCTTACGGGCAGATGATGGAAGTTATGGATCAGGCGTAGCGCAGGTATTAAGAATGTGGACCATGTAGCCACGTCAACCAAGGATGATCTTGCTGATGGGAACAGCAAGTGAGCCATGCCCTTCACATCGAGAGCTACTGCCACGCAGCTAGTTTAATTGATTCTCTGTCTATGTCCTTCCGCAGTATTCATGTGTAGTCAGTCCCAGATAAACTGTGCGCCTGCGCTGGCTATAATCCTGCTGCCAGTTTTCAACAGTCCCCGGAACGGATTCCTAAAAAAATACATGATCAAAGCTAAATACGACTACTTTTTTGGGGGGGCTTAGACCACCTGTACATCCCCGGCAATCATTATGATCAGCGAGTAGATCCAACGTTGAAACTTTCGCTGAATATCTTTAACTCTTGCCGTTCGTTTTTTCATATAAGTTACAGCTACTATGGGGTTACAAGCCTTCTTGTATGAAAAAATTTCAATAATTTCGCGTATTGAAAGTTCATAGCCAAATCATGTCGCGTTTCCCCTTTGACACCACAAAAAGATGGGGGATTATAGCAGGTTACTAAAATTACTTTTTTTACTTTTGCGTTTGAAATGAACCTTTCCCCCAGCATACATTCAAGGACTACTTTGCGGGGTGAAGGCTCTATTGAGACGACTGGATATAATCACAGCTTTTATTACGCAGCAAAGACTTTCAGCAAAAAGGTTGGAAATAGGGTTGGAAAAAATAAAAGGTGCTTGCAGCATATTACTGCAAGCACCTGATTTAATTTGGCGTCACCAACGGGATTTGAACCCGTCTTAACGGCTTGAGAGGCCGCCGTCCTAACCGGATAGACGATGGTGACAACGAAAGGATACATACGGGGCAAGGCCTGGTTTGTCAAGTATTTCATACACAGCCATTAAAATGAGCCGTTGCCGGACACGTTCCCAAGTGGTAGATATGTTGAAGCCGCTGGCGGCGGCTCAAATTCGCCCGAAGGAAGGAGCAGCCCTCATGAAATCTCGTCTTCACCTTCCCCTGCTGATCGCCTGTTTTGCCCTTTTGGCCGCATGTGGTGGCAAGGTCATTCCCACCCGCGATGGCACCCTGCCCACATGGATGGGAACCCTGGAAGACCTGCGACGCTACCCGCAAAACCTCACTGAATACGCCAAGGCCGCAGGAGAGGACAAGCTGCTTATTTCCCCGGCGGAACAGGCCAACCAGGCCGCCAGATTCATGCGTCTTACCTTTGGCCCGTGGGAAATGGTCAAAACATCTACCCGCAAACGCGATGTGGCCGTGCTGTTCAACAAGGCCCGCGGCTACAAAGACGGTTATACCCGCTGGACGCAGTCAGAATGGGACGCCATGAGCGCCAACGCCGCTCTGGGGTCATTCCCCTCGCGCAGCCAGGCAGCCATTGCAGTGCGCAACACCAACCTGCGCGAACTGCCCACCAACGAACCGCGTTTTTCAGAGCCAACCCCCGACCCCAAGGCCAATCCTTTCGATTATTTCCAGTACTCCCTGCTGCCTGTGGGTACCCCGGTTCTGATTGCCCACACCAGCCGCGACGGGCGCTGGCATTATGTTGAGTGCGCCATCGCCGGTGGCTGGGTCGCGGACGAAGACCTCGCCCCGGTAAGCGCCGAATTCAAGCACATGTACAGAAACAGCACTTTTGCGGCCTTTATCCGCGACAAGGTAAACCTTGCAACGCCCATGGGCTCCATAACCGCAAACATCGGTACCATACTGCCCATGCGGGGCAGCTCTGCAGCCTATGAAGGGGCGGATGCCGGTGCGCAGACCATTCAGCTTATGGCGCCAGTTCGTGGCGCTGACGGTATGGCGGAACTGGCCCCTGCCACAACCACCAACGCCGATGCCGTACCCTGGCCCATGCGCATGACCCCCGGCAATGTGGCAAAAGTGGGCAACGTGATGGCAGGCCAGCCATACGGCTGGGGCGGCATGTTTGGCGACCGCGACTGCTCGGCCCTCACGCGCGAGCTGCTTGCGACCTTCGGCATATGGCTGCCGCGCAACTCTGTATCGCAGGCCCGCACGGGTTCCATAACCATGCTTGAGGGCATGCCCACAGAGACCAAGGAAGAACAGATCATGCGCAATGGCGTTCCCTTCCTCAGTCTTGTGGGTATGCGTGGGCACATCATGCTGTACCTGGGCAAGTACAACGGCAGGCCCGTTATTTTCCACAACGTTTGGGGCGTGCGCACGGTTGAAGGCAGCGACACCGACCACCGCTTTGTCATCGGCAGGGCCGTGGTCACCTCCATCACGCCCGGCTCAGAGCTCAAGAACCTTTATCGCACAACCACTTTTGCCGACAGGCTGCGCACGTTGAGCACCCCGGCGGATACGCTTCAGTGAAAGAACTGCGCCTTACCACAACCGCTGACGACGCGGGGCAACGCCTCGACCGGCTGCTGAGTCAGGCAGCCCCGGAGCTTTCGCGCGCGGCCCTGCAAAAGGCGGTTCAGGCTGGGCACTGCCAGATAGACGGCCTGCCCGAAACACGCGCCAATGCAAAGATACGGGCCGGGCAGACCATTGTGCTCTGCCTGCCGGAAACTTCCACGACCCTGCAGGCCGAGGAGGGCCATCTGGAACTGCTGTGGCAGGATGATCACCTGGTGGTGTGCAACAAGCCTGCGGGCCTGACAGTACACCCCTGCCCCTCGTGCCCGGAACAGACACTGGTGCAGCGCCTGCTGGGGCGGTTCCCGCAGCTGGGCAAGATCGAGGGCCAGCGCCCGGGTATCGTGCACCGGCTGGACAAGGACACCAGTGGCATTTTGCTGGTGGCCCTTACAGAGCAGGACCGTCTTGCGCTCAGCGAGGCATTTGCCCAGCGTGAGGTGCACAAGGAATACCTTGCCCTTGTCAGCGGCGTGCCCGCGGCTGAAGGACAGTGCTTTGAGCCCATTGGCCGGCACCCCACCGCCAAGGTAAAAATGGCCGTTGTGCCAGAATCGCGCGGTGGTCGCGCCGCACATACCGAATGGAAAACCCTGTGGTCTGCGCCAGACAGGCGTTTTTCGCTGCTGGCGGTACGCATCCACACCGGGCGCACCCACCAGATACGCGTGCACATGACCCATGTGGGGCATCCCCTGCTGGGCGACAGACTTTACGCACCCAAACCGGTGCAGGCCATGGCCCCGCGCCAGATGCTGCACGCATGGCGCATCAGCTTTACCCACCCCGCCACTGGCGCGCCCATAAGCTTTGCCTGCCCCCCGCCGGACGACATGCTGCTGGCCGCGCTAAGCGCCTGTCATCGTATGCGGCGCATTGTTGTTACGGGCAATCCGGGCAGCGGCAAATCTGCCTTTACCAGCTGTCTGGCCGACCTTGGTGCCCCCACCTTCAGCGCTGATGCCGCCGTGGCCGAGCTATATGCCCCCCGTGGCGAAGCTGCCAAATGGATAGGCCGACTCAACAGCCAGACTTCGTTGCTCGCCCCCGACGGTTCGGTTGACAAAATCGCACTGATGGAAGCCATGCGCGACAACCCCGCCCTGCGTCGCGAGGTTGAGGGCATTGTGCACGCCTTGACCCACGCCGCCCTTGAGTCGTTCTGGGCAAAGCAGGAATCGCTCGGGGCCCCGCTTGCTGTTGCCGAAGTACCGTTGTTCTTTGAATCTGGCTGGCAGCACAATTTTGAACCCCGGCCACATGTGGTGGGCATACGCTGCCCCCTGTCACTGCGGGCGCAGCGCATCGAGGCAAACCGCGGCTGGCCGCAGGATAAGCTGGAAGCTATTGAAGGCTGGCAGTGGGCGCAGGACCGTAAAATGGCTGCCTGCGACTCTGTGGTTGACAACGATGGCTCTGCAAAAGCTCTCTGCGACCATGCGCAGCAGTTTCTTGCAACCATGCGGGCAAAAGATCAGAAAGATGAACAGGCCCTTGCACTGCACCTTGCCCGACTGTGGCAATAATAAAAAACAACTTTTTACAGAGAAAAAGTGCAATACGAAATAGCCTATCAGTTCAGATTCCATGAAGTTTTAGAGTTAGTTCGCATTTCTTGACACTATTCGCCATATTCGCGTATAGGCAACCTTTAAAAATTTTGACCAAAAGTATCAGTTGAAGCAAAAAATGTCAGAATCACAGCAGCCGTATCAGGGCAACCTAGCCAACCCCCTGGTTCTGGCTTTGGAAATATCAAGCTCAGCACTTCTGCACGTCAGCAAAGAGCCTTTTCTCAGAGCAGCAATGTCCAGCATTGGCGAGTCACTGCACTGTGATCTAGTGTCATTGGTGGAGTTTGACGACGAGCACTGGTCTGCCCCTGTGGTCTGGCGTTCTGGCATACGTTCCAGCGATGTAAGTGTGCAAGAGGTTACCCTGAAGGATATTGAGCCCGTCCTCAGTGTGTTTCAGGATGGCAGCAGCCTGTGCGTGGCCGATACATCCACCATGCCCGAGGGACCGCAAAAAACACTCTTTCTTTCGCGGGGCATAAAATCTGCAATCTGCGTACCCATTGCCCACGATGGCCAGCTTTTTGGCGGCATCTGCCTGTTGCGCCATCGCTACATAGGCAAATGGACAATCGAAGATTCAAGTCTCTGCCATCTTCTGGGCAATATTCTTGCCATTACACTTACGCATTTCCGGCTGTACTCGCAGCTGCAGCGCAAGCACCGCCAGCTGCACGATATTCTTGACGCCTTCACCGATCCTGTCTGCATAGTAGACATGGAGACGTATAAGATTCTTTTTGTCAATCACAGCGTCGAAGAAACATACCCTAGAAAGGACGATTCCCTTTCAAATCTCTGCTATAAGCGGCTCATGGGCCGCGATACACCCTGCCCGTTCTGCACCAATGCCATCATTGCGGCTTCTGACGAGCCCTACCACTGGACGTATGAAAACAAGACCACACGCCGCACCTACACGGTGGTGGACAAGGCCATCAGGTGGGACAATGACAAAACTGTTCGCCTGAGCATTTCGCGCGATGTGACCGATCTGCTGCAAACCCAGCGCGAAAAGCAGAATGCAGAGGTAGCCTCGCAGGCAAAAAGCGAATTTCTGGCCCACATGAGCCACGAAATACGCACCCCCATGAACGGCATCATTGGTCTTACCCATCTGGCCCTGCAATCGAACCCCAGCGACGACCAGAAAAACTACCTGCAGAAAATCCGCTCTTCCGCCACCAATCTTCTTGCCATCATCAATGATATTCTCGATCTCTCCAAGATCGAGGCCAACAAGATGATGCTTGAAAACACCAACTACCCGCTGGAAGACGTACTGGAATTCGTGCACACCTCGCTGCGCTTTCCCATTGAGCAAAAAGGGCTTGAGTACGTTTGCAGGATTGGCGACGAAGTACCGCACAAACTGTGGGGCGACAGCCTGCGTCTCAAACAGGTTTTGCTCAACCTCATGAGCAATGCCGTCAAATTCACCGCCGAAGGCAAGATTTCGCTGAGCATCGAGCGTGAAAGCTCGGGCGACACCGACAACCTGCATTTCAGAATTTCTGATACGGGCATGGGCATCAGTCGCGAATACCAGCAGCACCTTTTCGACCCGTATACCCAGGCCAATGCGAGCATCAGCCGCCGATTCGGTGGCACAGGTCTGGGGCTCAGCATCTGCAAGCGTATTGCCGAGCTTATGCATGGCGTGCTGTGGTGCGAAAGCGAACTGGGCAAGGGTTCTACCTTTCACCTTTGCATTCCCTGCGCCCCGGCCCGCAATGTCTATTGTCCCACAGGGCACATCGCCGCCCTGCCCGAACCCCTGGAAGGCGCGGAGGCGTGCAGCATTCTGGTGGCTGAAGACAACGATATCAACGTGGAAATACTGCGCGCCATGCTGCGCCAACTGGGCTTTGAATGCGACATTGCGTCCAATGGCAAGGAAGCTCTGCGCATGGCAATGGAAACCCCATATGATATTGTGCTGATGGACATAAACATGCCCGAGATGGATGGCCTGACCGCCACTAGAGAAATCCGCCGCAAGCTGCCCCAGGACGACGACAAAAAGAAGCTGCCCATCATCGCCCTCACCGCCGCCACCATGCCAGACAATATCGCTGAAATCATCAATGCCGGCATGAACGACCACATCGCCAAGCCCTTCAGCATCGAAACGCTACGCAAAAAGCTAGCATCCTGGCTTAACCTGCGCTGACCCCCCGCCATGTCCGCCGCAAAAGTTTCCAAAACCAATGCCGCCAGAATTCTTGAAGGTCTGGGCATACCCTTTGAACTGCACATGGCCGAGGTGGACGAGAGCGATCTTTCTGCCGTCACCATGGCCCACAAGCTGGACGTTGACCCGGCCTGCGTGTTCAAAACTCTGGTGGCCCGTGGTGACAAGACAGGTGTGATCATGGCCTGCATTCCCGCTGCGGCAGAACTGGACCTCAAAGCCCTTGCTGCCGCCTCTGGCAACAAACACGCAGAAATGGTGCCGCTCAAGGATGTACGTCCCCTCACCGGTTATATGCGCGGCGGCTGTTCGCCCCTTGGCGCCAAGAAGGCCTATCCCGTCTATATGGACGAAAGCGCCATTCTGCACGAAAACATCTTTGTGAGCGCCGGGCAACGAGGTGTACAGCTGCGCCTCAGTCCAGACGATCTGCTGCGCGCCGTAGAGGGCCAATACGCCCCTCTGGCCCGACCCTGACCATATCTTTTCTCTTTTTCTGCAAACATAACGCGCCTGCCCCGGCAGGCATGGTTGTGCTGCCGTGCATTGCCGCTTTTTGGGGGTAAAGCAGGGTTTTGCGCACCACAGGAGAGCCCGTGCTGTACTTTCATGCAGATGTGTTTTGCAAGGAGCCAATGACCGGCAACGGCCTTACCGTGATTGTTGCCGATACTTTTCCCCAGTCTGACGTCATGCAGCGCATGGCACAGGAATTCCGGCAGTTTGAAACCATATTCCTTGTACAGCGCGGGCAGAGTGTTTTTGATGCGCGCATTTTTACGGTTGAGGAAGAGCTGGATTTTGCCGGGCACCCCATTCTTGGTGCCGCCGCTGTTGTGCGGCAGGAATTCATGTGCGACGACACCGGCATTGTTTTTAATCTCAACAGCAGGCAGGTGTCTGTAACCTGCAAGCAGCAGGGTCTCGCATTTCATAGCTGCATGGACCAGGGTCCGGCAGAATTTGTGCGCAGCCTTGAACCAGAAATCTACCAGCAATTTCTGCGGCCGCTGAATCTGAGCCAATGTCATGTTTCAGCCGGGTATCCGCTACAGGTCGTTTCCACTGGCCTGCCCTACCTGCTTGTACCGATAACCTCTGGCCTTGCACAGGCCCGCATAGTTACCGCAGATTACGAAAGCCAGCTGGCGCAGATCGGCGCAAAGTTTGCCTATGTGTTTGACGTAAATGCCGTGGAAGGAAGAACCTGGGACAACGCAGGACAGGTAGAAGACGTGGCCACCGGCAGCGCTGCCGGGCCGGTTGGAGCCTATCTGTACAGGCACGGCAGGTTTGCAGCCCGCGATCCCATCACGTTGCGTCAGGGGCGCTTTGTGGGCCGTGATTCAGAAATTCATGTCTGCGCTCAGGCCACCACCGGCAACATGCTGGTAAGCGGAGAAGTGCGCATTCTTGTGCGCGGTTCTCTGGCCAAAATGCAGTAAAACCCCGCCGCAAAAAAACAGAAGCCCGTTTCCTTGCACTGCCGATACAGCATGGGGAAACGGGCCTTTTTTCAGCTATGAGCCTGACTGTCTAGCCTTCGTCGCTCAAAGGACGAAAACTCTTTTTGGTGGCTCCGCACACGGGGCACTTCCAATCTTCAGGCAGATCTTCAAAACGGGTTCCGGCTGGCACCTTGTGGCGCTTGTCGCCCCGGTCGGGGTCGTACACGTAGCCGCAATTCACCATCTGACAACGCCACATATCCTTGGGTTCTGCCATTTGCCTCTCCAACTAGCCAGCTGCGGGTGTTGCGGTTACAAAGCCCTTGGTGGCGGGACCAGTGGTGGAAGGCGTGCCGGCTATCTTGGCAAGATAGGTGTCGCCCAGCTTTTTGATGTGGCCGTCAATGTTGTCGTAATAGGTAAGGTGGGCCTGTTCTTCATCAATGATACGCTCAAAGAGGCGCGCGCTGACGATATCGCCCGCTTCCTTACAGATGGCAAGAAAGCCGCTGTAAGCCTCGATGGTGTTTTCTTCCTGATTGGCGTCGGCCTCGTAAATAACGGATACTTCCTGACCGGTCACAATCTTGCCGTCTTTCTGGGTGGTAGGTTCGCCGCCCAGTTCCTTGATGCGCTCGGCAAAATTTTCGGCATGACGCATTTCGTCAATAGCGATAAGCTTCATGTTGGCCGCCAGTTCGCCGTAATCCATGTCGTCCAGATTGTAATGCTGGTTCATATACTGATGGATGGCGAACAGCTCCATGGCACGCGCCTTATTGAGCACTTCGATAACTTTAGCCTTACGGCTTTCCCTGTTTTCAGCCATGACGCAAGCTCCTTGGTTATAACAGGTTCAAGATTCTTTTTGTATAGTACGAATGGCAAAATGCCACAAGCAGGCGGAGCGCGCCAAACAAGATTTCTGGTATTATTGGGTTGCTTCCAGAGATTTGGCGCAGATTTCGCAAACGCCGTCATACTCCACCCGCGAGTTGAGTATGCTCGCAAATCCCATGGCGTGCATACCCTCAACTGTGGGAGCCAGCTTCACATCTTCCACATCACCAATGCGGCCGCAGTAAACGCAGCGAACATGCTGGTGGTGCGAGATGTCACCGTCAAAACGTTTGGTTGAACCAGCGGCCTCAAGACGACGAATTTCGCCGCTGTCCGCCAGAAAGTCCAGATTCCGATACACAGTACCCAGGCTGATTCGGGGCAAACGCTCGCGCACAATGCTGTATAGCTCGTCTGCCGTGGGGTGGCTCTTGAGCTTGCGCAGTTCTTCCAGAATAACAGCCCGCTGCCGGGTCATTCGTGTTTGTGTTTGGGCCATACCAGCCTCCAGTGTTGGTAAAAATTACTGTTATCGTGGACTGCTGTCAAGCCCAAACTCAACTAAAAGACTAAGACTTGCGTTCAGCAAAAAATACCTGCAATGACTGGTCATTATCGGAAACATGGTTGCAGGACAGAAAAAAAAGCGGCTCAGTCTGGCCGGTGCAGCAAAAAAATCCAACCTTTTTCCATTGGGGCCAAGGCCCATCAAACCGCATCATTACAGAGCGGGTAAATAAATAACTTTCAGAAAAGCGTCAAGAAGTGAGCTGTTTTTTTTGCAATGGCCCGTGCTGCTCATCTACCCCTTGGCACTGGCGGCCAGAGTCTGCCCACGCAGGTGTTCAAGGCCCGCACGCGCAGCCCCCCACAGACCGCTGTTGGCATCGGTTGTCAGCAAAATTGGCGTGGCGTGCACTATTCCGCCCACATCCCCCCCAGCGGCAAGTTCCTGCAAAAAGGCTGGATGCTCAACGCACTGCGGATTTTTGGCGACAATGCCACCAGCGATCCACAGCCCTCCGCGGCTTAGGGTGTTCAATATCCACTGACGGCAAAAGCGCCCCAAAAAACGGGCGTACCAGTGAAGGGTGGGGGTGTCGTGTGAAAGAACCTGCTCACCCACCATGGCGGGGTAATAAAACTGCCCGCTCAGATAATAGTGCAGCAGGGAAAGGCCTTCGCCGCAAAGCACATTTTCAGCCGTGGGCATGTCGCACCCAAGATCGCGCGCCAGAAAGCCCTGATAGGCATGTTCTTCTGCGCCCACAAAGGCAAAGGGCGCATGCCCGGCCTCAGAGGGAACAGCCAGCCAGTGCCTGAAACCGGCCTCACCGCCGCAGCAAACAAGCGATGCCGCTCCAAGGCCCGTTCCAGCGCCAAATACGGCTTTAGTCTGTGTGGATTCTGTATCGGGAAGTGCCCTGCCGCGTACTACTTTGGCCCCTGCTCCCCGGGGCGTCAGCGCGGCAAAGGCCTGAGCGGTAAAATCATTGATCAACAGACAGCACGAAAGGCCGTATCGCTGCCCCACCCCGCCAAGATCAACCTGCAGTGGCCCGTTTGTAAGCTTGCCTCGCAATCCGTGCGTGGGGCCAGCCAGGGCAATGACCAGCATGTCACCTTCTGCAAGGGGGGTCTGCAACTGCCGCTGCATGATTTGCAGCAGATCTTCCGCAGTGCGCAGATCAGCAGACTTTTCCCACACCACAGTGTCAAGCCCGAGGCTGCCCTCGTGCCCGGTGAACAAGGCGAAGCGTGCGTTTGTTCCGCCTATATCGGCTGCGAATATGCGTTGCATAGACTGTTGCCGGCTGTCTGCAGGTTACGGAACATCCTTCTGGTTATCGATCTTGCGCACAATGCCGGTTGTGCTGCAACCGTCTACCAGACGGGCAAGGTGCACCCTGCCACCCCCCTGCTGCACGACATCAGCGCCCACAACCGAACCGATGGTGTAGTCGCTGCCTTTAACCAGTACGTCGGGGCGCAAGGCCGTGATAAGTTCAAGGGGGGTATCCTGGTCAAACAGCACAATGCCATCGACATCGGACAGAGCCGCCAGCAGGAGCGCGCGGCTGTTTTCGTTCTGGATGGGACGCGTGGGCCCCTTGAGGCGGCGCACGGAGGCATCGCTGTTGAGGCCCACAATCAGGCGGTCTCCCTGAGCGGCGCTCTGGCGGATAAGCGAAATGTGGCCGGGGTGCAGCAGGTCAAAACACCCGTTGGTAAATACGATGGTTTCGCCCTTTCTGCGCCACTCTTCAGTTTTTTCCACAAGGCCGGGCAGGTCAAAAAGTTTGGGATTGTCTGCCTGTTCGCGCAGGGCCTCGTTAAGCTCGGCCAGCGAAACCGGGGCCGTGCCCATCTTGCCCACGGCAACACCCGCCGCGGCATTGGCCAGATGCATGCTCTCGGCCCAGGGCAAACCCTTGCCCACGCAGGCAGCCAGAGTGGCAATGGCGGTATCGCCAGCGCCAGAAACATCGGCAACCTCGCGCACGCTGGCGCGGCAGTACACGGGCGCTTCGCCGGGGCTGAACAACACCATGCCCTTGGGGCCGCGGGTTACAAGCAGCCGCTCGATGCCGTGTCGGGCTCGCAGTTCTGCGGCGAGCGATTCACGCCGGGGTCTGTCGAGTTTTGCGCCGGGTTCAAGCCCGCAGGCCACATCAAATTCACCCGCATTGGGCGTAACGCAGTGCGCACCAGCATACCGCTGCCAGTCGCTGCCCTTGGGGTCGACCAGTACGGCGATGCCCAGACGGCGCGCTTCTTCAATAACAATGCGGCACAAATTGATGCCGTTGGCCGTTTCAAGCAGCACGCCCTTGGCGTAGTCTGACAAAATTACGGCCTGCCGCCCTTGCAAAAGCGAGAGTACCCGGGCGCCAAGCGCCTCGGCTTCTTCTGCCGAAAGGGGCGCGCATACTTCCTCATCCAGACGCAGCAACTGCTGCCCTTGCGCGAGCACGCGTGTTTTGCAGGTAGTGCGGCGGGTGGCAGAGGCGGCAAGGCCATCCACAATGCCCTCGGCGGCAAGGGCCGCGCGCAGGTCGTCGGCGGCGGCATCCTGCCCCACCACGCCAGCCACGGCCACATCCACGCCCAGGCGAACCAGGTTGCGGGCCACGTTGGCCGCGCCGCCAGGCACAGACCACCGCTTTGCCACAGATACCACGGGCACGGGAGCCTCTGGTGATATTCTTTTCACCTGACCGGCAATGTAATGATCAAGCATCACATCGCCCACAACCAATACGCGCACTCCGTCAAAATCCATGACGCTCTCCCGGCGGGGCTTAGTCTTTACCGCAGGCTTTTTTGATCAGTTCGGTCAGACGTGCCTCTGTGCGGTCTGCATCGGCCAGAGAAAACACAGACTTGCGCGCAGCTTCACCCAGGCGTTTGCGTTCCTCGGGGTGAGAGGCCAGCGATTCAAGCACATCTGTCAAAGCGCCTACGTTGTCTTGCGGCACAAGACGCCCGTTGCCGCCGTCGGTTACGGCCTCGGCGTGACCGGGCAGGTCACTGGCCACCACCGTAACGCCAAAGGCAAGAGCTTCCACCAGGGCCGAAGGCACGCCGTCGGCTTCGCCACCGGCAGTTTTGCGGCCCGGCGCAACAAAAATATCGGCGCGGTTGTACATGTCTGCCATGTTCTCGTGGGGAATCTGACCAGCAAACTGCACCCGGCCCCGCAGGCCAAGCCGCCAGGCAAGCCATCGCAGGCGCAGCTTCTCAGGCCCCTGCCCCACCAAGGTCAGCACAAAATTTACCTTTCTGTCTGCCAGCAGACGGCAGGCCCTGAGCAGCAGATCATAGCCCTTGCGTCGTGCAATGGTTCCCACCGCCAGCAGATTGAGCTCTTCTACAGAATCGGTGCCTTCGGCATTGCCAGCCCCGGGCACTGGCATCTGTTCTTCCGGCTCTTCCGGCGGCGTGAGGGTCAGCGGGTCGCGCAACACCACAAGCTTGTCTTTCAGCTCAGGCAGTAATTGCAGCATGGCATCACGCGTGGCGTCGGTATCGCAGCGGACAAACTGGGCATCAGCGCCCTTGGCGGCCCAGTTCAGCCCCGGCTCGGCCATATCCTGCGCGCGCACGGCAAAGGCAAAAGGCACGTGCAAAAGGCGCGATGCAACCCAGCTGGCTGTAGCGGGGCCGTGCGCCCCGGCGGCATAAAAAAATTCGATTTTTTCTTCCTGTCCCCAGCGCGCCAGCATGGATCCGGCGCAGAAAGAACGCAGGTGATCCCACCAGCGGCTGCCCCAGCGGCCACGGCCGGGAAGCTTGCGCCACAGCGACCATAGCTGGGACGACGCCCCGCGCATGAGGCGCAGCATGCCAAGGCATGCGCTAAGCACGCGCAACGAGCCAATGCGGCGCACGGCAAGCGGCAGGGCATAGCCTTCCGGGTTGCCCAGCAGGCCATTGTCGCGGATGGCGTAAATGCGGGTCAGCAGGCCAGAGGCATGCATGCGGTGGGCTTCGTCCATAAGGCACTGGCCGGAAGCTTCGGGAAAGCACTCGGCAACCATTGCGCCGCGCACCACCGGCGTGACGCCCTGAAGCAGGTTGTGCGATACGGTTTCGGGCAGCTGAGGTAGGTCACGCTTGCGGCAGTGCAGAATACCGTCTTCAAGCGTGTAGATGCTGTCGCAAAATTCGGCCATCTTGGGGTCGTGCGTAACCATGACCATGGAAACGCCGCCAGTGTGGCAGAGCGAGCGAAAATTATCCATGATCAGGCGGCTGGTCTTTGCGTCCAGCGCACCAGTGGGTTCGTCGGCCAGCAGAATGCGCGGATTGTTGACCATGGCGCGGGCAATGGCCACGCGCTGCTGCTCACCGCCCGAAAGGCGGTTGCTGCGATAATGCACACGGGCAGAAAGCCGCACCAGTTCAAGGGCGCGGATGACGCGCTCCCAGCGCTCTTCGGGCGGAATCTTTTCGAATATCAGCGGAAATTCAACATTTTCAAACACTGTGGAGTGGTCGAAAAGGTTGCTCGACTGCATGACAAAACCCATGGTGCCACGCCGGAAGCTGGCTGTCTGCTCGCGGTCGAGCGTCAGCACATCCTTGCCGAGAATCTCCAGCGAACCGGCATCGGGCGCGTGCAGCATTCCCAGCACGTGCAACATGGTGGATTTGCCGCAGCCAGAAGGCCCCATGATGGCCACCATCTCGCCGGGAACAACCTCAATGTTTACGCCACGCAGCACTGGCGAAAAGCCAGCGTAGCATTTGTATAAATCCTTGGCGACTATAACGGGTGCCATGATCCACCTTGTCCGTGCGCGGCCAGGCCGCTGCAACGCGGGCGCGCCCGCGCATTGTGTACTATTCAAACCGCAGAGCGGTTACCACGTCCATGCGGCTAGCCTGAACGGCAGGATACAAACCGCCTGCGATACCGATAACGGCAGAAAAAACAATACTGCCAATACTGCTGGCAAACAGCAGCGAATACGAAATGCCCGTTCCCAGTGAAAGGGAACCGATTTCGACCAGAGCGCAGCCAATCACTATGCCCAGTATGCCGCCTGCAACCGATTTGCACAGGGCCTCGGCCAGAAACTGCGCAAGGATGTCCACATCCGAGCCGCCCATGGCCTTTTTAAGCCCCACTTCGCGCGTTCTGGCGCGAACCGCCGCAAATGTGCCGTACCAGATGCCAAAGCCGCCCAACATGAGCGATGCGGCAATACCAAGCCACAGCAGAGCTTCAACCCACATAAAGGTGGTTTTGATGCGCTTGAGCTGGTCTTCCTGGGTTTGCACAACGATATACGGAGCCGACTGATGCTCGCGCACCACCTGGGGAATAACTTTTACAAGCGGGGGCACGTCTTCCCAGCCGATGGCGCGTATGAAGAGCCGCCGCACCTTGCCACGGCCCCAGTTACGGTCGGCCATGGTGGTATAGGGCAAAAAGCCGCCCTGGCTCCAGCTGCCAAGCATTACGCCGCTTACAACGCCCACGACCTCAAAAACGTCCTGTTCGAGAAACAGCAGTTTGCCAATGGATTCTTCCGAGCCGCCAAAGAGATTTCTGGCCGCATCCCTGCCCAGCAGGCATACACGCCGGTGGGCGTCCACATCGGCGGCGTCGAGCTGCCGCCCTGCCACAAGGTCGATGGAATACACCTCGGCAAAATACTGATCGATACCAATAAAATCCACGGCCAGTGTACGTTCGCCAGTGCCGCGAATGCTGAATGGCTTGCTGTCGCGCAGGTTGCGACTCACAAGGCTCACACCGGGCAACTGCGAAAGGGCCTCGATGGTTTCGGGGTAAAATTCGCGGTCAGGCTGGCCCGGGTACTGGGCATCGTCCATGTATACCTGGATGACGTTTACGCCACCCATAAGCACCATGTCCTGACCAACCTTGTAGCGGATCTCGCGGCCAAGCACCGCCAGGACGATAAACGCCGTGATGCCCAGCGCGATAGAAAGCATCACCCCAAAGCCGCGCTGACGCACAACTTGCCTGAGGCTGACGCGAATAAGGTCTGACATTGCGATCATGGTGCAATCACTACTCTGACAATAAAACAGTAAAAAAAAGCCATGGCTCCTGCCGCGCACATGCGCAACGCCATTGCCGCATCCAGCTGCCGGATTGAACGCCAGACCATATGGAGCTGTTCGCCACCCGAGGCAAAAGGGCAAAAGACAATACACGACACTACAGGTGCATGTCAAAATCCAGATTTGCCCTTTGCCCCGGGCGGCAACAACAGTATCCGGCAGCCCGCCTGATGTGCGGGTTAGCTGCGTTCAGAACGCAACACAACGCCGCCCCTGCCGACCTCATAGCGTATGCCGTGCCAAACAATGCTCCACGCCTTGATGCTCTGCCAGTAAACGGAAGAGAACATGCGCACTGCATCCACAAAGGCCAGGCACCACCGCAGCAGAGGAACAGGCTTTGCCAGCAGGCCGCGCCACAGGTGCAGTGCGCTCACTATGGCCGCCAGCCAGAAAACCGCCAGTAACACGCCCGCGCCGCTGCCCACGCTGAAAACCCAACCCAAAAGGGCAAGACCAGCGCAAACCATGGGCAGGGCCATCATAACGCACATGAGGCCCAGCAGCTTCCACTGGCCGGGCATGCAAAACTTGAGAAACAGCACCTGCCGGTCCATCCACGCCCGCCAAACGGACTGGGAATGGTTTATGGCATCGGTGTGCAGCAGAGCACCGGGGCAAAGCTTTACCTTGGCTCCGCGCACCTGCAGCAGGGCGCTGAGCGAGCAGTCGTCCACCACGTTTTCAACCCACAGCTGCGCCACGGCGTATTTGACATAGGCGGCGCGGGTCATGGCCATGGCCCCGCCCCACAGCTGGGTAAAGGCCGACATGGCCTGCAGGTAGCGCATAAGCATGACACAAAGCGCGTAGGCCAGCGTAGTGCGCTGGTTGTCGCGCGGCTCCACCACATGGTAGCCGGTGCTGAACGAGGCCTCGCCCCTGGCCATGGGCGCCACAAGGTGGCGCAAAAAGTCGGGGTCGGCCATGTGGGTGCTGTCGCAAAAGGCGTAAGCGTCCACTTCATCCCCAAGGGCCGCAATGCCCTGAAGACTGTTGTGGTTTTTCTGTCCGCAACCGGTGGCAGTACCAGCCACAACATGACGCAAGCCGGGAAATTCCTGCTTGAGGCGGGCCACAAGCTCGGCGGCGGGTTCGTTTTCTTCGGCGGTGACCAGCACCGGCACAAACCGGGGGTAGTCCTGCGTCAGCAGGCTGCGCAAAGCGCCTTCCATGCGTGGGTCGCGCCCTGCCACGGGCACGATCAGCCCCACAGAGGGCCATTTGTCTTCAGGCACAGCCCTATTGGCCTCGGCCTCTTCCTGAATGCGGCGGGGCATGCTTTCGCCCCTTCGGGCCAGAATATACAGCAGAGCGCATTGGGAGGTGGCCAGCAAAAACCATATCCAGAACATAGGCACTCCTTTACTCGTCGTTTTAAGAAAAGGCACCTCGAACACAGGCACCGGTCATGACGGAGAAAACGCTGGCAGACCAGGCACAACACTGGCCGGGTTACCCCGGTAACAGCTATTGCGGCAGAGGCGCGCAGTCCTCAGGCACAAGAGCCACATCGTGCGCGCGTTTGCCTTCAAGCTTTATGTTCATGCCGTTTTTCAGACTTATGACACCTTCGACAGTATCTGCCGAAACCAGGCGTCCCTTGAATTTGTGGCCGGATGAATGGTGCGCTTCAATGTCGTTGTTCTGCACCGTTCCATCTATGTGGTACACGTCAACTTTGCCGTTGTACAGTCGCAGATGCACCACCCCGCGAACCTTGCCCTGCGCGGAAAAACACAGGCCCACACGGTAGGTTGAAGAATAGAGCGAGCCAGTCCACAGCTCGCGCACTTCCACTGGGCTGTCAGAAGCGGCAGATTCCTGCCCGGCAGTTGGGCCCGTTGTAGCACCAGAAACGGACGCAGCTGCCGCTGCTTCTGGCGCAGCCTCTGCGGCGCTTACTGCCTGTGCCCCAAGGCAGACTAAACAGGCAAGACACAGGACCGCATGTTTCAGGCCCGTGCGTCTCGCCGCAGGCAGCACCCGGGTACGCAATTTTTGATAGATCAATTCCACTTGTATTCCTGCTGCATTCAGCACAATGCGCCAAATGCGTTTTTTTAATGCAAGGTATCAGTAGGTGCGCGGCCCGGCAAAAATGCCCTGATGCGCATCTACCATAGCCGTGAAAGAAAAATCCTTTTCCACGCGGGCACGGCCAGCTTGGCCCATGGCATCACACAACTCGCCGTCGGCAAGCAGCCTGCAGCAGTTTTCCGCCAGCGCTCCGGCATCGCCCGCAACGGAAAGAAAACCGTTCACGCCATCTTCCACAAGCCGGGGTATACCCCCCACAGAGGTTGCGCACACCGGCAGACCGCAGGCCATTGCCTCAAGAATGACATTGGGCTGCCCCTCGCGCACAGACGAAAGGGCGAATACGCGGGCTCCCGCATAGTGGGCGCGCATGTCGAGCCCCCCTGCGATAAAGTCCACATTGGTTCCAGCGACGTGCTCCCCGGCCCAAGTATGCAGGTTGGCTTCTTCCGGGCCATCGCCCACAATGCGCAGGCGGGCGTTGGGGTGACGTTGCAGCACAAGCTCAAAGGCGCGCAGCAGGGTCATGTGGTCCTTGTCGCCTGCAAGCCGCGCCACGCACAAAATCTCGGGCGAGCGGGCCGAGGGTGTTGTTCCGGTGGGCGCAAAAAATTCTGTATCCACCCCGTTGGGTATATAGCTCAGCTGTGCCGCAGGCACACCAAAACCCTGCAAAATCTCGCGCAGCGCCTCTGAATTGCAAATCATATGGTCCGTGAGCCGCCAGAGCCAGCGCTCATGCTGCCTCTTGGGGCCGCCGCCACCACGGCAGGTTCCCACCACCAGCGGTGCGTTCCCACTGCTGCCCAACCAGGCCAGCCTGCCCCATATGCGACCCCAAATATTGGGCAGGGCCGTGCAGGGCACGATAACATCAGGGCACAAGGCACGCAGACGCCAGCAAAGTGCCGCAAAAAACAGGGGCCAAACCTTGCGGCCCTGCCCCATGTGGTGCAGCTCTATGCCCGCGTCCTGCGCGGCTTTGTCCAGATCGGTGGGACCGGTAAGAGTAAGCATGACAGGCGTAAAACGGCTGCGATCCAGCCGGCGGGCCAGTTCAAGAGTCTGGCGCTGTGTGCCGCCAAAACAAAGATCCTCCATCAGAAAGAGGACGCGCAAGGGCTTGGTCATGCTGCTCCTTAAAAAACTCTGTGTAGATGAACAGGGGCAGTCGAACAGGCCCTATTCCATAAGCATTATTGTATGCATTCCGGCCGGTTTTGCAAGACCAGCGCGGCACAGAGTGCTCAACGCCATAAAATATATGCATTTATCCAGCATTATCCACGATGACAAATGCAAGGCAGGGGCAATACGCGCCTTTTCATTGCCATATGCGGCGCTTGGGCTTATGATTATCTGATGACTCATAGCAATAACACCCTCGACAGCGCCATGGATCCTTACGAGCCCGAACTGCGCGTTATTGTAAGCCTCGATGTTGAAGAAGAGGGACTTTTTTCCGGCAATTACGCCGCCACCGGCTGCGGTGTGCGCAATGTGGCTCTGCTGCGCAGACTTGCCCCGCTCACCAACGAACTGGGCTTTCCGCTGACGCTGTTTTGCGCCCATACGGTTTTTACCAATGCCGAGGCCTGTGAGCATCTGGCCTGGATGCGCGACCACTGCAATGCAGAAATCGCCGCCCACCTGCACCACTGGAGCACCCCGCCCCTCGACGACGCGCAAAATACCCCACAGGCCGAAAAAAACGGGCCGCCTACACGTACAGACCGCCTGCCGCGACAGCTGCTGCGCCAGCGTCTGCGCACCCTGCTTGACGCGGGACGTGAATTTCAGGGCGCGCCGCTCACCAGCTTTCGCATGGGCCGCTGGGATCTGAAGGCATCGGTGCGCCCCCTGCTGGCCGAAGAAGGCATTACCTTTGACAGTTCTGTTTGCCCGCTGCGGGTATTTCATGACGGGCCAGACCACTTTCTTGCGCCTTCCGACCCCTACTGGCTGGACGACGCCCCCAACCTGCTGGAATCGCCCGTCACGCAGATTCCGCTTTCGCGCTCGCTGGCAAGGCTGTGGCACAACTGCGCAAAAGGGGCCGACTGGGTCGACAGATTCCACTTCTGGGGCGCGCTGAGCCCCAACCCGGTGTGGCACAGCGCAGCCGTCATGCGGGCGGCCACGCGTTTGCACATGGCACGCGGCGGCAGGGTTTTGAGCCTGTTCTGGCACTCGTCCGAAATGCTACCCGGCGGCTCCCCCAATATCCCCGACCAGAAGGCCGCAGATGCGCTGTATGGCAAGATTTATGATTTTCTGGCCTGGCTTGCCCGCAACCACGCTGTGCGCGGTGTCACCGCCGCCCAGCTGCGCGCCCAGGCTCCCGGCCTTGATCTTGGCCCGCGCCCTGCTGGCAAGGGTGACTGGTGATGCCGCGTATTGTCTTTGTACTGCTTGATGGTCTGGCTGCTTCCACCGCCCGCCACTGCATGGGCTACATGCAGTCACTGGTTGATGCGGGCAAGGCCCGCTACACCGAGCTTACAGCAGAGCTGCCGCCCGCTTCGCGCCCCATTTACGCCACCCTGCTCTGCGGCAAGCGCCCGGTTGAAAGCGGCATTGCTCGCAATGACGACACGCGCCCCTGCCCGGAGCCCCATATCTTCAGCCGCGCGCAGTCTGCGGGTCTGATCAGGGCCGCGGCTGCCTACCACTGGATGAGTGAGCTGTGCAACGCGGGCCCCTTTGAACCCGCCCGCGACCGGCACACGGACAACCCCGCCCTGCCCATTGCCCACGGCCATTTTTACAGCACTGATTCCTATCCCGATGAAGAAGTTTTTTACGATGCCGCCAGCCTTCAGCTGCGCTACAATCCGCATCTGCTGCTGGTACACAGCATGGGCATAGACAATGCCGGGCATCTCTATGGCGCAGAAAGCCGCGAATACCGCAACGCCGTCCGCAGGGCCGACGGTCTGCTGGCCCGCTGGTTGCCCCGCTGGGCCGAAGCTGGCTATGAAGTGCTGGTTACCAGCGACCACGGAATGGCTGCCGACGGCAACCACAACGATGTAAGCGACGCCTGCCGATGCGTGCCCCTGTGGCTGACCGGCGAGACCTGGCGGAGCAGCCCCCCCCTGCCGCAAGACCAGACGCAGATCGCAGCCCTAGTATGCGACGCGCTGGGCATAGCCTGACACCCTGTAGCCTTATAAAAGATCATGCGGCAAAATTCTGTTAACGGATACGTGTGGATTCTTCTCGCGGCCCTGTTGTGGTCGCTGCTCGGCGTTATTTCCAAATTTTGCCAGCACGCGGGAGTGCTGCCCATTGAAACTGCCTTCTGGCGGGCGGGCATCGGCTGCATCTTTTTTCTGGCGCACGCCGGGCTTACGGGCGGGCTGCGCATACCTGTGCGCCATGCTCTTATTTTTGCGCTATTTGGTGGCTGGGGAGTGGGCGTATTTTTTGGGGCCATGCAAATGGCCATCAAGCTCAGCGGCGGTGCAACAGCAGTGGTGCTGTTGTACACGGCACCCGTGTGGGTGGCTGTTTTTTCGCGATTTCTGTTTGGTGAGCGCATCACCAGGCGCAAGGCACTGGCCGTGGGTATTGCTCTTTGCGGCACAGCCCTGGTCTGTTTTTCCGGCGGCAGCCTGCCGGGGCATGCGTCCCTTGCGGGCATAGCCTTTGGCCTGCTTTCCGGCCTGTGCTACGCCACGCACTATCCCTTCTACCGCTGGTGGCAAAGCCGCTACTCCACGGCCAGCATCTACGGCTACATGCTGTTGGGCGGCGTTGCGGCCCTTGGCATGGGCGGCCCCGTACACATCAGCCACACCCCGGATACATGGGGCTGGCTGTTTGCCCTGGGCCTGCTCACCTGCTACATGGCCTACATCTGTTACGGGCAAGGGCTCAAACGCATAAGCCTTGTGCGGGCAGCCGTTACCTGCCATCTGGAGCCAGTGCTTGGCACGCTGTGGGTATGGCTTTTCTGGAACGAGAGCTTCAGCGCGGCTGGCTGGTTTGGCGGCGCGCTGGTACTTAGTGCCGTATTTTTGCTCACCACCGACAAAACGGGCGAATAACCCGCTGCCCGCATTTTATGGCAAACGCCGCCCCTGGTCTGCGCAGCCGGGGCGGCGTTTTATGCGTTGCACGGGCAACGCTGGCAACAATCGCAAGATTAACGCTGACCTATCACATCCAGAAACACCAGGGGTTCCTTCCCGCTGTTTTTCAGGGCATGGGTGTCGCCGGGACGGGCAATGGTAATATCGCCGCCCTTGACCGGGGTTTCCTTGCCTGCGGTGTCTGTAAACACGCCTTCGCCGGAAACGATGATGTAGGCGTCCTCGTTGTTTTCATGCTTGTGCATGCCGATGGATGCGCCGGGTTGCAGGGTCATCCAGCCTATTTCCTTGATGACCATATCCTTGGTTGCGTCGTTACGGTTAAAGCCAAACTGCCCGAACAGGGTACCCTGCCCCCCGGCCACGTTGTCACGGTTCCAGGTTTTCAGCGTTTCCTTGGTGTACAGCTGGGGCTCGCCCGCCAGAGCGGTTCCGGCAAATACCAGCGAGCACAGCGCTGCGGCAAAAAGCATCTTTTTCATAATTACACTCCCGTTACAGGAACAAACCCATCAAAATCCATTCGGCACAAGCCAGTTCCCCCAAAAGACCCGTAAAATCGCAGGAAGCTATCCCCTGCCTGCGGTCAGAGCATACGCCCGCGCCCAGCCAGCCGCAAGTGAATAAAGTCACATACTCCACATGTCCCCATGGTACGCGGTGCTGGTCTGCCAGCCCCGTAGCCAGCGCCCCACCCCAATTTTTCATGCAGGAACACAAGCAAGCCAGACCGGCAGGCAAAACCCGGTAAAAGCGCATACGACAAAACGCCGGAGACCTGCCCCTTGTGGCCCGAGCACGCTTGGTGTATACAGAAAAGCTACGCCCAGCCCGTTGCGCAATCACTGCGAAGCGGCTGTATTTTGCGGGCAGGCTCTCGCTTCAACAGCAAAAAAATCACCAATGGAGGCTGCATTCCTGATGCCACGTGTCAGGAGCATGCGCAGAACATTATGAGCAAGATCATTCTGACCGGGGATCGCCCCACGGGAAAGCTGCACATCGGACACTTTGCCGGATCTCTCAAGCAGCGCGTCCTGCTGCAGAATTCTGGCAACTTTGATGAAATCTACATCATGCTGGCCGACGCGCAGGCACTGACCGACAATGCCGACAATCCTGAAAAGGTGCGCAACAACATTCTTGAAGTGGCGCTGGACTACCTTGCCTGCGGCATTGATCCCGAAAAGTCCTCCATCTTCATTCAGTCGCAGCTGCCCCAGCTTTATGAGCTGAGCTTCCACTACATGAACCTTGTCACCGTGTCGCGCCTGCAGCGCAACCCCACGGTCAAGGCCGAAATTGCCCAGAAGAATTTTGAACAGAGCATTCCCGTGGGCTTTTTCACCTACCCCATCAGCCAGGCTGCCGATATCACGGCCTTTGAAGCCACCACCGTGCCCGTGGGCGAAGACCAGAAGCCCATGTTGGAACAGACGGTTGAAATCGTACGAAAATTCAACAGCACCTACGGTGACACCCTTGTGGAACCGCAGATCCTGCTTGAGCAGAACTCCGCCTGCCTGCGCCTGCCCGGCATTGACGGCAAGGCCAAGATGAGCAAGTCCATCGGCAACTGCATCTACCTGAGCGATTCTGAAAAAGAAGTGCACGACAAGATTTTCAGCATGTTCACCGACCCCGGCCACCTCAAGGCCTCTGACCCCGGCAAGATCGAGGGCAATACGGTGTTCACCTACCTGGACGCCTTTGCCATGCCCGAGGACTTTGCCAAGTTCAACTCGCCCTACCCCAACCTTGACGAAATGAAGGCCCACTATCAGCGCGGCGGCCTGGGCGACGTGGCGGTCAAAAAGTTCCTCAACGAAGTCATGCAGCAGATTCTTGGCCCCATCCGCACCCGCCGCCAGGAATACGTGCAGGACATTCCCTTTGTCATCGACGTGCTCAAAAAAGGCACGGAAAAGGCCTACAACAAGGCGGCCACAACCCTCGAAAAAGTGCGCAGGGCCATGAAGCTCAACCACTTTGAGGCTGGCCTCAAGTTGCAGTCCGACAAATAAATATCTGCTGCGTGCAAAACGTGCACAGCATCATGCAATCCCCGGTTTTGCCACAGGCAGGGCCGGGGATTTTTGCGGATTCAGGCAAGTGCAACGAGGTATTTCAGTGGTTTGCTGGCCAACAAATGCATATCGGGTAATTTTGCTTGCGGGGCATGCTTGACATTGGTTCGATATCGAATCATTATCCCCCCATGAAGACCGATCACATCGTCGCACTTGTGAGCCGCATACGCGAGCAGGCCAACAATCTGCTTGTGGCAGAGCTGGCAAAAAGCGGTCACAGCGGCCTTGCCCCCTCGCACGGGGCCATTCTGCACGCCCTTGCGGAGCGCGGGCCCATGCCCATGACCGCGTTGGCAGAGGCCATTAGCAAGCAGAAAAACACCGTAACCACACTGGTCGGCAAGCTTGAGCAGGCCGGGTATGTGCTCAAGACTCCCTCGCGAGAAGATTCGCGGGTTACCCTGGTTTCACTTTCTCCCAGGGCGGTGGCAGCTGGGCCAGATTTTGCCGCCATATCCCAAACCCTGCTGGCCGCAGTGTGGGGTGACATGCCACAGACTGAAAAAGAAGCTCTCGTGCAGGGACTGGAAAAAGTTTTGCGCAATATCAGCGCCAAAGCCAGCAGCTGACCGTCCCAGTGTCTCGCTACAGCTGGCGGTGCACTGTGCAGATAAAACCGCGCATCATGCGCGTTTTATTGTATAGTAATAGTTCGATATCGAACATAAAAGGAGCAATTATGCAAAAAGTTATCGACTTCCTTTCGGCCAATACCACGGTCTTTCTAGCAACTTCAGACGGCTCGGCGCGAGTGAGGCCTTTTCAGTTTCAGTTTGCGGAAGATGGCCGCCTCTGGTTCTGCACGGGCCGCAGCAAGCAGACTTTTGCCCAGCTGCAGGCTGACCCCCGGCTGGAATTTTCGTGCGTGTCGCCCAACATGGTCACCCTGCGGGTAAAGGGCGAGGCCAATCTGGACGACAACATGCAGATCAAAAAACGTATTATTGAAAACAACAGCCTTGTGCGCTCCATCTACGGCTCTGCCGAAAGCCCTGAATTTACCGTTTTCAGCGTAGATCACGGCACCGCATACATGTTTGACTTCACAGGCAATATACCGGAATCGTTCACCTTCTAGGCATATTCCATACGCCCACGCACGCGGCCCCGCACAACCCGCCGGGCCGCGTGCTGGCAGATGCGTGTTTTCAACGGCTGCAGGCATTTATTCCACGCCGTATTCCTTGAGCTTGCGCCACAGCGTTGTGCGGGGCATGCCCAGCACCTCTGCCGCAAGTTTTTTATTGTAGCCTGTTTTTTCCAGTATTTTAATCACATACCGACGTTCCATTTCTGCCAGCGTGGGCAAGCCATCACCCTCAAGCGTATCAAATTCAAGCCTTCTGATGTCTTCTGGCAGGTCGGCAAGGCTGATGGTTTCGCCATCGGCAAGCGCCACTGCCCGCTCAATGATATTCTCAAGTTCACGCACATTGCCGGGAAAGCTGTAACCCACCAAAGCCGCAAGGGCCTGATCGTCCAGATCATATACCTGCTTGCGAAATGCCAGACGGTATTTTTCAATAAAGTGCCTTACAAGAAGGGGAATGTCCTCGCGTCGGTCTGCCAGACGGGGCAAGGTGGTGCTGACCACATTGAGCCTGAAAAAAAGATCTTCGCGAAAGTTGCCCTTCTCCACTTCAGTTTTCAGTTCGCGGTTTGTGGCTGCGATAATACGAATGCTCAGATCAATGGGGCGGGTTCCGCCAACCCGCAAAATACGCCGCTCCTGCAGCACATGCAGCAGCCGCACCTGCATGGCAAGCGGCATTTCACCCACCTCGTCCAAAAAGACCGTGCCGCCCGTGGCAGCCTCGAGCAAGCCCACCTTGGCGTTCACAGCCCCTGTAAAAGCGCCTTTTTCGTAGCCAAAAAGTTCGCTGCTGATCAGCTCCTCGGTAAAGCCGCCGCAGTTGAAGGTAACAAAAGGCTGGTTGCGACGCGGACTCAGGTGGTGCAGGGCCAGGGCCACAAGGGCCTTGCCCGTGCCACTGTCGCCCTGAACAAGCACATTGCAGTCAACCGGCGCCACCTTGCGGATAAGCGCAAACAGCTCCTGCATGGCAGGGCTGTTGCCCACAATGGACGACAGCCCGTTTGCCCCAAGCAGGGCCTCGCGCAGGCGGGTATTTTCCATGCGCATGGCGATTTTTTCCTGCGCGTGGCGGGCCAGCGTGCGAATTTCCGTAAAATTCACTGGCTTGGTGACGTAGTGAAAGGCTCCCTCGCGCATGGCCTCGATGGCGGTGGAAATGGTGCCGTGGCCCGTAACGATGATAACCTCGGTTTCCGACCTCAACCCCTTGATCCTGGGCAAAAGTTCAAGGCCGTTCATGTCGGGCAGCAGCATGTCTGAAAAAACCACGTCGAAAGGTCGCTCGATCATGGCTTCAAGAAACGAGCGGGCGCTCACAAAGGCCTCCACAGCATAGCCTTCCTTGGCAAGCGCCTGGCTCAGGCGTTTGCAGACAACCGGCTCGTCGTCAACTATGGCAACTCGCAGGGGCATCCCTTACTCCTTTTCACACGGCTTTTCTGCATTGATGCTTGGCAGCACCACGGTAAACACAGCACCTTCTCCCTGCGCGCTGCGCATCATGATCTGCCCCTTGTAACGGTGCACCAGCGCATAGGTTACGGCAAGGCCCAGCCCGGTGCCCTTGCCGACCTCCTTGGTTGAAAAAAAGGGCTCAAAAATATTTTCCTGTATGTCTGCCGGTATGCCGGGGCCTGTGTCGCTTATTTCAAAGGCAACCATACCCTGCTCACGCTTGCGGGCACTTATACTCACAGTACCGCCGCCGGGCGTGGCCTGAATGGCGTTGAGCAGCAGATTCATAAAAACCTGCTGCAGGCTGCGCAAATCGCCACAGATATCGGGCAGGGATTCCGGCACATCCACATTCAGGGTAACTCCTGCCAGCAGCACCTGATTTTTGAGCAGGTTCACCGTTGAACCCACCACCGTTGCAGGGCACAGCCCCTCTGAGGCAGGGTGCCCCGTACGGGAAAAATTGAGCAGATTACGCACGATATCTGAGGCCCGTTCGGCCTGCTGCATGATGTCGTCGATCATTTCCTGCCCGTTGGCGTCGATGGATTCCTTGTAATCCTCGCGCAGTCCTTCTGCACTCAACAGCACATTGTTGATGGGGTTGTTGAGCTCGTGGGCAATACCCGCCGTGAATGTTCCCAGTGCAGCCATTTTGCGGGCTTGCAGCAGATGTTCCTGATGCACGGCCAGCTCGTGCGACATTCGGTTAAACGCCTGTATAAAATCGGCAATTTCGCTCAACTGTTCGGCCCCGGTGGCAATGGGGCTGAAATCGCCGCGCCCAACACGCGCTGTGCCCGCCGCTACAATGCCCAGCGGACGCAGCACGCCCTGCGAAATCAGCTTGATCACCAGAACCATGAGCAACAAAAAGACCGACAAAAAAGCCACCGGCATGATGTGGGTATGCTTGAGCGCCTTATGTGCACGCTCGCGCTTTTGGCTGCGTATCTGGTCGGCCGCTTCAGTCAGCGATTTGCCAAGCGTACGCAACTCCTCCTGCCCCGCTGCTCCACCGTGTGCCAGCGTGCGCATAGCCTGTCCGTAGCGGGCAAGCAGCCCCATAAAATACTTTTGCTGCGCATCGCCAGCCAGCATGGCCATGTCGTTGCCAAGCTCGGCGGCAAGGTCATCCAGACGGTCAAGATACACGATGCCTTCGCGCAGGCTTTCTGCATCATTGTAAAAAAAATAATTTTTTTCGTACCTGCGCACTTCAAGAATGTTGTTGAGCAGGTCGTCGTATTTTTCTCCCAGAAAGAGGCGCTGGCTTACGGTCGAGAGGCTCCAGTAATTCAGCCCCGCCAGTACCCCGATGGACAGAAACGTAACCGCGAAGAGAATAAATATCTTGCCCTTGATGGAATGAAAAAAATCGCCAGAATCCGCAAAGATACGATGTATTCCCCCGGTTGCCGCAAGGCCCCCGCTGGCCGTATTCTCCATGAATTTTCTCCCCCGCCGCCGCAGCAGCACAGGCACAAACCTGCCAAGTTTTCATTTTGAAACATTTTTCACGAGTATTTTTTACATGCTTTTCAAAATGAAAACAACAGATTTTCAAATTTCATCTACATCTCCACATAACCAGCTTTTTTAAAAAACATTTTTTTCAAAATCAGCCTTGGCATCACATTTGCCTAAGCGCTGCCACGAGGTGGCGCATGGAACGTATTTTGGTGGCCGTTGATCAGTTACATCCCCAGCACGAAGCCATGGCACACGCATGCTCATTGGCAAAACGCATTCAGGCGCGGCTGTATGTGCTGTTTGTGCACAAAAAGGCGTGCGTGATCACAAACCCGGCACGGCAGCGTCTGGAACTGCTTGTGGGATATGCCAGAACAGAAGGAATACACGTTGAATACACAATTCTTGAGGGAGGATACCAGGAATCAATAATAGCATTCATTCAGAATAACGGAATAACACTTTTTATTCACGAACTTGAACGTGCAGATATGGGACAGTTTGAACGGAATTTTTCTGTATTGCAGTCAGTTCGACACAGAATTTCCTGCAGGGTTGAAATAGTAAATTCACAAAAACAGTTGACGCAACACCACGAGGCTGACGTATGAACATACCGCTGTATATGTACCTGCCCATTGCGGGCAACAGCGTAAACATGGCTGCAATTCTGGGTTTGGGCGGAGCTGTGGGGCTACTTTCGGGCATTTTTGGCGTTGGGGGCGGCTTTTTTATGACCCCGCTGCTCATCATGTTGGGCATTCCCCCAACCGTGGCCGCCGCATCTGACTCAAACCAGATTATCGGCGCATCCACCTCTGGCACACTGGCCCATTTCAGGCTGGGCAACGTTGATTTCAAAATGGGATTCCTGCTGCTGGCGGGCGGCGTGGCAGGTGGCTGTGTGGGCGTGCGGGTCATCAAGCTGCTGCGGGCGCTGGGCAACGCTGATTTCCTCATAAACCTGACCTACGTTCTCATGCTGGGCCTTGTGGGCGGCTACATGTTTTACGAAAGCCTGCAATCCATGCGTGCGCCCAAGACCAGCACGGCCAGCACCAAGCCAGCCAGAGGCGAATCAAGCTATCAGCGAGGCCTGCGCAACCTGCCCTGGCAGATGGACTTTGTGCGGTCCGGCGTGCGTCTTTCCGTGCTCATGCCACTGGGGCTTGGCACGCTTGTGGGCATACTTGCGGCTATCATGGGTGTTGGCGGCGGTTTTATCATGGTTCCCGTCATGGTGTACCTGCTGCGCATGCCCATGCATGTGGTGGTTGGCACCAGCCTGTTTCAGATTCTTTTTACCTGCGTCAACGTGACCATCATGCAGTCCATTGAAAACCACACGGTGGACTTCATTCTTGCCCTGCTGCTGCTCATCGGATCATCCATTGGCGCGCAACTGGGTACCCGCATTGGCAAAAAGCTGCACGCAGACCAGCTCAAGATACTGCTTGCCACCCTGGTCTTGGTGGTCATGGGCAAAATTCTCTACGATCTGCTGGCCCGGCCAGATGTTTTGCTGGCCTATGCGGGGGGGCATTAACCATGCGCTGTAAGGCAATTTTACGTTTTGTTTCTGCGGCGGCGCTGGTTTTGTCGCTGGGCAGCGCCACCACGGCGCAGGCTGGTGATGCGGTCGAGCTCACCATCAAACCAGACAACATAGACATTTCTGCCTCATATCGGGGCACGGTGCTGCACGTTGAAGGCCTGGCCCCCAAGGGCAGCGAAATCGTGGCCCGCTTTACGGGCGCTCCTGCCGACCTGGCCCTGCGCCAGAAGGGAAAAGTCTTTAACCTGTTGTGGATGAACCTTGGCACGGTGCACCTGCAACACGTACCAACTGTCTTTCTGGTGACCTCATCCCAGCCTCTGGCCCGGGTTCACGGCGACGAACTGGGACTGGCCGCCGTACACAACGGCATAAAGGTTCAGGAACAAATGGCGAACGACCTCGACCTTGCCGCCGAGCTCATAAAACTGAAGCAGCAGGACGGCCTGTACCGAGAAACTACCGGGGGCATTACAACAGCAGAAAACGGCCGTTTTTCCGCTGATCTGCGCATTCCCTCGCGGCTGTCGCCCGGCACATACGCGGTTGAGATATTTGCCCTGAACGAAGGCTCCATTGCGGGCAGCGTATCTGCCCCAGTGAGCGTAAAGCTTGTGGGCATGCCCGCATGGATAGACGACATGGCCAAAAACAGCAGCCTGCTCTACGGCATCTTGTCCACCCTGGTGGCAATCTTTGGTGGTCTGGCCATCGGCCTGCTCTGCCAGAGCAAGGGCGGCGCGCATTAGTCTTGCGCAGGGCGCGGGGGAGCGGCAGCGCTCTCCCGTGCCTTGCGACGCAAACCCGGCAACAGCAGGAGGAAAGCATGGAAATTCTGGCACGTCTGGCCGACATGCTGACAGGTTGGCGCAGCGAACAAGGCGTAACCTTTGCCCTGCTGTTCAAAAAATTCAAAAGCATTCTCGAACGCAACAACCGTATTCTCGAGCTCATGGCCGACATGGGCGACAAGCTTGGTGGCGAATACATTTTTGACCGAAAATATATCGAAGATGCCTGTTCCGAACTCAACGACCAGGTTTTCAAGCTCATTTCAGACATGAGTGTGCTGACGCAAAACAAGAATGCCGCACTGTTTCTTGCCTTTGAACGCGTGCAACACTGCCTGCAGGAGGAAATTGCGGGCCGCCGGCAGGTTGAGGGCGGGCGCATGGTGCTGCCTTTCAAAAATATCGGCATCGAAGCCGAAGACGAGGTGGGCGGCAAGATTTCGCAGCTTGGCGATCTCGCCAACCGCCTGCACCTGCAAACGCCCAACGGCTTTGCCATCACCACCACGGCCTTTTTTGCATTCATGTCGCGCAACGGCCTGCTCGAGCTGGTCAAGGATGGCCTTGAGCAGTGGGATGGCTCGGAACTGGGCCTGCACGAACTCTCTGACATTGTGCAGACACGCATCATGGATTCCCCCCTTCCCTGGCGGCTGGTGGCGCAGATAGACGCCATGGTGGACGTGCTGGGCGTGCAGAACAACAAGCCCTTGCGCCTTGCCCTGCGCAGCAGCGCCTGGGGCGAAGACGGAGATTCGAGCTTTGCCGGGCAATACGGCACAGAGCTTAACGTGCCCCCCGCCCGCGTGGTTGAAGCCTATAAGCGGGTTATTGCCAGCACCTATTCCATTGAAGCGTGGCGCTACCGCATGGATCGCGGCTACCACGAAAACGAGGTGGCTATGGCCGTGGGCTGTCAGCTGATGGTCGAAAGCCACGTCAGCGGTGTGCTCTTTACCTGTACGCAGACCCCCGGCCAGTCGTGTGAAACCATGGTTATCAGCGCTACCTGGGGCGGTGGCGCTGCCGTCGTTTCGGGCGAAACCGCCACCGACACATTTTTTCTGAGCCGTACGCCCCCATACCCGATGCAGAGCCATGCCATTTCGCACAAAACGCGCAGGCTTGCAGCAGCACCCAAGGGCGACCTTGTGTGGGAGGAAGTGCCAGAACCGCTGCAGGGCATTCCCTGCCTAGCGGCAGGGCAACTGGCCGAGCTTGCCCGGGTGGGCATGTCGCTTGAGCGATATTACAAGCGCCCGCAGGATGTGGAATGGACATTTGACGCACAGGGTCAGCTGCACATTCTGCAGTCGCGCCCCTTGCGCTCGGGCGGCGATTACGGCCTTTCCATCCCTGTTCAGGCCGCCACCCAGAACGCCGAAGTCATCTTTGCGGGCAAGGGGCTGGTGGCGCAGCGCGGCGTGGCCGTGGGCAAGGTGGTGCTGGTTGACCACAACACAGACCTCGACCAGTTTCCCGAGGGCGGCATTCTTGTTTCCAAGTACACCTCGCCCCGCTATGCCCGCGTTATGCGGCGCGCCAGCGGCATCATCACCGACGTTGGCTCGCCCACAGGCCACATGGCCACCATTGCCCGAGAGCAACGGGTTCCCGCTCTGGTCAACACAGAGGTAGCCACCAGCCTGCTGCGTGACGGCGATGAAATTACCCTCGATGCCACGCAAAACGTGGTTTATCAGGGCCGCATTGCCGAACTGGACAGATTTGAACGCACAGAGCCCGACATGTTTGAAGAATCGTACGAATACCGCCTGCTGCGCCGGCTTCTCAAACACATTGCCCCCCTCAACCTTGTGGATCCGCACTCAGACAATTTCAGGCCGCAGGCATGCCGCACCTATCACGATATTACTCGCTATATTCACGAAAAAGCCGTTGAGGCCCTTGTGGCCCTGAGCCAGCGCCACGATGCCCTGCACCACGCACCTGCCCGCAGGCTCACAGACGGACCGCCCCTGGGGCTTACGGTCATTGACGCTGGCGGTGGAACCAGCTGCGAACAGGCTGCAACAACACTGCGCATGGATGAGATAACTTCCGTTCCGCTGCGGGCTTTCATGCACGGGCTGGAAATGTCCGGCATGTGGGATACGGACCCGGTTCCTGTTGATCTTGGCAGCTTCATGTCCAGCTTTACCCGCACATTCACAGCCTCGCAGGCGGGGCCAGACAGGGTGGGCCGTAACCTGGCGGTGGCCCTGCGCGACTACATGAACGTAAACATGCGGCTGGGCTACCACTACAATACCATTGATGCCTACATTTCTGACCAGATCAACGACAACTATATCTATTTTCGCTTTCTTGGCGGCGTTACCGAACTGGTGCGGCGCTCGCGAAGGGCGCGTTTTGTGGCCGATGTGCTGGACAGGTTTGATTTCAGGGTTGAGGTTCACGGCGATCTGGTGGTGGGCAGAATAAAAAAACTTTCCGCGTCGCGCATGCTTGTTCGCATGCACATGCTGGGCGGCCTTGTGGCCTATGCCCGCCAGCTTGACGCGCGCATGAGCAATGACGAACAGATTACACAACACGCGCTGGCCTTTATTGAGGCCATCGAATCCATAGCCACTGCCGACCACGGCAGCCACACGGGAGAAAACCATGACAGCACTGCGCATACTGGTGCTTGATGACGAACCCATTGTCTGCAAACGGCTAAAACCGGCCTTTCAAAAAGCCGGGTACGAAGTGGAAACCTTCACCGACAGCGCGGCGGCCTTGCTGCGCATGACCGAAAAAGCCTTTGATGTTGTGATAACCGACCTCAAGATGGAAGGAGCCGACGGCTTTCAGGTACTTGAACGCGCCCGCCAGCTACTGCCGCAGGCGCGCATTGTGGTCATAACCGGGTTTGCCACGCTCGATACGGCCAAGGAATCGTTCCGAAAGGGGGCATTTGATTTTGTGGCCAAACCCTTCAAGCTTGGAGACATTACGGAGTGCGTAAAACGTCTGGAAAAAGGGCTGAAAGCCTGATTGCAGCAAGGTCTGCACGGCATGCAGCAAATCTGCATCCGGCAATTCTTGTGCCTCCACCACGCGGGGATTGCTGTTGCCTCACCGGCGGCAACAGTAGTATATGCCAATAAGGCGCAAATTATCACCCGCGCCAATGGAGGGCTCATGTATACGTTTGACCTGCTGTTTTTCTGTCTGTCTGTGGCCCTCTATGCAGCATACAATTTCTACATTCGTCACAAGGAAGCGGTCGATCCTGGCTTCACCATTCACGGCATTTCCAGCACCGCAAGGGTTCAGTGGGTTGCCTCGGTACTTGAAAAAAAGAACGCTATTCTCGCTGTACAAACCCTGCGCAATGCCACCATGGCCTCTACCTTTATGGCCTCCACCAGCGTTCTGCTGGCCGTAGGCGTGCTTTCGCTGACCGGTAATGGCGAAAATGTGCGCCACACATGGCACTCGCTGAATTTTTTTGGTTCTGTGACTTCCGACATGTTTGCCTTCAAGGTTCTGGCCCTGCTGCTCAATTTTTTTCTGGCATTTTTCTGTTTTACTTCTTCGCTTCGTCTATACACCCATGTTGCCTTTATGCTGGGCGCAGAAACCGTTTCTGAAGACACCTCACAGATCAGCTGCATGGCAAAAAAATACCTCAACATGGGGGCAAACCATTTTTCCATGGGTATGCGGGCCTTTTATTTTACCGTGCCTTTGGTGTTCTGGATTTTTGGCGCGCAATTTATGCTTTTTGGCACTGTTTTTCTTATCAGCATTGTTTACGCCCTTGATAAAACACCCCGAAAAGACCGGCAGGAATAAAATAGTTAAGCAGCAAAAGCCAGTTGCGCGGTGAACCATTCCATATTCATTCTCATGTCACATTAGACATATAAATTTATAAAATAAAAAGTGAAACAATTTTTTAATATAAAATGCACATTATTAACCATTAGTTAATCACAACTACGCAACAGAACCCCGCCAAGCAATCCATTTGAGGTTGCAATCCCCCCTATATTAACCAAAACAATTTCATAATTGCACAGATTTGTTCGTGTTATGCGTCTGCAAGCTTGATTGTTTTGGTTCCTGATATTACATAGGCTGCTAATAGTTTGAGCACGCACCGTAATTTTCCAACGGATTCTGATTGTTGCGCCTGAATGCGACGAATTGGCTTCGCGTGCCCCCACGACGACAGCTTTACAAAACAGAGCATGCGCTGCCGCAGCCCAGCTGCAAGGGCACGCCTGTGACCCAAGGGTGAGTTTGCAAGCGACAACCAATATATGAACAGCAGAAACCTGGCCCAATCACTTTTGTGCCTGCTGGATGACCTGAGCGGACGCCCGGCCTTCCTCTCCATCCGGCGAGGACTGTTCATCGTTTTGCCGCTTATTCTGGTTGGCTCGTTTACCTTGCTGCTGCGCAACCTGCCCTTTCCCGAAGCTCAAAAAGTTGTAGATACGCTGCTTGGTCCTGCCGGGGTACGCGCATGCGACAACCTCACCTCGGCAACCTTTGGCATTGCCGCGCTGGCGCTAGCTTGCGCCCTCGGTGGGGCAAACGCCATGCGCGCCAGCCTCACCTGCCCGTCTGCCCCCGCCATCAGCCCCATGCTGGGCTCACTTGTTGTGCTCTCGTGTTTTTTCGTCATTGTGGCACCAGAAGAAACCGGCTCATGGACCATGAGTTTTTCCATGGACAGGGGGCTTTTGCTGGCAATGATTGTAGCCATGGCCAGCAGCTCTGTTTTTGTGCGGCTGGCACGGTTGCGTGTTTTTCATCTGCCAGAAGAAGTCGCCGGGCACGACCCCGTGGTGCGCGATGTGGTCAAGGTTATGCCCGCAGCCGTGGGCACGATACTGCTTTTTACATGCATACGCTTTGTACTGACGATTTATGGCGCTGCAGACCTGCAGCAGGCCACAAGCAATCTGCTGGCCCTGCCTTTTTTGCACAGCGGCAATGGGCTGGGCTTTGGGCTGTTGTACGGCACGGCATCGCAGATTCTCTGGTTTTTTGGCGCGCACGGCCCCAACGTGCTCAACGCCGTGGATGTTAACATCCTCACTCCGGCTGGCCTGGTCAACGCCAAGGCTGCCATGTACGGCACAACGCCCCCTTTTGTATTTACCAAGGTTTTTTTTGATACATTTACCCGCATGGGCGGCTCTGGCTCTACCTTTGCCCTCTGCTTTGCCATTCTGGCGCGCTGCCGCGACCGTGGCATGAAGAAGCTCAGCCTGCTGGCTCTTGTGCCTGCCCTCTGCAATGTTAACGAACCGCTTATTTTTGGCGTACCGCTGGTGCTCAACCCGGCCTTTGCCATTCCTTTTCTGCTGGTGCCAGCCGTGCAGACTGTGGTGGCCTATACAGCCACGGTTATGGATTTTTTACCGTACACCAGCATTGGCGTAGCTTGGACAACTCCCCCGCTGATTAGCGGCTATGTGGCCACGGGCAGCATCAACGGTTCGGTGATTCAGCTTATAAACCTGGCACTAGGCTTTTTGATCTATCTGCCCTTTGTGGCCCTTTCAGACGCTGTGCGCGAAAAGCACGGCAGGCAGGTGATGCAGGCCCTGCTTGAGGTTGCCTGCCGCTGCGAATCCAGCGCGCCCGACAAATGCAAGTGCATTACCTTACCGGGCGAGGTGGGGCGGCTGGCCCACACCCTTGCCAATGATCTGGAACGCGCCCTCAATGAAAAGGAAAACCAGCTGTATCTGGTGTTTCAGCCGCAGTGCAACCATGCTACGGGACGAGTGGTTGGCGTAGAAGCCCTGCTGCGCTGGGATCACCCTGTGTACGGGGCCATTGCGCCGCCCATTACCGTTGCTTTGGCAGAAGACATGAACCTCATTGACCGGCTTGGTAAGTTCATTCTGCTTGAGGCCTGCAAGCAGCGCGCGGCCTGGAGCGCCGCCGTGCCGCACGATCTGGTGATCGCCGTAAATATTACACCGCGCCAGCTGCGCAATGCCAACTTTGCAAAAATGGTGCTGGATACCCTGTATGGACAAAAACTAAAACCAACCCAGCTGGAGCTGGAGATCACCGAATCATCCATTCTCGAGCCGGATTCGCGTACGCTTGATCTGCTTACCCGCCTGCGGGTATTGGGCGTACGCCTCGCCATAGACGATTTTGGCATGGGGCATACCTCATTGCGCTACCTCAGGGCCTTTCCTGTCACCACAGTCAAGGTTGACCGCTCGTTGACAGAAAGCCTCAACAGCAATGTGCAGGAACAGATAGTGCGCAGCATTCTGGATTTGAGCCGCAGCCTGCACATAACAACGGTTGTGGAAGGCGTGGAAGACGAACAGCAGCTGCGCGTGTTTACCCGCATTGGCTATCAGACGTTTCAGGGCTACTACTTCAGCCGTCCGCTTGCTGGCGGGGATTGCCTGGATTTTGTGCGCAACTTCAACGCGCGGGCCGGACAGGACAAATAGGCACGCCAGCTGCCGCAAGCTCTTTGGGTTCCGTCACCGGGCACAAAAAAGCCCCGGCATGACCGGGGCTGGAATATACGCTGCAGACTGTCTGCCCGCACCGATTACGCGGGACAGACCTGCCATTATTTTGCAATGTTGGCGCTCTGTTCTATTTTTTGCAGCAGGGCTTCACAAAATCTGTCCAGTTCTTCTTCCGTCTGCGTTCCAAGCCCCAGCACAGAGCCAGAATGCAGCTGCCTCTGCCGCAGGGCCTCAAGGTCGGGCATGCTTATGCGCTGCTCAGGCAGGTACGCCAGCAGTGGCATCTGCGCGGCCTGTCCCTTACTTGCCTTGTTGATCACCAGCACCTGACGCTGCAGCCCCAGGTCGCTGGCCATCCGGGCCACTTCGGCAGCTGTTTCAAGCGAGCGTATGCTCGGTTCTGATACAACCAGCAGCGCATCCACATGAGCCACGGTTCCGCGCCCCAAATGCTCCACTCCGGCTTCCATGTCCACCAGTACCCACTCACGCCTGTCGAGCACCAGATGGGCCAGCAGAGCCTTGAGCAGGGCATTGCTTTCGCAGGCGCACCCGCCCCCGGCATTGGTCAGCGGCCCCATGACCAGCAGGCGCTTTTCGCCCTGCTCGGCATGGGCAGGGCCAGTCAGAGGCAAAGGTGCGGAGAGCACTTCTGGCAGGTCGCTCACGTGCGGATCAAGATCCATCATGCCGCCCTTGCCAGCGGGCCGAATGCGCTCTTCAATAAGAGCCGCTCGGACGGTGAGGGGTTCTGGCAGCGCCGCACGGTCTAGGCCAGATGCCTGCCCCAGCGAAAGTGCCGTATCGGCATCCACCAGCCAGACCTTTTCGCCGTGTCGGGCCAGATAATCGCCAAGCCACGCGGTAAGCGAGGTTTTGCCCACGCCGCCTTTGCCAGAAATGGCAATCTTCATGCAAGCCTCCTGGGATTTGCCTGTGGGGTTTGCTGTTTGGTGCTGCGGGGCGGGCAGTCATGCCCCGCCCTGCCCCGCCTTGCAAACCTAGGGCTGCAAGCCCAGGCCCTGACGCTTTTGCCGGATGCGGGCATCCAGCAGATCAGCCGCCTTTTCGGGATCGTCATTAACCACAAAGGAGGCGCCCACAATTTCTTCCAGACCATTAAGGGCGATATCCGTCACTTTTTCCGAACCAAGAATATTGGGCGGCAGGCCCAGATGGGTGTAGATGCCGCTGGCCACGGCATACATGCCGATGGCCGCTGCCTTTTCCGAGTACCACTCCGGCGAGGACGCGCCCACGGGCAGATCGGAAATATCCACGCCCAGTGCGTTGGCAATGAGGGCGCAGAGCTGCATGATGCGTGCGTTGTCCACACAGCTGCCAAGGTGCAGCACCGGGGGAATACCCAGAGCACCGCACAGGCTTTGCAGGCCAGGGCCCGCCATGGACGCACCTTCAGGAACCAGCAGGCCAGCCTTGCCAGCCGCCGTAGTTACGCAGCCTGTGGCCAGTACCATTATATCCTTCTTGATCAGGGCTTTCATCAGCCCCACGTTGGCCGAATCATGCTTGATCTTGGGGTTGTTGCAGCCAACCACACCCACAAAACCACGCACCGTGCCAGCCTTTACGGCATCCAGCAGAGGATCAAGCGAACCGCCCAGGGCTTCAAGAATAGCCTCGTTGGAAAATCCGGTCATAATGCTCACTGGTTCAACGGGAATTTCCACGCGCTTGGGGTCGCGCTCCACAAAGGCATCCACAGCCATGCGCACAATCTTGCGGGCTTCTTCACGGGCGTTTTCAGGATGGAAATCAAAATGGATCGCGCCGGTAAAGCGAGCCTTGGAGGCCGTGTCGATAAAGCGGGTGTGGTAGCAGCCTGCAACCTGCACAAGGCTGGGCATAATGCACTGATAATCTACCACAACCGCTTCTACCGCGCCGGTAACGATGGCAAGCTCTGTCATCAGATGGTTACCGGCCATGGGAATGCCCTGCCGCATGAGCAATTCGTTGCCGGTACAGCACAGGCCTGCCACGGTGATGCCGGTTGCGCCGTTCTTTTTGGCAAGCTCGACCATTTCTGGGTCGCGGGCTGCGTCCAGAATCATTTCGGACACTACGGGATTGTGCCCGTGCACCAGAATATTGACAGTATCTTTTTTGATAACGCCAAGGTTGGCCGTGGCCATCTTGGGCTTGGGCGTGCCAAAGAGCACATCGCATAGCTCGGTGGCAATCATGGAGCCCGCCCAGCCGTCGGCCAGGGCGCAGCGCGCCGCGTGCAGAAGGGTATTGGGTGCGTCGTTGTCGCAGCCCATATGGGTGCGGTGCATCATTTCGGCAATTTCACGGTCGACGCCGCGCGGGGTTATGCCAAGCTTGTCCCACAGGGCCCGCCGCTTTGCAGGCACGCGCGAGACAAAATTTACGGCCTTGCGCCTGCTGCCAAAATCGCTGTAGCAGACTTCTACCACATCTGCCGCCACATCAAGGGCATCGCGGCCATCAGTGGCGACGCCCAGCTCTGCGGCGATGCGACGCAATTTCTCCTCGTCGCGAATCTGATAACCAGGGGCGCGGCCTTCAACCACGGCTTCCAGCGCTTCAATAACGTCGCGCCCATGGTCTGAGTGACCGGCAGAGCCCCCGGCAATAAACCGGCCAAAATTGCGCGCCACAATCACGTCGGCATCTGCGCCGCACACTCCGCGAGAAAGTTTCCCGCCGGGTTCGGCCTTGGCGCTGATGCGGCACGGCCCCATGACGCAGTTGCGGCAAGTTGTGCCAAGTTCGCAAAACCGGCAGTGAGGTGTCTGCTGATCCAGCCTGTCCCACGCTGTTTCTACGCCCTCGGCTCTGGCCTTGGCCAGCATGCGTTTGGCATCATCCCAAATGGACATGTCATTAATATCGCGTTTTTTGCTTTCCATAACTGCCCCACAAACATTGAGGTTTTGCGACGCTCCAAGTCTGCGCCGCCATCTTTGACTTTGTGGTATCACAGTCATGAAAAGATGTCTGTCGGGTGGCCGACAAAGCACAGATGATACAAAATTCCTAGTTCACAAAGCTTGAATCGAAGTCGTAAGGCCGAAGCATAAGCCGAGTCGTGAGGTGATGTTGCAATGCTGTGTCCCTGACACCGCCACATTGTTTTGCGCAAGGAAGAAACAAATGGCTAGTCGAGCAATTCGCGCAGGCGGGCTTCATCCATGATGCAATATACGCCGCGCTGCTCCTTGAGCAGGATGCCTGAGCGGGTGAGGTCAGTAAGCAGGGTTGAAATTGTCTGACGGGTCGCCCCGAGGCTTTGAGCCAACTTTTCGCCAGAAAGGTGCAGGCGTACCCGGCGACGGCCATCCGGACCAGGAGTGTTTTCCTGCGCCGTGGAAACAAGGTAACGGGCCAGGCGGGCTGAAACATCGCGCAGGGCAAGGCCATCCACAATGCTGAACGTGTTTTTGAGAATACCACCCAAGACACGAACCACCGTTACAGTAAACTGCGGCACAGCCATCATGCGACGGTTGAAGGTGGCTGTGTCGACCACAAGAATGGTGGTCTCTTCGACTGCCTGCACCAGCGCGCTGGAATGGCTCACGTATACGTCACCAGGTTTGAGAAAGGCGATAGTAAATTCTTTTTCACCGTAGGCAAGATACACACGCACTAGCCCCTGCCGGACAATAAACACATAATTGTCAGGCGAATTCAGGTCCTCGGGCCTTTCTGGCGCAGACGAAGACGCGAAGTCAGTTTCATCATCATAGCTGGGAGAAAAGATCATGCTTTGCCTGGCAAAGCGACGCTCCTGAAAAGCAGAAAGCAGCGATGAAAATTCGGGCTTGGCAAGTTCGTCCAGCAAATTGACAGAAGTAAACTTCATGGGGGCTCCACTATCAGCACGCAATTATGGGTGCGGCTATATGAAAGGCGCATATCTTGGAATTATTTCATGGGAATACGGAATAATGATCGAAGAGCAATCATCCATGCACAGAGGCAGTTTTTATCATGTTAGCCAGCATGGCTGCCAAAATCTATATTTTATCGGTGTGAAATACAGTTGAAAGAGAAATTAGTAAAAATTGGTCACATCGAAATGAAATCGCCAGATTGCAAAACATGCAGTTTCGCTTCTTGGTGAGATGACTATTTCGCAACTAGCTTGGGTAATTCGCCTGCGAAAAAGTTGCGACGTATGATCGGCATATGGTTTCTCCTTTTCGCCGTTGGATAAAGGGGTCTGATAGAAGCTGTGCTCACCTTAGACTCGCCGGAGCATACGCGGTAGCGATTGCAAGTATTGAGGGGATCAGCAAGATACGCGTTTTTCGTCCTGACAAAAACGCGTGGAATTTCGAGCGCAACGTACTCAGGTACATGTGCATCAAGAGTTTTGCGCTGATGCTGTTCAGGGCGATAAAAACGGTTTGCGCAAATCAGCCCCTGACAGGTTCTGAACGGCAGCTATCAAAGGGAAATGTCAAGAGATGGCAGGTGAGGGAAAGAAGAAGA